>JANYKD010000226.1 GCA_025361735.1 Phycisphaerales bacterium
TGATCGAGAAGGTGGCCGAAGAACGCGGCATCACCGATCCCGATCGCAAGGCGGAACTCGGGGCCGAGACGCGGGAGAAGAAGGATTCAACGCTCGGCTGGGAAGGCTTGCGCAAACATTGGGACAGTCGCCTGAACGAGAAGGAACGGGATACGCTGGCGGCGGTTCATCGCCGTGAGCATGCCGCCGTTAAACCAGAGCACGGCGAGAAAACGGCAGTCGATCATGCCATCGAACACAGTTTCGTGCGTGAGGCGGTGGTGCCGGAACGTAAGCTCGCCACCGAAGCTCTGAAACGCGGGATAGGTTCCGTCACCGTCGAGGACGTGCAACGCGAGGTGCGGGAACGTCCGCTGATCCGCAGCGAGGTCGCCGGCCGTCCGATGGCGACGACGAAAGAAATGCTCGCCCTGGAGTCGAAGCTGATCGACTTCGCCCGCTGGGGTCGCGGGCGCTGCCGGCCGCTCGGCGAACCAACGCGGCCATGCTCGCGGGATTGGTTCAACGAAGGACAAAAGGCGGCCGTCCGCCACGTCCTTGGCTCGCGTGACCGGGTGATGATCATCCGGGGCGTGGCCGGAACGGGCAAAACGACGCTGGAGCAGGAGATTGGCGAGGCGTTGGCCGAGGCCAAGCGGCCGGTGGTCGCTCTGGCCCAATCCGTCAAGGCCAGCCGCGAAGTGCTGCGGGAAGAGGCGGGCTTCGCCATGGCCGACACGGTGGCCAGGTTCCTGCAAGACTCGGGGATGAAGGAAGCGGCCCGCAACGGCGTCATCCTGGTCGATGAGGCCAGCCAACTCGGCACGCGGGACATGATTGCTGTGTTTGACGTGGCTGAAGCGGTCGGCGCTCGGGTCGTGCTGGTCGGAGATCGCCGCCAGCATCGCAGTGTGACCGCCGGTGAGCCGCTGAAGCTCCTGGAGGAAAAAGCGGGGCTAAAGGTGGCCGAAGTGACGGACATTTTGAGGCAGAGTGGCGATTACAAGAAGGCGGCACAAGCGCTCAGCGAAGGTCGAACCGAGGAGGGATTCGAGCAGTTGGACAAGCTCGGCTGGATCAAGCAGGTGGCGGATAGCGACCGAAACCAGCAGTTGGCCGAGGCCTACCTCGCGGCCGTGGCTGAAAAGAAGAAGGATGGAACACCGAAGTCAGCACTTGTCGTGTCGCCGACGCACGCGGAGGCCAACCTGATTGATGAGGCGATTCGCTCCGGGCTGAAGGCACAAGGCAAGCTGGGCGAGCAACGCATCGTCAAGGCGTGGGTTCCCGCTCACCTGACCGATGCACAGAAGGCGGACCCCACCGAATTTGAGGTGGGCGATCTGCTTCAGTTCCACCAGAATGCGCGGGGCTACACCAAGGGATCAAGGCTGATCGTTGGCGAGGGCGTCAAGCCGCCAACCGAACTGGCCAAGCGGTTTGAGGCGTACCGGCCGACGCAGTTCGCCCTGGCCGTGGGCGACCGCGTACGGGTCACGGCGGGCGGCAAGACCCAGGACGGCAAGCATCGCCTCAGCAATGGCTCGCTTCTGTCCGTCCAGGGCTTTACCAAGCGCGGCGACATCGTCGTCGATCACGGCTGGGTCATTGACCGGGATTTCGGTCACCTGACGCACGGGTATGTTTTGACGAGTCACTCCAGCCAGGGGGTGACCGTGGACAAGGTGTTCGTCGGCATTTCCAGCCAGTCTCTCCCCGCGACTGACCAGCGGACGGCCTATGTTGCCCTGACACGCGGGAAGGAACAGGCCCAGATATTCACGGACGACCGGAAAGAGCTATTGAAGGCCATCAAGCGGGCGGACGTGCCCTTGTCGGCGACGGAGATTTCCCAGGCGGCGCAGCCGCAGCCTCGCCTGCGGGGTTGGCTAAAGAAGCAACTGACGATTGCCGGCGGCCCTGCCGCGTTGGGGCAGCAACGTGAAATCATGCGGCCGGGCATCGAACGAGACGGAATGTAGAGAGGAGGGGTTGGGCCATGCTCGACAACGACAGCAAACATCAGGCGCGGTTGGAACGAAAGTCCCAGGCGGCCGGTCATACTGCGTCTTCGCCGCAGAAGGAAGCGGAGGTCGAGGAAGCCGAAGCTTCGTGCGGAGCCTTCGGCTATTTGCGCGGCCTGAGAGATGTGTCCGCCGCGGTTGAGTTGCGTTTCCGGGACGGCAACAGCACCTGGTTCCCCTATAACTGGCTTGGCAACTGGCAATATAGCCCTTCCGATGGGCTGCTGCTCAAATTCTCCGGCGATCTCGTATATCTCGTGCTGATCCGGGGCAGCAACCTCGACCGGCCGCTGAACGAAGGCTCGATCAATCTCACCCATGCCGGCCTGCAACGGCATCGCGTGCTTTGGGTCCGCGAGATGACCGCTGAGGAGATCAGGAAAGTCGGGGAAGACGGCCCAACCATCGACAGCATCGAGATGGCCGAATTCGAGAGCCACTCCGCTCTCAAGGCCTGGCTCGACAAGAATGCCCCGGCGTTCGTGCGGTGACGGCCGAGTTGCCTGAGTTGATCATGCCCGTATCGCTCCGGCGGCGGGAACGGCAACGTTGTGATGCCAAGCGCACGATGACATGGCGGATACGCCTGCAAAACAAGGGACCGAAGGTCCACGGGGTTGTGTACCAACCATATTTCCGCCTCAGCTTCGATAGAGGAAGGAATTGGCAGCGACCGGGCGCAGCGGTCAAGGAGGAACCGTCGGAGAAGAGGCTCCAGGTACTCGTGGAGTAGTTCCTTGACGGCGAGCACCGGTCGCTAGAATGGGACTTCCGAGTCTGAGCGGGGTTCTTGCCTGTCGGCGCGATCTTAGCAGTGCTATGCAGACCTCGGAGAATGCTTCGATCCGACCCACCGCCCCACGGCCCGCGGTTGATTTCGGTGACGGTTCCCGCTGCAATGGCCTTTGAGGCTTATGATATGCGACCTGATGGCGACGGTTCTGTCATTGAAATCTGGCGGCACGCCTTCATCCTGCTCGGCTCACTGGAGCTTGGCAAGCCATTGGCCTGGGCGGGTCCGGATGACTTGGAGGAACTGAAACTTCGCGTTGAAACGCTGGCTCTGCTCCTGGCCCTGGTCCCCGGGAGTCATGTGGACCGGCTTGAGGAGGTGGCAGCGCATCTTTCGGCCAGTTACGCGATTGGCGCGCCGGTTGATCTGGGGGCGATGCGGTCTGGCATTCGGCGGTTGCTGAACGCCGCCGTCGGCCCAACGACGGCCGCAGACCGCTACCTGCAGCGAGCCGTCCAAGCCGTGTCCCGTGGTCACTGCGACTCGGTGCAACGATCCCAGGCAGTCGCGGTGGAACCTGGGGCGAGTGAACAGGACCACACGGCGTGCCGTGAGGGCATGCGGAGGTGGTTCCAGCAGCTTGCCGAGGGACGACAATGGGCTTATCTCAAGCTGGCGTTCTCCGACGAGCGCGAAATCCCCATAGATCAAGTGTTTGTCGAAGTGTTCGCTGTCCCCGATGAGCACATCGAAGCCAGCGCGGACCCTGGCGCCGATCCGGTTCGACGGGTGAAGGGACGCATTACGAAGGAGACGCATGCCGCCATCGACGCTGAGAGCATGGTGTCGAGGATCGGCCGTTTTTGCGTGGTGATCGGGGAACCGGGAAGCGGCAAATCGACCCTGGTGAAATGGATCGCGCGCAGCGTGGCCGAGCAACGGATCGCCGATTATGAGGCGCCGGTCGTGGTGAGCCTCGGCGCATTCTCGCTGGAACTCGCCAAGTCGCCGAGCCGTTCCATACTGGAATACTTCTTTGAAACGGTGGGGATCAATGCTGGCGAGTGCGTTGGCGCGGCCAACTGGCTGCGTGGGGCGGCCAGGGAGGGAGTGAATTATCTCCTGCTGCTGGATGGTTGGGACGAAGTGCCGCCGGCTCGGCGCGAGCGGGTCCAGGAACGCATCGAGCAAGAGGCGCGACTGTTCACGACCATTGTGACGTCCCGTCCCTCTGGTTTTCCCAGGCGACTGGCCATCGGTCGGCGGGCCGAGGTCTATCACCTCGCGGGCCTGAGCCGGGAGGGACGAGACACGCTGGCGGGCCGCTACCTCGCCGCCCTGGGCAGGGAGTCGTTGCTGTCGGACCTGCTTAAGCAAGTCGAGGCCAATCACGATTTGAGGGAACTGGCAGGCAATCCCTTCATGTTGGCGCTGCTGACCCGTTCGTTTGCCCAGTCTGGCGTCGACGCGGTTACCGAGTGGACGCCCTGCGAACTGTACAAACGCGCGGCCCAGTGGATCGTGGATGTCGCGGCGGAACGTGGGGGGCTCATGGCCCAATCCCTTGCAGGTCTGGGCCGACTGTCGTTCGGATTGCTTCTTGACGAATCCGCACCTCGGTATGTGTTTTCCGCAATGGAACTGGGGAGCAAGCTGGATGGCGAGCAGGCCGAGGCCGTGGCTGCCAGCCGTTTCATCAGCCAAGTGGACCGGGATGCCCAGAACCTGGCGTTCCTGCACGCGACGTTTCAGGAGTATTTCGCGGCCAGGCACTTTGAGTCGCTGGTCGAGCCGGAGCTGGCCCATTGCCTGGAGCGGGCGTTCCTTTCGGCATCGCGGCTGGTGATCCTCGAATTTGTCGTGGGGTTGGCATCGGCGGCAGGGAAGGCTGCGCGGGCTCTTCTGGATCGCTGGATGGAAACGCGCGACCGCTACGGGCAGATCCTGTATCGATTGGGAAGGCTGCTGGCGGCCTGCCCCACTGGAGAGCGGCGGCCCGACTTGATGATGAAGTTGCGCTGCGAACTGTGGACGCGCATCAACGGGACCTCCGACCTTGACGTCAAGCAAGTCGGCGTGTCGATCTTCGCCCGCCTTGATCCGGTGGCGTTGTGCAGGGCGGCCGCCGCCGACAAATCCCCCGATCAGTTTGTCCTGGATTGCATCACATCGACCGTTCCGGCGGAGATAGGGCGGGCCGAGCGGATCACGGAGTTGCTTGACCCAGCGATGCGGGAAAGGGTGGAGGCGGAGTTGTGGGGTGGTTTGAGCCGGGAGACGATGCAAGAGAACCGGCGGACTCTGAGCCAGGCCCCATCGTCCGATCCGGCGCTTCGCAAGGCAATCCTGGACACGGGGGCAGCGCGCGATCTCGGAGCGGTTTCCGCCCTTGAGGCGCGGCTTCGCCGCGGCGATCTCCCCGACGAGGCGCAGGAGGAGATTGCGACCAGCCTCGGGCTGATCGGTGGAAATGAGGCGACCCGCATCCTGGTGGACCTGGTTGCCGGGAAGATTCAGGCCTCGCGCGTCGCGGTTGGCTTGGCACGGCGATCGCTTCAGCATGTGGAAGGCGGTCGCAGTCGGCTCAATCCCGCCGGTCGGGACTTACTGCTCAGGCGAATCGCCTGCGCGCCCGCCGATCGGCCGACGCAAATCGTGATGCTTTCGGCATTGAAGGGATTTCCGATCCGCAGCGGGACGAAGCTTCTGAAGCATCTGGCCCGCTCGGTGACCGCGCCGAGATTTGTCCGCCTGGAATGCCTGGAGGCGCTGGAAACATCGCTGCCGGACGATGAGCTGGATGTGCTGATTGGGGGAATCCAAGCCGAGCACGGCGAAATTGAGGCACTGCTGCTGAGTTTCGCAGTCGCGCGGCGGCGGCCCATCCCATTCAAATGGTTGGCCACTCGGCTGCAGGCTGCCGGACGATTGCCCGACAAGACCATGCTCCTAACCGTCGCCCTGGCGATGTCGGCGCGACACGATGGCAATTCGCGGGAAGTTATTGAGTTGCTCGAAAAGAACATGCGGCGTGCCTTATCGGATACAGAGCAAGATCGAGCCGATCTGGCACGGGCGCTGCAGAGTGCGGTGAGCGATGTGCCGGTGGACCACGCCCGCCCGCCGGTATGGATCGATTCCGCCCTTTGCGAACGAACACTCAAGCGGTTCGTGGCTCGCGACGAACGCATCGCATCGGATCAGGTGATGTGTGCCGCGACGCTCCTGGGACGAATTCCAGCGCGCGACTCGGGCACCCTACTCGGCGAGTCTCTGGCCAACTGTCAAGAGCGGCTCGGTCAGCCGTTGGAGCAAATGCAGGCCAAGCTTCTGATTGAGGTCGCAGGCGTGGTGGCCAAGGCGATTGCGGAACTTGATCCGGTGGCGCTGCTTGCGTTTCCGGCGGATTGGCAACCGGTCAGGGACGTCCTGCACAAAGTGTCAAACCAGCGTGGCTGGCTGGTTTTTGACGACCGGATCATCGACGCCGAAGGCCGACGCGTGCTGGCCCCTTGGGAGAACCCGCACTTGCGGCGCGATGACGGCGTCCCACAGCGGGCTCAGCGCGA
Source organism: Phycisphaerales bacterium (assembly GCA_025361735.1). Classification (GTDB taxonomy): domain Bacteria; phylum Planctomycetota; class Phycisphaerae; order Tepidisphaerales; family Tepidisphaeraceae; genus JANYKD01. The sequence continues at coordinate 6,306 of JANYKD010000226.1, forward strand.
TGAATCCGCGCTGGGAGGCGTCGGGGCCATTGAATCTCGCGTCATTGACGGCGAGATGGACCCTGCCCTTTTCACGGTGGCGTTGCAGACGATGGTCGGCGTGTGCCTCGGCAAGGCCGAGCGGGCGGAGTTCTTTGCAGCGATGGAAGATCGGCCTCGCCGCTCGGAGCGGCTTCGCGCTGCGGTGAAGGTCTTGGAGACTGGGCTTGCAGCGGAGCAGAAGGCCGCATTGTCAAGGCTCGGCTCGGCCAAGCAACGCGCACAACGATACCGCTCCAAGAAGGCGATGGAAGACGGGGCAGCGGAGAGACCGTCAGGCACGCTGTACGTCAATTGGCGGCAATTTCGCGCGCTGATGGTGGATCAGGATGCGAATGCCGTCCAACGGCTGGCGCGGGCCGTTTACGACAGAGTGACTGGGACGTCCGCTGAAATCGCGCCCGCCGGGGTCGAGGGCGCCTGGGTGTTTATCTGTCGTCACTGTCAGCGAATTCGCGAGATTCCGCCAGCGCAGCTTATGCTCTCGGACGCCGAGCTTCGCCGCGGCAAGCAGTGCGACGCTTGCGGGGGGATACTGGTCGGAAGCCGAGTGCCGTACCCGGAAGAGATTTTGCAGTGCGTTGAATGCAGGGACAAGAATGGGGATCGGTTGGTCTTCGCCGCCCGTCAAATCTCCGGTCCAAAAGGCCGGATTCGACAATCATGTCCTCGCGAAGATTGCGGAAGGCCGCTGGTGCCTTGGAACAAGCCAGAAAGAACCTGAGTTGCGCTACCAAGATTCGGACCAGAATTCGTTTTGGGAGGCTGGCTCGGTGGGGATACGCCCAATTTGAGCTGTTTCGCGGGGTTCTTGCATACCGTGGCCCTGAACCGGAATTCGCCTGCGCATACCGCGCGCCAACCCCGACGACACTCGCGAAGGTGACCGACACGCTTGCAGTCAACTCATTGAAAGGAAATCACATGCTACCGACTTACCTGCCTCCAGAGAAACTTGCTGAGACGAACGAACTCGGCCAGGCGCGCAAATTTCTGGAAACCGAATTCGCAGTGACGTATATCAACGCTCCACTCCGCGCACTAAATCTTCTGGCGGGAGCCGTGGTGGAGGTGGATGGGCACACCTTGCCCGCCACGCAGAATTTTCTGGAGTCGCTGGCGTCCAACATCGGGATGCCGGCGGCGTATGCGTACGACATTGATTTTAGCCTCTTTCAATACAATTTCCTCCAACGTAAGGCTGAAAAAGACCATCCCGTGAAAGTCTGCGTCATTGGTGACCGGGCCGTGGGTCTGGCGCCCGGCGACTATCGGCCCGCCGTTACCACCGACGTACTCGATGCACTTCCGCCGATAAACGAAAAAGTCTGGAAACTCCAGAAGTCTTCGCTCTCGGATCGGTTTTTCGAGATTGACCTGCTCAGCGAGGACTTCGTCGTTACACCCATGCCGGGGGATGATATTCGAGTCGGCATCCGGATCACCAATTCCGAGACCGGGGATTTCGGCTTGAGGGCGTCCCTGTTCACGCATCGTTTGCGTTGTTCCAACGGGGCCGTCATGACCGATCAGCTCGGAGTGGTACGCTGGAATTATGACAAGCGTATGACTTACGTGTCGAGCATTGCAAAGTTCGCCAGCGCTGTGCCGGTGTTGTGGGATGGTCAGAAGAAGCTGAAAGATGTTTATGCGGCAGCTATCCAGCGTCCGGTTCCAGAGGAAGATGTGGTGCGGCTCTGGCGGCGGATTCGTTCTGCGGCCAAGCTCGCGCCGGAGCGGGCGGACTCGATTCTGGGCATCAGCAGCGACGAGCGTCATCGTCTGACTGCCGCCGTCGCCGACCGGCGCGCCGCCGGACAGCCTGCCGAAGCAAGCACCTGGGATGTTTTCACGATTCACAATCGGATTACCGCCGCCGCCAAGGCATTTCCCATGGCGCGACGGTCGCACCTTGAACGGATTGGTGGCGCGGTGCTCGGTGGTTACCCGCTCAATTGACATACTGCGTTTAGAGCAAGACTTGGCTGTGTGAGCGGGCATTTCCTGGATCGGATCACCTGTGGCCACCGGCCCGCCCGCGTGGTGACGACGACCTATGGCTTGTTCGGCACAGAGCGTGAAAGAAGTGGCTCAACAGCAACCCATCGGCCTGTGCCAAGAGCAAGACATAATCATCATCGTTGATGGCCCGACCCCCGCGTGCTCATTTCTCGACTTGAACTGGCCGGCCTGCTTGGGTGGGCTCAAAGAACGTTGTTCCAGCAAGGAGATTGTGATGTCGCAACTGCTGACCAAACCGCTGTCGTGGTTGAAGAGAGACGACCGTCGGTCATTTTCGGGTAAGAATTCCGGCGGCACAGCACGGTCGGCGAGAATCGCGGGGAACGTGCTGATCCGTGTCGGCCTGGCCGTCCTTCTGTTGCTTCCCATGGCCATCGGAGGCTGCGATGTCCGCAGCGACAATAGGGCACAAGAGGAACGAGCCAGAAGGGCGGAACACCAAGCGGAGATTGAGCGACAGCAGCGTGTGGCGGCCGAGAATGCCCGGGCGGAAGCTCTGGCGGCTGCCATCAAGGAGCGGAATGCTGCCGACCGGAATTACGCCATTGCTATTGCCGCCATGTTCGCGGGGGCACTGACGCTGGTGTTCGGTGGGGTCGCCGGCGCGGCGATGGGTTCCAAGGCACGCCGTGATCTGGCCCGGCAGCAGGTGGACTTAGCGCTACCTGGACCCACGGCCGATTCCGGCTCGACTCGGCAATGACGCTGATTCACAGGGCGATTACCACGAGGTCCAATATGGCCATACAAGAATACGGCATTACGGTTCCCGGCAAGCCAAGCCAAACCTCCATTGTGAGACGTAAGGAACAGGGTTTGGTAGCAGGCGCGAACGAACCGGCACCCATCCGGACCCGCTCGCTGTCGATCCTGGCCCGGGTAGCAGACAGCATTATTGTTTATGACCCGAAACCGCTGAGTGAGCCGCGTGTAGACCCCGATTTGCTCACACTCCCGACGATCCCACGCGTGCTGGAGGTGTTTCGTTACAACGCGGTGTGTCTTGAGTTTGCATTGGGGCGCAGCGGATGGCTCAGGGGATGGGCGCTTTCCAGCCTCCGCATACTGTTCTTCTCGGTCCTGCCCCTCAGCGCGGCGGTCCTGGTCATGTTGATGTTGGTGCCGATCTTTGGCTCGCTGGCTGCGATTTTCGAGAGCATCACCAGTTCGGCAAAGAGTGTGTTCTTCACCATGTGCTGGTTGGCCGGCATCCTCGTATTCGTGCCGATTGTGCTTGGCCTTCTTGGGATCATACGTAAGCACCTGAATCGCGCCGGTAGGTCGTACTGAGCCTACGACATCGCAACGACGACGCCTCTTTATAGGTCGAGCGTGGCACCTGACACCCCGTGTAAAGCGGGACGTGCCGCCCATGTTGCACCACGCCCGCCAGACCAGCGTCACAGTCGCAGTCCTGAATGGCCCTTAGCAGTTCAATCACCGTGGTGCCGCCGGTGCTGCTTATGTTGGCGGATTAGTCTTGAAGACCTTCGGGTTTTAGCTGTGAACAAAGGAGAGACAGTCATGCTTACAAAACCGCTATCGTGGTTCAAGCCCAATCCGGCCCAACCACGTAAGGCAACTGACGAGAAAGCGTTACGTGCCCTGGGCGAGTCCATGAAGTCCGATGGGCAATTCCAGCCCGTGGGAGCAAGGCCAGATGGAACCCTTCTATGGGGGACAAGTCGTCATCAGGCGGCGGGCCTGGTGGGACTGGAGTCGCTCAACGTCGTTGTGATCGACAGGTCGTTGTCAGACTCGGACACTCGACTCATCTCTCTTTCTGAAAACTTGCACAGAACCGATCTATCCGATCCCGAGGTCTACCTGGGTGTGAAGGCTCTGGCCACCCTCAACCCGATCTGGCTCAAGAAAGACCTGGCGGCTCATCTGCACAAAGACGCCAGTTGGGTCACGCGAATTCTCGCCATTGATGATCTTATCCCGGCGGCCCGAGAGGCATTCCTGGGAGGGGCGTTCGGTCTGTCGGTCGCTTACGAGATCAGCAAGGCGTCGGCGGAGGAACAACATGCACTCCTTGCCGCCAAGCTCTCCGGGGCTTCACGCGATGAGATCGGGCGTCAGGGACGGAAACAGCGTAAGGGAACTCCGACGGTTCGCGTGGGCCGGATCAAGTGCCCTCTGCCCTCCGGAGCCGTCGTCCAGGTGAGCGGGCAGGCGATCAGCCTTGACGACATGATTGATGTGCTCGTCGAGCTGCTCAAGGCCGCGAAAAAGGCCAGCGATGAGCACTGGGATGCCAAGACCTTTGAACGGGTCTGCAAGGACAAGGCAAAGGTGAAGCCATGATCTCCAGAATCCTGCTTATCGCCAGCGTGGTCGTGGCCGTGGGTTGCCTGTTCCTGATCTTTGGCTGGTGGATTCTGTTGCTGGCCATTCCGCTCTTCAAGCGGAATTACAGGCAGTACACGGCCTTTGGAACAGCGAGGTGGGCTGATGAATCAGATCTTAACCTCAACGCCAAAGGGCTGAATATCGGTAGACTTTCAGTGCCTCGGCGCTCATTCTGGGCGATATTCAATCCACGGGTCAAGTCCATGGATGCCTGTAACGCCTTCTGGGGTCGGCGCGAAAGCCCGCTGGTAAGGCTGCCCAACCTGATTCACACCGCCCTCTTCATGCCCACCGGAACTGGCAAGGGAGCCTCATTCGGGATTCCCCACGCGCTGACCTGTGAGGAAAACGCAGTATATGTGGACCTGAACGGAGAGATTGCCAAGGCGGCGGCGCAACCCCGGCGGAAGATGGGGCAACGAGTAGTGGCGCTAGACCCATTTCATGCCTGGACCGATGCCCCTGATACACTGAACCCGCTGGATTTGATAGACGCCGATTCCCCTCTTGCACTTGAAGATTGCCGCGCCCTGGGAGAAGCTCTGGTCGTCAGGACCGGGCAAGAACGGGAGCCACACTGGTGCGATGCGGCAGAAATTGTCTTCGCGGCGGTACTGGCGTTTCTGGTCAAGCACGCTCCGCCACACGACCGCTCGCTCCAGACTCTGCGAGGAATAACCGCCAATCCTGAAGAACTGGAGGCGGCCATTGTGGTTATGCGGCAATCTCCGGCATTTGACGGGATGCTGGCCAGGATGGGCGACAGTCTGACACATTTCAAGGACAAGGAGCTCGGGAGTGTGATGACCACCTGTGGACGATTCTTGAGCTTCCTCGATACCCCGGCGGTAGCCAAAAGCACCACCACCAGCAGTTTCGATCCTAAAGAGCTGCTAACGGGCAAGATGTCAATATTCCTCATTGTCCCCGCGGAATATCTGCGGGTGGAAGTCCCCCTCATCCGCGTGTGGCTCTCGACGCTCATGCTCGCTGTAGTAAAAGGAGGAGTGCAGAAATGCGACTGACACACTTCGTTATCGATGAAGCCGGAAGTTTAGGGCATCTCAATTGCCTGGATGATGCCATCGACAAATACAGAAAATTCGGCGTGCGCCTTCTCTTGATGTACCAATCGCAGGGGCAATTGAAGAAGTGCTGGCCGGACGGAGGCGACCAAACACTGCTGTCAAACATAACCAGCGTGTACGCCGCCGTGAACGACCTGCAAACGGCTGAGTACGTCAGCGCACGCTTGGGCGAAGGCACGGTCATCGTTGAATCCGGCGGGACGAGCAGCGGCAGGTCGCGGCAGACACCGGAAAACGGAAGTCAAGGGAGTACGTCCTACTCCGTGAATTCAAACACGAACTGGCAGCAGCACGGACAGAAGCTCTTGCGACCGGAGCAGGTGCTTGCACTTGATGAAAGAACTGCCATCACGTTCACCCCCGGCCTTCCTCCCATCTGGACCACGCTGGAAAGGTATTATGAAACACGCAAACAACGTTGGAAGTGGCTGGCGCACGCGAAGATGTTCTTCATGTGCCTGGTGCTGTTCGTGATGACGGTGGTTATGGCAATGGGTCTGCTGGGAATGAACATCCATCAACTTATGAGGTGACTATGAGACAATGGTTGAAAACGCTGGCGCGTGAGGCTGCTCACCAGATGGGCAGCGAATTGAAGCAAATGGCAGCGCACGGCTCCCACGAGCTGGCGGCAACTATCTTCACCGGCTCTGCCTTCGTCATGTACCCGCGCGGGTCGCACGATGATCCGAGTGTCGATCATGGACCCCCGCAACAAACTCAAAATGAGCAAGGCCGGGAGATGTGATGGCCGGGAACGCCCAAGAGTCGGGTTGCTTCGATTGCCGAGAGATATTCTTACCTCTGTTCTTGTTTTAGGAGAGTGCCACTATGACTACATTCTACTTTAGGCTGATTGGGATCGAAGATGCGCTGTGGAAGATGATCTGCGGAGCATATCGGCTGATAATCAAACAGCTCCCGGCCTGGGTATACCATGTTCTCTTCGTATCCATTGGACCCGTGACCATCCGCCTGCTCAGCGTGTTTAGCCTGACGTGCATCTGGCTGATGATTGTGGCAGGTCCATTTGCATTAGGGCGCATCGTCCATCTGCCTTCCTGGTGGAGTTACGGTTCGATGTTATGGGCGCTACTGGCGATTGCTGGATCAATATTGGGGCTAAAGCACGTCGCTACAACGCGAAAGGCAAGTCTTTTGTGACTGGACAAACGGCGATGACTCTTGACGAACGCCTGGAGAAGATCGAAGCCCTGCTGGCGGTCCTGGTGGACCGCCAGCAGGTGAGGGAGTTCTACGAGGTCGAGGAATTCGCCCGGCTCGTAAGACGCGACGCGTTTACCGTGCGCGAGTGGGCGAGGCATGGCCGCATCCGGGCGGAGAAGAAGCTGTCCGGACGTGGTGCCCACGCCCAATGGGTTGTCAGTCACAATGAGTTCCTGCGGTATCAACGCGAAGGGCTGATACCCCTTCGACAGATTGCGTGAGAAAGATGCCGGGGTCTCGCGGGTGCATCATGACGATGGACCGGACACCGAAAGAAAAAGCTGCCCCCTATGTATCGCCGAAAGAATTGGCGATGCGTTGGTGCTGTTCTCGGTCGAGTGTGGATCGGATCGCCCGGCGTGCTGGCCTGACGCGCCTTTGCCTGGGCGAGGGTCGCAACGGAATGGTTCGGTACGTCAGAAAGGAGGTGGAAGACTATGAAGCAAAACGTTGTGCGGTCATGAACTGACCCACCCGTGATCACAAGTAAAGCGAGCAACCGCCCCGGTACTGCAAGTCCGCCGGGGCGGTCCTTTTTGTTTTATATCCGGTCTATCCAGCCAGGGTCGCGACCGCTGGAGCTTCCTGTCGCATTGCCGGAAACTCCACACAGTCGCCCAGCGCTTCGGGAATCAGGGCCGCGTAATGCCGTTGGCATATCGCGGGCGAATTGCCCATGAACGTCGCGATCTTGTAGAGTGACTCGCCGCGCATGGCGAGTTGGCTGCCGAAGGTGTGGCGGAAGGTCAGGTTGGTCCACCATTCCGGCAACTTCTTCTCGCGGTTGGCGGTGCGCAGATGGGACGAGAAATTGTCCGGCTCCCAGCGCTGGCCCTCGGGCGAACGGAAGAACCACGGCCCCTTGCCGCTCCTGAGCCGCTGCTTGTCCAGATAGGGCCGCAGGCTGCTGCTGATCGGGACGACACGGTTGACCTTGGTCTTGGGCTGCCAAGCCTCGCCGTTAATTTCTTTGGCCCGGACGCGAATCAGGCCGTGGCCCTTGGCGTTCCAGTCGATGTCTTCCTGGGTCAACCAGAGCAATTCCTCGCGGCGCAGGCCCGCGTAGATCAGCGTGGCGACCATCGCCTGAAGCTGGGTGTCGTCGGCCAGGGCGGCAAGCTGCTGGTCAATCTGCTCCAGGGTCAGGAAGCGGATCACCGGGGCGGATTCGCGGTACTTTTCCACGGCGGCGGCGGGGTTCTTGTCGCTGGGCATCCGAATGCCTTGCTGCGTCATCGCCCAGTTGAACAGCCGGGTGAGGATTTCGCGGTAGCGGTTGGCGGTCTTGGGGGCCAGTCCCCGGCTCTGCATCCGCGAGGCGACAAAGGTGGCGATGTCGGCGGTGGTGATGGCCTCGAAGCAAGTCGGCTCGATCACCGCCGCCTTGAAACGCCGGTCTTGTCCCGGCTTGGGCGGCCGTTTCTTGCAGTTGGGGTTCAGCTTGCGGCTGGTGATGCGCAGGGCCTCGCAGATGGGGCCAAAGACATCGCGGAGGTAATAAATGTCGGTCTGGGCGCTCTTGGGCGTCTTGACGGTGCGAATGTGCTGAACGTAAGCGGTCACGACATCGACCAGCGGCGTGTTCGTGGGCAGCGGATTAAGTTCGCCGCGTGCCTCGGCGGAATCAAAACGCCGGAGCTTTTCCTTGGCGATTTGGAAATTGTCCGAAGCCTTGAGGCGCTTCTGTTTGCCGCCCCGGTAGAACTGGATGTACCAGACGGGGCCACCTTGGAATTCACGTTTGATAAGACTCGCCACGGGGTTCTCCTGGTTGGAGACCTTGGTTCTGGCAAGTCCTTTTCTTCGCCCGTAGTGTACGCGCTAGTGTACGTTTGGGGCAAATCGGGCCATAAAAAAAGGACTCGCGTCAGCGCAAGTCCTTTTCCTGCAAGCAAATGGCGGGGGGAGGATTTGAACCTCCGACCTCCGGGTTATGAGCCCGACGAGCTACCAGGCTGCTCTACCCCGCGATCATGTTGAGTCCCACAGTCTATCGTCAACCGCCCGCAGGTCAAGCGGTGGATCGCAAGAATGTCCCGATACCTCATCGGTCATCATCCCGTCATCACGGGCGGCCGGCCGGGCACACGGTGTGTGCCCATCGTTCCCGCGAACCAAATGCCTGAGGACATCTCCGGCCGGGCGAATGCAGGGCGTTTGCGGTTGCCAAAGTCAGTGGGCACACATGCCACAGGCGTTTCTTCGACGACGCTTTCTTGCACGATGAGTTGCATTTCACCGTGTGACTGCGATACTATGTCGTGTGTCAAGAACGTTCACTGACCTTGCATTCGACTGACTGACTGATAACAAACGAAAGGCTCCAATGGCTTCACGTATCATCGTTCGTATCGAATTGACTCCCCCGGCGAAAAAGGCCCTGGAAGGGCTGACCGAAAAGGCCGGCATGACGCAGGTGGCGATGCTCTCCCGCCTGGTTGAGTGGCTCGCCCACCAGCCCAATGCGGTGCAGGCCTCCGTGCTCGGCCAGTACTCGTCCGAGACCCAAGGCGACACGGCCAAGTTGATCGTCAAACAAATGGGCGGCGGTAAGTAAACCCGCTTACAGGTCGAAGACTCCATCCCCTTCGGCTAACTGGATGCGATAGCGCTTGCCCTCGCTGAGCGAGGACAAGCGCTTGTCCATTTCCAGCCGGGCTGTCCAGTCGCGGTCGGGATCGTGGTGGCCAAGCAGCGCGTGCTTGACGCCGGCGGCGATGGTGCGATCCACGACATCCTCGATGCAGGTGTGGCCCCAGTCCATGCGCGACATAGCGGGGTATGCGCCAAGGGCCTTGTGCCCGAGGTATTCATCAAGAAAGTACTGGGCGTCGTAATAGGCCAGGTCGGCATCGCGAGACATCTCCATGACTCGCGCCTCGGCCTGCTCGCTGCGGATCTGCCGCGGGTCGGTCTTGTCCTGGCCGCGGCGAACCTCGTGGTCGGTGGCGAAGACGAACACCTTGCCGTCGTGCTCGATGCGGTAGCCCAGACACGGAATGCCGTGGTACACCTCGAACGGCGTGACCACCGTGCGGCCGACCTGCACGGGCGCCAGATCGCACACGGCCCAGTGGCGATCCTTGCGCACCTCCTCATCACCCGGGCGACGGAATTCGGTGCCGATGAACTTCGCCTTCATGTGGGTGAAGTCGATGGGGTCGTCCACGTGCGTATACTCGCCGATCCGGCGAGAGAACATTCCGTAGTGCGAATCGATGGCGTGGAGGAAGCCGTAGGTGCCATGGATGCGCACGGTGTACGGCGGATGGTCGGCATAACAGAACCGCGAGAACGCCAGCCCGCTGCGATGATCGAGATGTTCGTGTGACGCGAAGAGGTGGATGCTGCGCTCGGGACGGTCCTGCCAGCGGCGGGCGATCTCGAAGGAACAGCGGCGGATACCACTGCCGGCGTCGAGAATAATATTGTTGCCCTCGGAGGTTTCGACCTGGACACAAGTGGTCTCGCCGCCGTAGATGGGCGCGTGGGGCAGGCCGATCTGCGCGAGCAGGGCATCGAGGCGCTGCGGTGTCAGGGGGCCGCCGACGAGGTCTTCCACGGAACAGTGCCCGTCCCGGCAGCGGCCGCGCATGCGTTCAAACATATGGGACAGAATGTGGGTTCCCAGGCATCGCGCGTATTGGGCCACGCCATGGGGCGTGGGAAAAACGGGATAGCTCCCCTGCACGCCCCAAAGGGTGATGCGCAGGTTGCGAATCGGCGGAGCGGGCTGGGTTGGGGCCGTGGTTCCGATCATGGCGGCTTCGGCAGGATACTCTAACGCCTGTTGGCCGCAAGCAATAGGGATGGAATCGGATACCACGAGTCCGATAAATAGTGCAACACAGACAACCAGAGCCCGGCTTTCCGCGGCTACGAACGATACGCCAGGAAATTGGCTCCGCCGGCGCAAGACAACACCGCCGGGCGGAAGGTCGAGAACAAACCGTCCGCCCGGCGGCGTTTAGACGAACCACCCGGCGTCGAAAGCGATACGCGATATAACCGCGTCACTTCCGCGGCCGGGCCGGGCTGCCGATCTCATGGGATCGAGATGCACTTTTCCGGGCAGGCATCAACGCAGGCATTGCAGTCGATGCAGTCGTCCTGATTGACGACCGCGGTCTTGTCCGGGACCGTGATCGAACCATTGGGACAGGTCTCCTCACAGGTCTTGCAGCCAGTACACTTTTCCGCTTCGACAACAGCAGCCATGACAGTCTCCTTTGAATCCTGTATATACGCGACCAAACGGTGTCAGGTTCTGCCTGCCACACGCCTCTTTTAAGAGGGCAAAGGATATGCTGATCCTCTTTGAAGTCAAGAGAAAAAGATATTCTCTTAAGACCATATTTAATAGATGTTTACGTTAAATCAGTAATTTTTCTGTACGGAATAGGCCGGGAATGGATTTTGCGTTCATCGTCCATGCATGGTTGGCCGATAGAGTTGGAGCTATGTCGCAATATTCGGCGATCATTCGCGAGATGAAGCAGCGTTACGGAATACGCATTCACCGCTGGCGGCAGGCGATGACGGGGTGTTCCTGGCGGGTGAGTTTCTCGGACGGCCGGAGCATCAACTGGATTGAGGCCCCCTACCCGAAGACGCCGATGAGTCTGTCGATCTTCCTGCACGAGGTGGGGCATCATGTGATCGGCTTTGAGCGATATCACGAGCGCTGCGAAGAGGAATACCACGTCTGGCTCTGGGCGCTGGGGAAAATGGAAGACCTGGGCGTGCCGCCAAACACGGCCGTGCTGCGACGATTTGAGCGGTCGATGCACTATGTGGTCGGCATGGAGGTGCGCCGGGGAAGCAAGAATGTGCCTGAGGCGCTGCGGCGGTTTGTGAGTTAGGGTTTGGGGGTCGTGACGGCGGCGAACGGGGATTGGGCGTACGCGAAGAAGATTAAACACGAAGGCACGAAGCGGGATATGGCGTTGGCCGCTGGTGCAGTAAGTAGAAGAGCGCGTGTCGGCGTTGGTGGCGTTTTCGGGGGCTTCGATTGGGGCGGTCATGAAGGCTCCTTTGTTAGCGTAATATCATCTCCTGCTCCTTGTATCCTCGGCGGTTCAATTCAAGAGGATCTCACTCGCGACGAAGCTCCCGGGCGTTGCGGATGACGGGTGGATTGGGCTGAAGTGGCAGCCCAGGCTGTTGACGAATGTGCTTGAGGAATCGTCGTACCATAGGCACGTCACCACAGATGGTGACGTGGGTGCGCTGATTGCTCTTCGGGCAACCTGTGGACGAGTACGCTCGCCTCTCAGGCTTGCGGCATGACCGTCGCCGGCGATACTATCCCTCCGGGTCGATCAGAGGGGTAGCGCATTGGGATTCCACAAAAGGGACGGCCGGCATGGACAATCGAGGCACAAGCAACATTCCCAGTTGGGTACGACTGGTCATCGACCACAATCCGTTCTTCCTGCTCAGCGCGATCTGCATGATGTCCGGCTGCACGGTGCTGAATATCGCCCTTTACACACCGGCCGGGAACATCCGTAACCTGCTCGTCCTTTTGGGGGTGGTGAACATCTACGAGGCGGCAATGATCGGCCTGGGCGCGATCCTGCTGCGCCGCAGTGCGGCCGAACGGCGCGATGCGCATACGCTGATGGGACTGGAAGCTGTGTTCCTGGCTGACAGCACGTTTGTCGCCGGAGTGATCTCGACGATCGACGCACGCTGGGGCTGGATGCTGGACGGCGTCTTGCTGGTCCTCTCTCTGGTCAAGGTGGTGATCATTGCCCGCGCTCTGCACCTGCCACGGGCGAACCGAATCATTCTTCTGGTTGCGCTGCAACTGCTGGTGGTCCTGCTCACGCCTACCGTGTTCAAGCAGATTGCGATGCAGCACCGGGGGTTTCTCCCGGAATTGGTGATCTATCTTGCCTGGTGGGTCGCGGGGCTGCTGCCAGTGATTGCGGCCGCCCTGCTGTGGCCGGGCCGGTCGGGCGATTCCGCCACACCCGTCAGGGCATCATTGGTCCTTGCGGGCATTTATCTGATCGTCCCGTTCCTTTCGGTGTTGATGCACGTCTATGGCGCCGGATGGGTGTACAATTTCTATCTTGCCTCGCCCGAGATTTCGCCGGTGCTGCTGGGGGTTGCGGTGGCACTCAGCGCGCTACGTGCCCACCGGCCTCGCTTGCAGATTCTGAACTGGCAGGTGGGTTTGATCTTCGCGGCAGTCCTTTGCGCGTTGTATGGAGATGTGACCCCCGGCAAGACCCGTGTCCGGACCAGCATCAGCTTTGAATTCCTGGGCCTGCACATCACCGCGATTCGCCTGACGCTCCTCGGTGCGTCGTTGGTGATTTTGCACATGCTCTGGCTCCGCCACCGTTTGTACGCGCTGGTCGCAGCCGGCACATGCATTGTGGGCGCCGTGCTGTGGCCGAACCTGCCCGCGATCTGGACCCTGGCAACGCGTATCCTGTGCGAGGTTGGAAACCTGCTGGCACGGCTGATTCCGACAACGGCGGCGCAGTGGGGCGTAACCAGTGTGGTGGCGGCGTTTGTGCTGTTGGGGATTGGGGCAGCGTATAGTTTGCGCACACGCCCGATATTGCCAGCGCCTGAGTGCGAGCCAGATTCACGGCCGTCAGACACGCCAACGTCTCCAGCGTTGTCTTCGCCGCGCAGCAGCGACGATCAATAGCCGGCGGCGCGGCCCCTGAAACGGGGCGAAACGCAGGCAAGAGGCCCGGTCGAGGCGACGGTCCGCTTTGTGGCGACATACTCTCGAAACTACTGTCGCCGCTCCACGGCCGTGGGTCATCACGAATCGCCTGTCCAGGGACTTGCGTCCCTGGCTATCCATGACCGCCGCCGCTTCGCGGCGATGAGGGCGGCCTCGTTCGGAGTGCAGCGGTTTGCCTGCGACAAGCGGGGCTGCGCGGTCACACGGGCGCAGCTTGCAGTAGACAAGTCGAGACACCCGGAAACCGGAACGTGGTTCCTACGCCGATCGCAGGCCTGTCGCACAGGCGCCGCCGGGTCGTGGTCCTGGAGTGATCTCCCAGAATGCTGAACAGTGAACGCCGAATCCTGGACCCTTCTTTCGTGGAACCTTCCGCGGGATGGCGCATCCAAAGGGCAGAAAGGAATCTGTCCATGAAACGCTGGCTTCGCACCGCCGTGCTCTCCCTGGCTGTCTCGGGCATCTCACTCCCCTGCTTTGCGGCCGAGGGGCCCAAGGCGGACGCCAAACAGACCGACGTGCCCGTCAAGGCGGTCGTGCTCTTCTCGTCGGGCGTGGGGTACTTCGAGCACGTGGGGCAAGTGAAGGGCAACTCATCGACCGAATTGCGGTTCAAGACCAACCAGATCAACGACATCCTCAAGTCGCTGGTCCTGCAGGACATGGGCGGCGGGAAGGTCACCACCATTGTCTACCCGTCCCAGGATCCGATCGAGAAGGTGCTGGGATCGTTCCAGGTGGATATCACGGACAACCCGTCGCTGGCTGAGTTGCTCAACCAGCTTCGCGGGGCCAAGGTCAAGTTGACGGCCGGGACGGAGAGCCTGGCGGGGACGATTCTCGGGCTGGAGAAGAAACCCAAGGTCGTGGACAAGACGGCAATTGAAGTGTGGGTGCTGAATCTGCTGGCCGGCGGAACCATCCGCTCGATCCAGCTTGATGATGTGACGAAGCTGGATCTCGACGATGCGCAACTTCAGGCGGAGCTGAACAAGGCCCTGTCGGCACTGGCGCAGGCTCGCGATCAGGACAAGAAGCCCGTGAATATCAACTTCCAGGGCGATGGCGAACGGCAGGTGCGCCTGGGCTATGTTGTCGAAACGCCCATCTGGAAGACCAGCTATCGGCTGTTGCTCGCGCCCGAAAAGGACAAGCATCAGCTTCAGGGCTGGGCGATCGTCGAGAACCAGACCGACAACGACTGGAACGATGTGCAATTGAGCCTGGTTTCCGGCCGACCGATCTCGTTCATCCAGGAACTCTATCAGCCGCTGTATATCGCCCGACCGATTGTGCAACCCGAACTGTACGCGAGCCTCAAGCCACAGGCGTATGAAGGCGGCATCGCCGAGCGCGAGAAGGTGGCGTTGCAGTCGTTTGCCAAGGCTCCGTCAATGCCCGTCCCCGGCACGACCGCGGCCACCGGCTTCGGTGGCGCTGGCGGCGGCGGCTTCGGTGGGGGCAATGCGAGTCTCGCACGCCGACAGGCGGGCGTTGATCGTCTGGGCAGGGCTGAGGCGATGGCGGACAAACCGATGGACGCCGCCGCCTCGGTCGCTTCCGTGGCCTCAGCTGGCAAGATCGGCGAGCTCTTCCAATACACCGTTGGCAATGTCACGCTTCCCCGGCAGCGTTCGGCCATGATCCCGATCATCACGGACCCGATCGAAGTCGAGCGTCTGTCCATCTACAACGCGGCCGTGCTGGCGAAGAACGCGCTCAATGGTGCCCGAGTCAAAAACACGACCAAGAAGCATCTCCTGCAGGGACCGATTACCGTATTGGATGGGGCCACCTATGCCGGCGATGCGCGAATTGACAACGTCCCACCCAACCAGGAGCGGCTTCTCAGCTACGGCATTGACCTGCAAATGCGGGTCAACTCGACGAACAACAAGAACGAGTCGGCACTGCTGACCGGAAAGATCGTCAAGGGCGTACTCCAGCTCCAGCGCAAGAACGTCTCCACGCAGGAATACGAAGCCGACAACAAGGCCGAGACCGAAAAGACCCTGATCATCGAGCACCATTTCCGACCGAACTGGAAACTCGTGCAGCCGGAAAAGGCGATGGAGACGACCGACCGACTGTACCGGTTCAAGATGCTCGTGCCGGCCGGCAAGACCGGTACATTCACGGTGAAGGAAGAGATCGTCCAGAGCGAGCAGTTTCAACTGCTCAGCGCTGATGTGGGCACGATGGAGCTCTATTCCAAGGCCGGCGAGATTCCGCAGGCCGTGAAGGAATCACTGCTTGCGGCCGCCCGGATGCGGCAGAAGCTGGTTGACATCCAGGGCGGCATCGACAAGAGCAAGGGTGAAATTGCCGCAATTACCCAGGACCAGACGCGCATCCGTGAGAACATCAAGAGCCTGCCGGAGAAGAGCGCGCTGCGCACGCGTCTGATCGAGAAGCTCGATCAGCAGGAAACGCAACTGGACACCCTGCTCAAGCGCATCGAGCAGGGGCAGAAGGACTTGGAGAAGTCGCGCAAGGAGCTCGACGACTACCTGACGGCGTTGAATGTTGGGTGACGCTGCCGATGAAGGTGCGGAGTTCGGTGACCACCCCTTCGAGTGATACGGCCTGGGAGGCCAGCTCTTGGGCGGCGGCGGCCGATTGCTCGGCGCCGGCGGCGGTGCTCTGAGTGATCTGGTTCATCTGCGACACGGCGGTGTTCACCTGCTCAATTCCGTGGGACTGCTCCTCATTGGCCGCGGAAATTTCGGCGACGAGCGAATTGACCTGGCCGGCCGCCGTGGTGATGTCACCAAGGAACTTACCGACCTCGGCCGAGATCTGCACGCCGCTCTTGGCGCGGGTGACGGACTGTTCGATGAGGGTGGCCGTGTTCTTCGCCGCTTCGGCGGAGCGCATGGCGAGGTTCCGCACTTCCTCGGCAACGACGGCGAACCCCTTGCCAGACTCGCCGGCGCGGGCGGCCTCGACGGCGGCGTTGAGCGCCAGGAGGTTGGTCTGGAAGGCGATCTCGTCGATGACCTTGATGATCTTCGCGGTGTCGGCGGCGGACTTTTCGATCTCGCGGATGGCGTCGGACATGCGATGCATGGCGGCGTTGCCGTGGTCGGCCGCGTCCTTGGCGCTGCCCGAGACGGCAGCGGCCTTCTGGGCCGTCTCCGCATTCTTTTTGGTCATGGAGGACATTTCCTCAATGGCGGAGCTGGTTTCTTCGAGGCTGGCGGCCTGTTCGGCAGCGCCCTGCGCCAGTGACTGCGACGAACTGGCGATTTGTGATGAGGTTGCTGAGCACTGCTGGGAACCTTCACCAAGCGTATTGGCCATTTGGCCCAGGATGCGGTTGGTGCTGCGAACCACGAGCCAGGCGACGGCAACGCCGACGACGACGGCGATGCTCAGCCCGACAAGCGTGGCTTTGACGGCAAGCGCGACGATGCCCATGGTGTTGGCCACATCCGTGGTGGAATCGCTCTGGCTATGGAGCGCCAGTTTGTCGAGCTGGGCGACGGTCTTGTCGACGATCGGGACAACCTGGGCATGGAAGAACGCGATGGCCTCGGCCTTCTTGCCCGTGCGGCTGAGTTCGATCGCCTGCTTGCGAACCTTGATCCATTGATCACGGAGGTCGGCGAACGCCTTGAATTCAACTTTTTCTGCGTCGGTGGTTGCCGTCTTCTCATAGGCCGCCAGCGCCTCGGCGTTGGATTTGCGCGCGGCCTCGATCTGCTTCTCGACCTCGGCCATTTCCGCGGGCTTTTCGCTCATGATATGGCGCGCGAGCTGGATGACATTGCCGCGGGTGTTGGCGGTGATCTGATCGATCGCGACCAGGCCGGGGATGGAGTCATCCTTCAGGCTCTGGCATGACTGATGGATGGTATTCAGCGCCCAGATGCTGATGCCGCCAAGGGCGAGCGCGACGACGAGCAGTCCGGTGAAGCCGCTGATGATGCGCTTTGAGAACGTGAGCCGCATGACGTAAACCTTTCAATTTCTCCCTGACCACTGATTCCGAGATCAACGCCCACGTGCTACATCGGAAGACCTTCTTGTCACTTGAGATCAATGTGGCCCATTTTTGTCCGGAATCCGATAACCATTCCCGGCGGATCGGCTGAGCGGCAAGCCGCGTTCATTCCCACGAATACTCGGAGATGTGCCTAATACCGCACCGCCCCAAAGACGATACGCCAGACAGGAGATGTCGTCCTGTTACGGGGTGCTTCTGCGGGACAAGCCGGGCGAACGATGAAAGGCGCGATCATGAAGATGTCGCTGATAACGAAGCTATTTCTTGGATTTGTCAGCCTGGCCGTCATCGCGATGGTTATCGGCCTTGTCGGATATTACGGGGTCACGCAGACAGGGAACCTCGCGCACAATGCATTGGGCCAAGGTGAACAGCACGCCCGGATGCTTGACTTGGCGCGCGAGTCCCAGGTGATTTTCAAGATCCAGGTGCAGGAGTGGAAGAACATCCTGATCCGTGGCGGCGATCGCGCCATGTTTGAAAAATACACACAGGCGTTCGCGAGCGAAGGACGGCGTACCCAGGAGACGCTGGCAAAGCTTAAGAAACTGATGGAGGAGCGACAGTACTCAACCACCACGGTCGATCAGTGCATCGCCGCACACGCAGCCCTGGGCCCGACGTATCAGGAAGCACTGAAATCGTTCGACCCGGCCAAGCCGGCCAGTGCCCAGGCCGTGGACAAACTGGTCAAGGGAATGGATCGGGCGCCGACCGAGGCCATCGACAAGCTCGTGACCGAACTCAACTCGCGAATGTCCGATGAGGCGGGCGTCATCGAGGCTCACGCGATCAGAATGTCGAGAATCGTCCTGGCCGGCACGATCGTCGGGCCGCTGGTGTCCGTCATCTGGGGCATCCTTGCGGGCCGTGCCATCGCGCGGCCGCTGCGCCGCATTACGGGCACGCTTGGCGGAGCGGCTACACAGACCGCCGCCGCGGCCGGGGAGATTGCCAGCACGAGCCAGTCGCTGGCTCAGGGATCGAGCGAGCAGGCCGCGTCTTTGGAAGAAACGAGTGCGTCGCTGGAGGAAATGTCCAGTATGACGCGGAAGAACGCCGACACGGCCCGGCAGGCGACGGACCTTGCCTCCCAGACCAGGTCCGCAGCCGATAGCGGCAACGCGGCCATGTCGCGCATGGTTTCCGCGATCGACCAGATCCAGAAGTCCGCCACCGCAACCGCGAAGATCATCAAGGTCATCGATGAGATCGCCTTCCAGACGAATCTATTGGCGCTGAACGCCGCCGTCGAGGCGGCCCGCGCTGGCGAGGCCGGCAAGGGATTTGCCGTCGTCGCCGAGGAGGTCAGAAACCTCGCGCTGCGCTCCGCCGAGGCCGCCAGGAACACCACGTCGCTCATTGAAGAGTCCGTGAACAATGCCCGGAACGGCGTCACGATTTCAGGCGAGGTCGCCAAATTCCTCGGCGAAATCACCGCCGCCACCAACAAGGTCAACGCCCTGATCGCCGAGATTGCCGCGGCCGGCAATGAGCAGGCGCACGGCATTTCCGAGGTCAACACCGCGGTCACCCAGATGGAAACCGTGACGCAGTCAAACGCCGCCGCCGCCTAGGAAGCGGCCGCTTCGAGCGAGGAGCTTTCCAGTCAGGCCGAGCAACTGCGAACGGTCGTCGACGAATTGAGTGCGTTGGTTGGGACCAGGACGGACGCCACGGCGAACACGCGGCCTGCGACAGCCGCCCCTGCCACGATTTCGCCGCGTCCGTTTGTGCAGGGCAATCATCATAACGTCAGGAGTGACGCCGAGCGGATGATCCCGCTGGATCATGAAGAGCCGCGCGCCCGCAAGAGCTTCTCTGACTTTGGCAGCAAGGCCGCCTGATTATTGCCGTGTGTCGTGTGTTACGCCCCTGGACACCGACCGTCACAATTGCATGCAAGGCGCTTCCGTTCTGCGCTCGCGATCTGCGTTTGCGGCGACACTGCGTTTGCGGTCCGCTTGCCCCGCCGCTCGGCACCCGCTACGTTTGATCTGGTCCGTCCATGCTGCAGCATGCGGATTTGATTCATGCTTCCAGATTCGAGTTTAATCGAACGGTGAGCGCATGCCTGACTTTGGACCCACAGCGGCGGATTATCTCCATCGGCCGGATTTTCCGTCACGGTTGTACGAGGAACTACACCAGCGTGGCGTCGGGAGGCGGGGCGATCGCGTACTGGATATCGGGGCGGGTACGGGCCTGCTGAGCATCGATTTGTGGCGTCGCGGCTGCAAGGTGACCGCAACCGACCCCAGCCCGCGGCTGCTGGCGTTGATCGAAGAGACCGAGCCCACGCTGCCCGCGGTCGTGGCGGCCGCCGAGGCCCTGCCCTTTGCAGACGAGAGTTTTGATGCGGTGACGGCCGCCCAGGCGTGGCACTGGTTCGATCGCGAAGCCGCGCCCCGGGAGATCCTGCGCGTTTTGCGGCCGGGCGGACACGTCGCGGTCGTGTATCAGCTACACGTCCCGTCGCGCGGCTCGGTGGCCGCGGAATCCGAACAGGTCGTGCTCCGCTTGAATCCGCGTTGGAAACACGCCAACAGCACGGGCATTTCCGGGCAGGCCCTGCGCGATTTGCAGGCGGCCGGTTTCAGCGACATAGAGAGCTTCTCGTTCGACACGCCCATCGAGTTCACACACCAGCGATGGCATGGCTACGTGCGCACGCTCAGCGCGGTGGGCGGATCGATGTCGCCGGAGAACCTCGCGCGTTTCGATGGAGAACACATGGAGATGCTCACGAAGCACGGCCCGCGGCTGGTCGTGCTCTTCCGGCATTTCGCGGCCGTCGCCACCAAGCCATCGCCAATCTGATTGCGGGCAATGTCAAACAATGCTTGCCAAAGCGGCCGCGGACTCTACTATCGGTCCGTCGCGTCAGGAATTGTCTATTCCTAACGCAGAAGGATCACGTCGTGAGTGTGTCACAATACCGTATTCTCGTGGTTGATGATGAGGAGAGCGTTCGCACGAGTGAGCGCCGTTTCCTGGAAGATGGCGGCTTTACGGTCGCAGAAGCGGCTGATGGCGTGCAGGCACTGGAGCTGCTTCGCACGGCCGGGGCTGATCTGGTTCTGCTCGATCTTCGCATGCCACGGCTGAGCGGCATTGAAACGCTCAAGCGGATTCGAGTGGAATGGCCTGAATTGCCGGCCATCGTGGCTTCGGGGGCCGGCACCATGCACGATGTGGTTCAGGCCCTGCGGCTGGGCGCATGGGACTACCTGGCCAAACCGATCGAGGATCTCAATATTCTCGGTCATGCGATAAACGGAGCATTGGAGCGATCCCGCCTGATCAGGGAGAACAGGCATTATCAGCGGCACCTTGAAGAAGAGGTCGACAGGCGGGCGGCTGAGCTCAAGGGCGCGTATGCCGCCAACGTGATGCTGGAACAGCAATTCCATGAGGCACAGAAGATGGAGTCCGTCGGCCGGCTGGCGGGCGGGGTGGCTCACGACCTGAACAACCTGCTTTCTCCGATTCTCGGCTATGGCGAGATGCTGATGCGGCATATGGATGCCTCCGATGCACACAGAACGTCTGTGGAGCAGATGGTGCGGGCGGGCGAACGGGCCCGCGATCTGGTGCTTCAACTTCTGGCCTTCAGTCGCAAGCAGGTGCTGGAGTTCAAACCCATCGACCTCAATCTGGCGGTGACGGGCTTCGAGAAACTGCTCCGCCGCACCATCCGCGAAGACATCGGCATCAAGTTCTTCCCCGGCGAGCCGGTCCCGGCGATTCGCGGCGACGTCGGGCAACTGGAACAGGTTCTCATGAACCTCGCCGTCAACGCCCAGGATGCCATGCCCGACGGAGGCCGGCTGACCATCGAGACAGCGACGACAAATCTGGATGATGCCTACGCCGCGACGCACCCGGAGATGACGCCCGGCCGCTACGTCATGCTGGCCGTCAGCGACACGGGCCATGGCATGAACGCCGCGACGCAGGCGCGGCTCTTCGAGCCGTTCTTCACCACCAAACCGGTTGGCCAGGGCACCGGCCTGGGCCTGGCCACGAGCTACGGCATCGTCAAACAGCATGGTGGCCACATCTGTGCATACAGCGAATGGGGCAAAGGCACGACGTTCAAGATCTACCTGCCCGCGCTGGAAACGGCTGTCGGCCAGGCCAGTGCGACACCTGCCCCAGCCTCGGAAGATCTACGCGGCACTGAGGCAGTCCTGCTGGTCGAGGATGACGACATGGTCCGTGAGGTGACCCGCATCATGATCGAGCAGCATGGCTACACCGTCCTGCTCGCGCGCAATGGAACTGAGGCAATGTCGATCATGGAGAAACACGACGGAGCCATGCACCTGCTCCTCACCGATGTAGTCATGCCCGAGATGAATGGCCGGGAGCTATTCGCGATCATAACGGCGAAGTATCCGAATCTGAGAGTACTCTTCATGTCGGGCTATGCGGCAAGTGCCATTGCGCACGGCGGAATCCTGGATGAAGGCGTCAATTTCATTCAGAAGCCATTCACAATGCACCAATTGGCGTCGAAGATCCGCAATGCTCTGGCAGGCGGATAGCCGCCGGCAGGCTTCCACGATGTTCGATGTGGCGAAGGTGATAAACGATGAGTACAAACAAGACCAAACACGCCGCGTCCAAGCACAGACTGCTCCTCGCTGTGGTCCTGGGACTTGCGGGATTCGCAGCCTCGTTTCTCTCGCCGACATTCCAGATTCCACCGCATACCATCTCAATCACCTGGTGCCATATCTTCCCTCTCATGGTCGCCATGGCTTATGGACCGCGTTATGGCCTGCTTGCGGGCACGGCCGGGCTGGTGGCGTTCTACCCGTTCGTTGCTTATCCTAGGAATGGCTGGGCGAATATCTTTGTGGCGATCTTCATGGTCTTCTTCTATCTCTGGCATGGCTATTGCGCGATGGCGCGCCGTAGACAATCGGTGTGGTGGAACCAGCCTCTACTGGCACAAATCCCCTACGCTATCGCCTACGGCGCCGGCACCGTGCTGCTGTATCCACTAATGTTCTCGTTCAATCCGCCGTTCTGGTCACCAGCCGCGCCGTCGCAAATGCCGGGCAAGGTCATTACCTCGATCGCTCTGAAGAGCACTCTCACCATGTATGGCTGTGTGCTGACGGCGACATTCCTTCTCATGATGCCGGCAGCCAAACGTCTGCTGAGCATGCCAAGCCCGCGTTGCGCCCGGTTCAATGGCAAGGTTTTCCTGGCAAGTATTGCCAGTATGGCCGGGGTGTGGCTACTCTGGCAAACGCTCAATTCCATATTCGTCGCGGCCGACTTCCCGCAGGGAATTGTGCGCTTCGGTTCCCCCGCGCAGACCGTCACCTTGTTGGTGATTGTCACCACCTGCCTTGTCAGCGGCTATGTGGTGACGTTGTTTGTCGAAAAGCGTTACGCCGTGGAGGAATCGCTGCAGCAAAGCGAGATGCGGTTCCGAATCCTGTTTGAAGCGGCCAATGATGCCATATTCGTCATGAGGGACCGCGTAATCATCGACTGCAACGCCCAGACCTCGAAGATGTTCCGCTGCGCCAGGTCGGACATCCTCGGCCGTTCACCGGTAGACTTCTCGCCCGAACGACAGCCCAATGGGAGGCTTTCCACTGAAGAAGCTGCAGCGAAGATAGCCGCCGTGTTGAGTGGTCACCCGCAGCGTTTTGAATGGCAGCACATCGGTCTGGACCACACGCCATTTGAAGTGGAAGTAAGCCTCAGCCAAATCGAGCTTGGCCACGACATCTTCATTCAGGCGATCGTGCGCGATATCACGGAACGTAAGCGAATCCAGCGGGAATTGCTGGAGTCCCATGCCCACACACGCGCCATCATTAACAGTACAAACGACATGATCTGGTCGGTAGACACCCTGCGGTTTGGGCTGCTTATATTCAACCGGGCCCTCGCCGATGCGATGTTCCGGTCGTATGGCGTTCGGATCCAAATCGGCATGACCCCCTCCGATATTCTGCCGCCGGATCGTGCTGCGGTCTGGCCGGAATATTACCAGCGTGCCATCGACCATGGCGCGTTTCAGACGGACTATGAGGTGCCGGCAATCGGAGCGTTGCTTGAACTGGCCTTCTGTCCCATTGTCCAGGATGGCCAGATCGGTGGAATCGCCGTGTTCGCCAAGAACGTCACGGAGCGGAAGCGCGCTGAAACCGCGCTGCAGGCCAGCGAACGACGCCTCGATCTCGCCTTTTCGCTGGCTCGCGCTGGTGCGTGGGAGGTCGATTTGCAGACCAAGCAGGTCACGCTGGACCCGAAACCGCTCCGCAATCTCGGGTATGAACCGGGCGAGATACCGTCTACAATCGAAACTTGGACCAAGCTTGTCCACCCGGATGACGGGGGACGCGTGACCTCCACATTTGAGGATTTCCTGCGGGGAAACACAGCGTCCTACAACATGGAGTATCGCGTCCTCCGAAAGGACGGGTCATGGGCCTGGACGGAGGTTTACGGCACGATTGCCGAACGCACGACCGATGGCATCCCACGCCGGCTGGTCGGAGCACACATCGACATCACCGAACGTAAGCGGGTAGAAGTGGCGTTACGCGACGGCGAGGATCGTTTTCGCCAGTTGGCCAACGCCGCCTTCGAGGGGATCCTGTTCCACGATCAGGGCATCATTCTCGATGCAAACCGCGTGTGGGCCGAATTATTCGGTTTTGAGTCAGCCGAGGGACTGATCGGCAGGAATCTCTTCGCCGTGCTTCCATTGACCGAAGATTCCAAGGCCGTCATACGGGAACGCACACGATTACCAGATACAGGTGTGTTCGAGATCTCGGCCGTGTTGCCGGACGGGAACACCCGCATCCTCGAAACCCGGGGGCGGGGTTATGTCTATCAGGGGCGCAACGCACGGGTAGTCACCGTGCATGACATCACGCTGCGAAAACAGTCCGAGCGGCTGATGGTGGAATCGGAAAAACTCCGCACCGTCGCCGGCCTGGCCGCCAGTGTGGCCCACGAAATCAACAACCCGCTGGCCGGCATGGTGCAGAACGCCCAGGTGATTGTCAACCGCCTGACCCAGGAAATGCCGGCCAACCAGCAGGCGGCCGAGCGGTACGGGACCACCTTCACGGTCATTCGCAACTTCATCGAGGACCGGGAAATTCCGGCTATGCTCGAATCCATCCGCTCCTCAGGACGACAGGCGTCGCACATCGTCCAGAACCTGCTGGCCTACAGCCGGAAAGACCAGGGATCCAACACGGCCGACCTGGCGGAACTGGTGGAACGAACCCTGGAACTGGCCGTCAACGATTATGAGTTGAAAAACCAGGATGGCCTGGGCGGCGTGGAAATCGTCCGCGAGCTCTCTCCCGACACCCCGGCCACGCTGTGCAACGCCAACCAGATACAGCAGGTGCTGCTGAACCTCATCCGCAATGCCGTCCAAGCCATGCGTGCCAACCCGGCCGGGCGCCCGCCACGGCTCTACGTGCGGACGCACAACGACAACGGCCGCGGGTGCATTGAAGTGGAAGACAACGGCCCCGGCATCGTGCCGGAACATCGCGGACGACTCTTCGAGCCTTTCTTCAGCACCAAGCCCGCGGGCGAAGGCACCGGACTGGGGCTGTTTGTCTGCTACCACATCGTGACGGTCAACCATGGCGGGCAAATCGCCGTGGATTCACCGCCAGGTAAAGGGACGTGTTTCCGAATCACCCTGCCGCTCAGCGAGGGCCAAGGAGTCACACCATGAAGATCGTTATTGCCTACGACGACCTGAGTATTCGCCGCAGCCTCGCCATCTTCCTCGGCGATGCCGGCCACGAGGTGTTGCAGACGGCCGATGGTCAGGCGGCGGTCGGACTGACCGCGAAGAGCGCCCCGGATGTCGTGTTGCTCGATTTGCGTATGCCCCGGATGGATGGGCTGGCGGCCTTGCGCCTGCTGGCGGCCGAGCATCCGGAGTTGCCGGTCATCGTGATCTCGGGTGCCGGGCAGGTGGCCGATGCGGTCGAGGCGATGCGACTTGGAGCCTGGGACTACCTTGCCAAGCCGATTGATGACTTGTCGCTGCTGACCGTGACCATCGAGAAAGTAATCGAAAGGCAGAAACTGCGACGGCAGGTTCGGGATTACCAACTCAACCTGGAAGAACAGGTGCGCCAGCGAACGGCGCAACTGGAAGTGGCCAACCAAGCGTTGGAACAGAAAGCGATTGCCCTCCGGGAACTCCTGAACACCGTGCAGGAGGAGAAACGCGAGGCTCAGCGCGCGGTCCTGAGCCGTATCGAAACCGGCGTGCTGCCGCTCGTGCGGCAAGCGAAGGAAGGGATTGCCGCCGCGGTTCCGGGGCTGCTCGCACAGATCGATGAGGAACTTGGCAAACTCGATTCGCCCTTCTCCGACCATCTGGCCCGGCGCTTCGCGCGGCTCACGCCCACCGAACTGCGAATCTGCCAGTCGATTCGGCGCGGCCTGAGCTCCAAGGAAATCGCCCAGGCGGACGGGATCACGGCCGAGACCGTGGAAGCACACCGCAAGAACATCCGCCGCAAGCTCAACATCGCCAACGAGCAGGTTAATCTGGCGGCGTACCTGCAATCGCTCGACGAGGTCGGGTAGGCGGTATACCGGCTCAGTACCGGGTAATACCCCCACTATCGTGCTTCGGTTTGCGACGTCCACCGGCCGATCCTATGAGCGTACATGGGATCTCCCCGACCATCCCATGTGACGCCTCGGGGCAATGTTGTCCCGGTATGTCAGTTTCATGACGGCCCTGCCAGCAATTGGCTTGGCCGAGAAAGCTCCGGCTCCCAGCCGGAGCTTTTTTGTTGCGTTTCAGCGGCCTCCCCGCACGCTCGTCTCCTCAACTTATGTCCCATAACCACTCACCGGGTAGTTCGGCCTACCCACTTGGCCCCCAATGGCGTACGCATTCTTGGAATTAATGCTCCCTGGCGGCTGCCCCGATGACAATCGTGCGTAGGTTTACGTAATAACCGCCGTTGGCTTGGCCGTGCCGCCAGTCACGGATCATAACACCCCGATTTTCGGTGGACATGCGGGCAAGAACGCCCAATGCAGGGCAAAAGGAATGACGATGAGAACCGGTTGGACAATTGGGAAGAAATTGATCGCATCGTTTCTGAGCGTGGCAACGATCACAATGCTACTGGGCCTGATCGGTTACAACGGGACAGTCAAGAGCGCGCAGGCCATCAACGAGATCGGCCGGGTGCGACTGCCCGGCGTACAGAGCATGTTAATCATCAGCGAGTGTGCCGGACGGATCAAGGCCGCTACACGCACACTCTTGAATCCCGACATCTCAATGGCTGACCGCAAGCGCCAGCCAGAGCACATTGCCAAAGCCAGAGAGACGTGGCAGGCCGCGTGGAAAGTCTACGAGGGGCTGCCCCAGACGACGGAGGAAGCGGCTGCCTGGAAAGAGTTCGTCGAGATCTGGGAACAATCGAGAAAAGACAACGATGCCTTCCTCAAGATCAACAGTGAACTGGAAACACTCACTGAAACCTACTCAAAGAATGCGAAGTCAGCGGATGTGCCATATGGTCCGGCCCTGGCAATGGCGGTCAATTACTCCAGCGATGTCGAGGTGGCGTTCAAAACTCAGGTCCAGGAATGGAAAAATATCCTGCTCCGTGGCAACGATCCAGCCAAGTATGACAAGTATTTCGCGGCGTTTGAAAAGGAGGAAAAGACCGTTCAAACGTTGATGGCCAAGGCAATTGACCTGATGCAGCAACTGGGGCTCGATACCAAGGTGGCGACGGACGCCGTGCAGAAGCACGCTGCTCTGGGCGTTCAATATCGGGAAGCGCTCAAGAAGTCCGACAAGGCCAGCCCCAAGTTTGCTCAGGAAGTGGACCATGCCGTCACCGGGATGGACCGGCCAGTCGCGGAAGCACTCAGTGCCATATCCAAGACAGCGGATGATGGAGCGACAAGGCTGCGAGATATCATGGCCCGTATGAACCGCCAGGGGATGGTTGTCTGCCGGGTCAGCATGGACAAGGCGCTGGGCGTTCTGGGCAAACTCGTGGAAATCAGTTCCTCGGCCGCTGCCAATGAATGCAATGCCGCCGACACCCAGGCCGGTTTGCTGAAGACCGTCTCGATCGGCGCGATGATCGCCGGCGTGGTGCTGGCCCTGGGCCTGGGTGTTATCATCAGCAGGGGAATCAACAAGACCCTGCGGCGTATTGCCGCCAGCCTGAGCGCCGGCTCTGAGCAAACCTCCTCTGCTTCTTCCCAGGTGTCCTCGGCCAGCCAGTCACTCGCACAAGGCGCCAGCGAACAGGCGGCCGCACTCGAGGAAACCACCTCTTCGCTCGAAGAGATGAGCAGCATGACTCGCAAGAACGCCGATACCGCCCAACAGGCGGCCGCGCTCTCCACCGAAACGAAAACTGCGGCCGCCAAAGGCAACGAGGCGATGATCAAGATGTCCACCGCCATCAACGAGATTGCCAAGTCGGCCGGCGAGACCGCCAAGATCATCAAGACGATCGACGAGATCGCCTTCCAGACCAACCTGCTGGCGTTGAACGCCGCTGTCGAAGCCGCCCGCGCCGGCGAGGCCGGAAAAGGCTTCGCGGTCGTCGCCGAGGAAGTCCGCAATCTTGCCATTCGCTCCGCCGAGGCCGCCAAGAACACCGCGACCCTGATCGAAGGCTCCGTCACCAGTTCCCGCAATGGCGTCGCTATCAGCGCTGAGGTAGCCGTGATGCTCGAAGACATCACGACCGCCGCCACCAAGGTCAACGGCCTGATCGGCGAGATCGCCGCCGCCAGCAGCGAACAGGCCGAGGGCATCGGCCAGATCAGCACCGCCGTCAACGAGATGGACAAGGTGACACAATCCAACGCCGCCAACGCCGAGGAAAGCGCTTCCGCCGCCGAAGAACTCTCTGCCCAAGCAGTCGAACTCGGCGCCATGGTCGACCAGCTCCTCGCCATGGTGAACGGCGCTGGCCGCAAGACGGCCGTCGACCACTCTGCGGAGCACGCGCCCCAAGCCGCCCGAAACACAACGAGCAAGGCCCGACCCTCCAAGGCGTTTCCTCTGGACTCAAAGGAATCGTCGGGCAACTTCAATGAGTTCACCAAGGTCCCATGAGACGGAAAGGCCACAGGCACCACGCCAGCGCTATGGCCAAGGCGTCGGAATACCGGTTCACAAATCTAATGCACCTCGACAGATCATCCGATGCATTCAACTGGAGATGATTGATGGCGACGGTATTCCTCGGAAGGCAACCCATATTCGACAGGCAGAAGAATGTCTTCGGTTATGAGTTGCTGCACCGCTCAAGCGGGACAGTCAATGCCTATACGCACGTGGATGGCGACGTTGCCTCCACCGACGTCATCCGCCACAGCCTGAACACTCTGCCCCTGGCGCAGATCGTTGGCGACCGCCAGGCATTCATCAATATCACGCGCAAACTACTGGTCGAGCAGACGTACAGTCTGCTGCCCAACAACCGGGCCGTCGTGGAACTTCTGGAAAGTGTGGAAGCTGATGACGAGGTGCTGGCGGCTTGCCGCACCCTCAAGAAAGCCGACTACATACTCGCCCTGGACGACTTCGCCGACACCAGCGAATGCCGGCCCCTGCTCGACTACGCGGACCTGCTCAAGATCGATTTCCTGGTCTCGGATCAGGCACGCCGCCAGTACTTCGCCGACAAATACTTCCGCTCGCGCGTCCAGTTGCTGGCCGAAAAAGTCGAGACCCAGGCCGACTTCGACGAGGCCTTCCAACTCGGTTACAGCTACTTCCAGGGCTACTTCTTCTGCAAGCCGGAGATTATCTCCGGCCGCGAGGTCCCGTCATACAAGCAAAACTATCTGATGTTCATCCAGGAACTGAACCGCAGCCCGATGAATTTCACGCGGCTCGAGCAAATCATCAAGTCCGAACTGTCCCTGACCACGAAGCTTCTCCGGTATCTCAATTCCGCGGCAATCGGACTCCGCTTCCGACTGGCCTCCATCCAGCGGGCATTGGCGTTGCTGGGTGAAGGTCCACTGCGGAAATGGGCATCCCTGGCGGCCATCAGCGCCTTGGGTGAGGACAAACCGCAGGAACTGCTCGCGACCAGCCTCATTCGCGCTCGCTTCTGCGAGCTTCTGGCTCCTAAGGTCGGCCTGGCGAATCGCGTGCTCGATGCCTTCCTCTTGGGACTGTTTTCAACGATGGATGCGCTCATGGACCAGCCGCTGGCGGAGGTCATTGCCACGATCCCGGTAACGCCGGAAGTGTCCAGTGCACTTATGGGCGAGGACACGCCCCTCGGAAGAATCCTCAAACTCATTCTCGCCATCGAGAGGGGCAATGCCACCGTCGCTGAGCCTCTGGCAAAAGGCATGAACCTGTCGATGGCCGAGGCATCCGTGCTGTACACGCAATCGCTGCGCTGGGCGGATGACGGCATTCAGGAAGCCCTGGCCGCCTGACCCTCCAACAGTTCCTTCCACGTTCAGCGTGCCAGCTTCGCCGATCATTCCCGCATTTCGCGGCTCTTGCCGTTGAGCCGACGCCGGCCACAAGCGTCTGACCCGTTGCAACTTGACCGTGCCCGTCGTCTATTAGACTATAGTGGCCAACCAAGGAACAACGATGCGAACCTCCCGACTTCTTGCGCTCTGTGTTGTTATGGTCCTGGGTTCACCCGCGATTTTTGCCGCCGACGCTCCCCCTGCCGCCGACACGCCGCCCACGACCCGGCCAGCCGATGCCAGCATCAGTGAGTTCATCGCCAAACTCGGCGACGAGAATTTCAAGACCCGCGAGGCGGCAAGCGACGAGCTCCACAAGATCGGCCACGCCGCCCTGCCCGCCCTCAAGGACGCCGCGAAGAGTCCCGATCCCGAGGTCCAGGCTCGTGCCCAGGCACTCATCAAGGAGATCGAGAACCCGCCAAAACCCAAGGTCGCTGACACCCAGGTGGATTTCGGACCGATCGGCAACATGCGCAATGCCAACGGCCAGTTCCGCATCGTGGTCAATGGCCAGGCCTTAAACGTCAATGGCGGCAATGTTCGCATGTCCAAGACCGTGACAGTGGTCAACAACCGCAAGGAAATCGAAGTCACCGAAAATCAGCAGAAGATTCACATCGTCCAGGATGCCGACGGCATCAAGATGTCCGTCACCGACACCACAGACGGCAAGGAAACGACCAAGACGTACGAAGCGAAGAACGCCGCCGAATTGAAGGAGAAGCAGCCCGAGGCGTTCAAGATTTATGAGCAGACCACGAAAGATGACCAGGGCGCCCGGATTCGCGTTGCCCGGCCGCTTCGTCCGGGCGTGCGCATTGCACCCGGACTCATCAATCCCAACGATTTCCGCATCGTGCTTCCGCCCGATGTCCTCCGCGACCTGCCTCCGGACGTCCGCAAACAGTTCGAGATCGAGCCCGAAGACAATGCCGACAAACCGGCGACTCGGCCGGCGATCCCGTGAATCCAAGGAGTTAATCATGACGAACTTCACCCGCACGCTCTCATCGACCGCACTCATTCTGACCATCGGCCTGCTCTCGGCCGGCTGCGAAACCAAGGCCCAGACCGGCGCGCTCGTCGGCGGGGCGGGCGGAGCGGCGGTTGGCGCAGGCATCGGCTCCATGTCCCACTCGCGCGCCGGTGAGGGTGCCCTCATCGGCGGCGCTGTCGGCACAGTCGGCGGCTATATCGTCGGCAACGAGATGGACAAGAAAGACCAGCGAGACCGGGACCGCGCCTCCGACCGCGCCACCCGCGAAGGCAACTACGATTCACAGCGCGTCACCCGGGCGCAGGTCGTCCAATGGAACCAACAGGGCGTGAAGGACGAAATCATCATCGACCGCATCCAGCGCAGCGGGGCCAAACTCCGCAGTAACGACGAATCCGCCCTCCGCAATGCGGGTATCAGTGAAGATGTGATCCGCGCCATGAAAGATGGATCGCGGTAACTGGCGGAGGCATCGTCGTCCGGGAATGTGAACAATCGGCCGGTAGCCGCGGTGGATGGCCGCGACGAGTCACCGCGATCAACCAGCGCATCTGCAAGGTCAGGGGCACCACCTCCGCGATCGGCGATCGCGGCTACAACGCCAGAAGTTCACTTGGCGAACCCAGCAGGACCTTGGCGCCTGCCTCCACCAGTTCCTCTCTGGTTCGATATCCCCACAGCGCCCCTGCGGCGAACATTCCCGCCGCAGTGGCGGTCTGCATGTCCGTCCCCGTATCGCCGACGTATGCACACTGTCCCGGGTCCAGCTTGAGGACCTTGGCGATATGCAGCGCGGCCGCCGGGTCCGGCTTGTTGGGAAATCCGCCGCCGGAGCCCAGAACCACGTCAAACCGCCAGCCTCGCAGGAACTCATCGACACACTGCACCGTAAACACGTGCGGCTTGTTCGACAACACGGCCATCCGCACGCTTCGCCTGTCCAGCCCGTCCAGCATCTCCGCGACACCCGCATACGCCCGCGTCTTCACGGCCCAGTTGGCCGCC
>JANYKD010000299.1 GCA_025361735.1 Phycisphaerales bacterium
TAGCGGTAGTACAACTGTTCCTCCTCGCTGTAGGCCGCACACGGCGTCGGCAGCACCTGCGCACCAATGAACGGAATGACGGAAACCACCATGCCTTTCTTTTGGGCATAAGCGAGCATTCGCTCGTAGCGCTGCCAATACGCGACGTCGAAGCGATGCAGGTCAAAGCCCGGGTCTTTCACGTTGTCCGGGCGCTGCGCCACCCAGGGATTCAGATACAGCCTGAACTGGTCGGTGCTCCTCACCGGCTGGCCCCACGGCCTGTCCTCGTTGCGGCCATACAGCAAGACGCGAAGGCGGTTGATCTTCTTGTCACTGAGCCGGTCAATGATTTTGCGAACCTCCTCATCGCTTTGCCAGCCCATCAGGTAGTACGTGGTCGTCCCGTTCCAGAAGTAGTGCTCGGCGGTGCCTTCCCAGATTAAGTGGAACGGATGTTTCGGGTCCACGCGCAGGAGGCCAAGGCGATTGGCGCGGCGGGCGGTAAACGTGCCGTTGTGAGTCATGGCCTGCCCGCTGTGACGCAGCGTCACCGTGTATCGGTAGTCGCCCGGCTGGGCAGGCATGAAGCGGATTTTGTAGATGTCGCCGTCCGGCGAGTCGCAGAAGCCATCGACCTTCAAGGGGGTGCCGCCTTTGAGCAACGAAAAGTCGCCTTCCACAACCACGTCTGTGAAGGGGTTACCACCGGCCAGCCGGTCGGGGCGCACCGTCACCTCCAGAAAGTCATAGACATCGATGATAGTCGTTTGCTGCAAGAATCCGAGTTTCGTCGCGGCTTTTGCGGCCAGGTCGATAGTGGTCCGCTTGGGATTGTCAGACATAATACCCGCGGGCGGGCGAACCACATCGAGCGCGAGCACCCAATCGTTGCCGACGCCGGGAATGCCGGGAGGCGTGAACCCGCGCTCGCCTTCCGTCGCAAACTGGCCGGCATCGCTGGACTTGCCGGTGCGGGGATCAAACCACCGCGCCGTCACCTGCCGGCCCGAGATTCGTTCCAATCGGACGCGAAACGGCTTGCCTGTCGGCGTATAAATCAGCGCATAGCCATCGCCACGCAGGGCGGCGACGTGTTCAAGATCGTCGCCCTCACTGCTGGCCAGCAGCGAGGGATCGGGCACCTGCGTGAGGAACTGGCGCGACTCGATCAGCCTTCGGAGGTAGCCCATCTGGACGGCGCTCGGCGCATCCAAAGCATCCTGCCAGAAGGTTTTCACGCCAAACGTGGACATCCGGTTGGGCGCGTACATCTGCCAGATCGAGTTATTTCCGTAAGTGTGGCCGAACGCGCCGGAAAACACCGCCCAGTAGGCCGAGCGTCGCGCGTGGTCTTCATTGCCTGGCGGCATGTTGTTGAGTCCAATGCCTGGATACGAGGTCTCGAGATCAATCACCGGCTTGGTTGGTTGCCGCTGATAGTCGCGCTCGATCATTTTCCAGTTGAGGATGGCATTGCCATGACTCGACTGAATCCCATTGAAGTCGAGCCAGGCATCCTCGTGAAAATAACTGGAGGAGGCGTCCGGACCAAAGGTGTGATACGTCATAAGCACGCGGTCGTAGTCCTCCCGCCCCGAGACGCCGATGGCGATCCCCTTGGCCATTGCCCGCCAGGCATCCTGCTCCGGTTTCGTGGGGGCGGGCCGGTCGCCGCCGAGAATCCAGATGAGGTTCGTGTGATCCTTGTACCGCTCGCCGATGAACCGGCCATAGCGTTCGCAATTGCCCGTGTCCGCCGGGCAGTACTTGCCCCACATCGGCAGCAAGCCCACATAGAGGCCCTTCTGTTCCGCCACGCGAATCGTCCACTCGATATCGTCCCAATAGTCATCGTCAGGCCCCTCCTTCACGTCGGGCCGGCTCAGGTTCTTTTCAACGAGGGGAAGGTGGCCTTGGGGATTGGCAACGGTCAGTCCATCGAGTTCGGCCAGGGCCACGGCTTGGATGACATTGAATCCTTTGGCGGCCCGATCTGCGATGTAACGTTCCGTCTCCTCCCGATTGAGCCGGTGAAACAGCTCCCACGCGGTGTCGCCCAGCCAGAAGAACGGCTTGCCGTCGGCGGTGACGAGGAAGCGGCGATTGTCGCTCACATGCAGTTGCGGCAGCCGTTTTGACTCCCCCGGCTTCTGCTTCTTCCCGGGCCTGGCTGGATGCTGCGGCGGTTGAAGTGCGCCTGGCGGACGTCGTTGACGCTTCACCGGCGCGATATCGAATCAGCACCTGCACGCCAGGCATGTAGATGTCCGGCACGCGCCCCTCGCCGACGACGGTCGAGAAGGTGTTCCCGCCAGCCTTGAGCGCGGTCAGCGGGCGAATCGGGGGCGTGGACAAATTGTAGAGCCAGTCTGCGCCTGTGGGCTTGTCCTCCAGCTTCACACCATTGATCTGGTAGCCGTGGCACAGTTTCAGGTCGCCCCAGGAGGCGATGACATAGCGCGCGTCGAGGATCTTGGACAGGTCGCCATTGACCGTGAAATTCTCCGTGCGGACGCCTGGAATCACCCATTCGCCATACTGGCAGCCGGTAAACGAGCGGGGAACATTGTATGGTTTGCAGAGCTCGACCGATAGTCCGGCTCGGAGGAGCTTCAGCCCCCCGACCGCTTCAGTCACGTAGATCAGGCCCGTGCTGTCGGTGATGCGGGCAGCGATCTCCATCGGGCCGGGCTGGTCCGGCACCCACGAAGTGTCCCATGTCACCTTGCCGTCCGGTTGCGTGGTCGAACCGAGATGGTGGTTGATCTTGCCGTGAAAGAGGTGACCATGCCACTGGTCGTAAATGCCATCCCCCTCGTAGTTGATATCTTCGTATCGGCCAATGAAGTCAATCTGGCGTATCGCGGCGGTGTCGCTCATGGCTGAGGCTGTCAGGTTCGCGGACAAAGCGATGGTGCTGTTTGGGGTCGGGGTGAGGACGTTGCCGGTGGGGTGGGGTTTTCGTGCCGGGTCGTAATACACGCGGACGGTCACGCCGTAAACCGGACACCAGGGCACGAGCGGTTGGTTGCCGTTGGGATGGATCCTGCCATCGAAACACTCCGCAGGCACATTCATTTCAAACGTGTTGCCCCGTCCGCTTATGATGTCCGTCAGCGCCACCGGAATGGTTGGGTGCCAATGATGGAACCAGAGAGATGGCGAGGGCTCCCTGGGTGAAAGCTCAGGGAAATGGATTGGGTGCCACTGCTTACCGTTGAGACGGATAGCCATTCGCTCAAAACCCATGTGCTGGTTGGCGATCTCCACTGTGATCTCGGCTCGCGTGGCGTCTTTCAGGTCGATGTCCCCGGGCATGTCCAAAGTATTTTCGTTCAATCCCAACACATGGAACTTTTCAGTGGTCCACGAGTACTCGCGGAAGACGTCGCCAAGCGAAGCTTCGGCGGAGAGAGTGACGAAGAGAGCGAGGCCGTACGCCACAATGGTTGCGATTCGGATCGG
>JANYKD010000329.1 GCA_025361735.1 Phycisphaerales bacterium
TTGGACCGCGGCCTGAGCAGCCGGGTGTTCCTGAGCACGGCCCCGGCCGACATGCGCAAGGGCTTCGATACGCTGGCGGCGCTGGTGCGCGACTATCTCGGGCACGACCCGCTGTCGGGGCACCTGTTCCTGTTTGTCAGCCGCCGTCGCGACCGCCTCAAGCTTCTGTACTGGGACGCGGACGGTTTTGCCCTGTGGTATAAAAGGCTGGAGGAAGGAACGTTTCGCCTGCCGGCCAAGCCGTCGGCGGGGGCGAGCGTGGAGCTGCGGGCCAGCGAATTGGCGATGCTGCTGGAGGGCATCGACCTCTCCAGCATCAAACGTCGGCGACGTTTCTTGCATCCATCGCAGAAACAACCAAAAGACTGACCGGCCGCAATATTCTCTGCGGCGGCGCGTTGTATGAGCGTGATCACGGACGGTCCGGCCAATTCCTCCCCCCCGAACACCACGAGCACCACGATGGCTCCGGCGATGCTGCCGGCCGACGTAACGGCCTGCCATGCGATGATCGCGCAGCTCCTGGAGCAACTGAAGAATACCCAACGGGAGAATGCCCAACTGGAGCATCAGCTTCAGCAATTGCTGCGGCGGCTGTACGGGCGGTCCAGCGAGAAGATCGATCCCAATCAGATGGCGTTGTTCGCCGAGATGCTCCAGCAGCTGCAGGCACAACAGCCGTCGGCCCAGGAAGCTCCCCTCCCGCCGACGCCCGCAGCCAAGCCCTCGAACCACGGCCACGGCCGCCGGCGGCTGCCGGCCGACCTGCCCCGCGAGCGGATCGAGCTGGATCTGCCGGAGAACGAGAAGCCCTGTCCCTGTTGCGGGACGATGCGCCAGAAGATTGGCGAGGAGATCAGCGAGAAGCTCGACTACGTCCCGGCCAAGGTGAAGGTCATCCAGACGGTGCGGCCCAAGTACGCCTGCCGTGACTGTGATGCCGCCGGGCACGGAGCCCAGATCGCCATCGCGGAACTGCCCTCTTCGCCGATCGAGAAGGGCCTGGCGGCGCCGGGCCTGCTGGCGGCGGTGATCGTGGGAAAATATTCCGATCACCTGCCGCTGAACCGAATGGAGCGGATCTTCGCCCGCCACGACATCGACATCAGCCGCTCGACGATGTGCGACTGGGCGGCGCAGTCGGCGGCGGCCCTGCGGCCCCTGTATGACCGGATGGCCCAGCAGGCGCTGGGATCTCGAATCATTCATACGGATGACACGCCGGTGGATGTGCTGGACAAGAAGCTCAAGCAGACGCGAACGGGGCGGTTCTGGATCTACTCGGGCGATGCGGAGCATCCGTTCGATGTGTTCGACTTCACGCCGAGTCGATCGCGGGATGGTCCGATGCGGTTCCTCAAAGATTGGGGCAAAGACGAGCTGCGTTATCTTCAGGCCGACGCCTTCGGCGGCTATGACGGGATCTACGCCGGCCAGGCCGGCGGCAAGGTGATCGAGGTCGCGTGTTGGGCGCATTCGCGCCGCAAATTCCACGAGGCTCGCAGCAGCGACTATGCGCGCTGTGCCCAGGCGATGGCGTACATCCGTCTCTTGTATGACGTGGAGGACCAGGCCCAAGAGCAGTTCCGGGCACAGGAGCACAGCGAGAACGCCCGCAGCCTCTGGGCCATCCGCCTGGAGCTGCGTCAGAAGCTGAGCGTTCCGCGTCTGGAGCAATTCAAGGCGTGGCTGGAAGCCCAGCAAGCCAGCCACAGCGGGCCGGTCCTGCCCAAGAGCCCGCTGGGGCAGGCCATCACCTATGCCCTCAACCAATGGGCGGCGTTGTGCGTGTACTGCACCGATGGCGAGCTGGACATCGACAACAATATTTCGGAGAGGGCGCTGCGAAGGATTGCCGTGGGAAGAAACAACTGGATGTTCTGCGGCTCAGATAACGGCGGGAACACGGCCGCCATCCTGTTCAGCTTCATCGCCACCTGCGAGCGGCATCAGGTTAATCCGTTCGATTACCTGCGGGATGTGCTGGGGCGCATCGCCGCCACGCCGATCAGTAGGTTGGCGGAATTGCTGCCGGGGCAATGGAAGGCCATCCGCGTCGCCGCCCACTCTTGAATCCTCGCCGGGCCACCTTTCCACAAGTCAATGGAATCTGTCATGCACCGGGCGTCCCGACGCCCGATCGCCGCACGGGTGCAGTCTGCCGGACGGATACGGACCTTCTGCAGCCACGAAAACAACATCCGAATCGCGTGGATCAACAATAATCCGGCCAATGTGCTGCGAGTCGTGCAACCCCATCTTCTTCCAGGACTGGCCGCCATCGGTGCTCCTATAAACACCATCGCCGTATCCGAC
>JANYKD010000351.1 GCA_025361735.1 Phycisphaerales bacterium
TGTTAGGGTCGATGTCGAATGATGGTTGAGGGGGATTAGATGTTGGTTCAAAGCCGGGGCTTGTCGGCCCGGCTTTCGGTCTGCGCTCAGGTCTCGTCCAAAGTAGATGTCCAAAAATCCAATGTAGGTTGGCCGACTATACGCGTTAAATTAGGTATTTTAAAATACGAACATGTCCCTATTGACATAACCTTACACATAGCGTACAATACTTCCCGATACAACCAAACACCGGTATCGCCATATGTAGTATTAGTACTTGGAAATCGAGCGAAGATCTTCCGCCGGGATGGCGGGGCTTCCCGAGTAACCCGCGACCGTAATCGCGGGGTGCCGCAGGATCCTTGTGTGATTGTTCCGTCGTTTTGCCGGGGTGGCCGTTTTGGTCTGATGGCCGCTCCATTGCAGCCCCTGGGCGCTCCATTTGGCCGGCACGAATATTTTGCGCGCAAGATTTTCCCGTCTCATACGCTTTAGTTCACGAACGACGTCAATTCTTTTATGAGAGGAGCTTCAGATGACGGTCACATGCAACCAGCGGCGAAATTTCAGAAAGACGATGATCCGGGCGACGATGCGTCCCATGATCGAGACCATGGAGCAGCGGGCCCTGATGTCGGTCTCGTTTTCCGGCGGTTCGTCCATTACCGAGATTACGGACTATTCCCTCTGTGCGACGGCCCGGATTGGGGATAACGGCGATCCGTGGGGGCTCGCCAGCGTTGTGTCGCAAACGGCCACCGAATATGCGGGTTCTGCGATCAATGAATGGGATTCCAATCTGGCCAATGGGCTGGACAGTGGGTGGGTCGATTTCGCGTTTTCGGCAGATATGGCCTCTGGAGCCATGAGTTGGGCTGTGGTTGGTGCGGACACGATCACATACGTCGGAAACGTCGGTACGGGGGTGTCAAACGTCGAGATCCAGGCGGGCGTAACGAGTGGTGGCATGGCGTTCGCCTTCTCGAATATGAGCGTGAAATTCTATAGCGGCGACACTCTGATCGATACGGAAACCTTCAGTGACGGACCGGCCGTTGACACGATGAGTGCCCAGACTTCCAGCGCCGCCGAGTCACGCGCCGTCGTGACGCCGGGCGCGTCAACCTGTGACAAGGTCATTATCACAGGCAGCATCCGGCTTCAGGCGGCCCAGGGAGTCAGTGCGATCGGGGAAGATGTCTTCGGCAAGATCTACATCCACGACGTGGCGTGATCCGGCCAGCACTTTGCCGACGATGTCTGCATGAATTTCCGCGGCGACAGGCTTGGTACCGCAGCTGGTTTGCGCGAGGGCGCAACCACAAATCCGGGAGGACCGTGCTTCTGCACGGCCCGGATGGAAGTCTCGTGACAACGGTTGTAGTATTTTGCGGCCCTTCCGAAAGCCCAGGCATCTTCCTTCCCAACGCCCTGGGATGCAGAGCGACGTTGAAAAGTCATTTTATTGCTGCTGCCGCCGCCGCCGCTGCCCGGTTCAGATCGTCGTCCATCGGCGACCAGCGACTGTCGAGCGTGCTCAGGCCCGTATTGGCATCGGCCAGATCGCTTTCACTCTTCAGGGCGACATGCCCGTCAGCATAGCCGATATTGACGCGTCCTTTGGGTTCGGCGATCGCATAATTACTGCCGCGGGTGCGATGCCGGTAGAAGGGCAACTCGCAGTTTACGTAGCCAAACCGCCCGGCGCTCCACAATGGCGAGAAACCGACAAAGCGGTGCCCGGGTGTATCTCCACGGATGCCAACAGGGGGTCCGCTCACGAACCCGGTCGTCGTGGACCCTGTCGTATACGGTGACCATGCCTCGGCTGCCAGAATCAACGAGCTGGAGTTCGAGGCATTCTGTTTCCACGGCGCGCCCAGCCCGGCGAGGAGCTTGACGTACTGGCCGTCCAGCTTGCTGCATGCCCAGACGTTCATCGAGTAGGACCGTATGGCGTCTGTATCGTCAGGACAGGCGACCGCGCGGCCTCGCACGTCCGGCACTTTGGTCGATGCATCGGTGCCACGAAGATACTTGCCGGCGCGGTCGTAGTCGTACCAGGTGTTCGTGAAAGGATTGGTGATATAGGGTGGGAAGGCGCCCTTGTACTCCGACGCATAGGTCAGGAGTGCCGTGCACACCTGGCGCAGGTTTGCAGCGCACTGGACGGTGTTGGCCTGGCGGCGCGCCGTCATCAGGGCCGGCAGTAGAATGGAAACGAGCAGAGCGATGATGCCGATAACGACAAGCAGTTCGACCAGGGTGAACGCTTTCACGGAGGGCTTACGCATCGACTCACCTCCAAAGAAGCCGCCGGTCGACCAACAAACAACATCATAGTCGCGACAGCCACCCGAATAGAATATCTCCTAATCCTGCAATCTTCAAGACCGCAACAGACCGCAACAGACCGCGCGCAGACACCGCGCGCAGACACCCGCGCGCAGACGGCGCTCTCATGCGGACGATCCCGGCTAGAATCTGCCAAGGAGGTTCGCGTGTCATTCATTCTTGCGATGGATCAGGGAACCACGAGTTCGCGGGCCATTCTTCTCGATCACGCGGGCAAGATACAAGGAAGCGCCGCCCGGGAATTCCGCCAGATGTTTCCTCAGAACGGCTGGGTGGAGCATGACCCGGAGGAGATCTGGTCGACGCAACTGGCTGTCGCACAGGAGGTGCTGCGCAGTGCCGGGCTCACCGCGCGCGACGTGGCGGCCATCGGCATCGCCAACCAGCGCGAGACCACCATCGTCTGGGACCGGCGGACGGGGCAGCCCATCCACAACGCGATCGTCTGGCAGGATCGCCGCACCGCGCCGTTCTGCGATCAACTGAAGCGCCAGGGACATCTTGAAACGGTCCAGCGGAAGACCGGGCTGGTCATCGACGCCTATTTCTCGGCCAGCAAGATTTGCTGGCTGCTGGACAATGTCGCCGGCGCACGCGAGCGTGCCGGGCGCGGCGAACTGGCATTCGGCACCGTTGACTCCTGGCTGCTGTGGAAACTGACCAACGGCGGCGTGCATGCCACTGACGCCAGCAATGCCTCGCGGACCATGCTCTATAACATCCACGCGGGGCAGTGGGATGATGAACTGCTACAGATGTTGCGCATCCCGCGATCGATCCTGCCGGAGGTGCGTTCGTGCAGCGAGATCTACGGAGAGTCGGCGGCGGAACATTTGGGCACGTCGATCCCGATTGCCGGGATGGCCGGCGATCAGCAGGCGGCGTTGTTCGGGCAGGCGTGCTTTGCTCCCGGGTTGGCCAAGTGTACGTATGGCACCGGCTGCTTCATGCTGATGAACGTGGGCGCTAACGCCGTCGCGTCACAGCATAGACTACTCACCACCGTCGCCTGGCAGAAGGACGGGGCGACCACGTATGCGCTGGAGGGGAGCGTGTTTATTGGGGGCGCGGTGGTGCAATGGCTGCGCGACGGCTTGAAGCTGGTCAAATCGGCGGCCGAGATCGAGTCGCTGGCCGGGACGGTCGCGGACAACGGCGGCGTATATATCGTTCCCGCTTTCGCTGGGCTGGGCGCGCCGCACTGGGACCAGTACGCGCGGGGCAGCATCTCCGGAATCACGCGCGGCACGACGGCGGGGCATTTCGCGCGGGCCGCCCTGGAGAGCATCGCCTTCCAGGTGGCGGATGTCCTGGAGGTGATGCAGCGCGACTGCGGCGTCCGGATCGGGCAATTGCGTGTGGATGGCGGGGCGACGGCCAACAATTTGCTCATGCAATTCCAGGCCGACTTGCTGCGTGTGCCCGTGGTTCGCCCGAAGGTGACCGAGACCACGGCGCTGGGGGCAGCATATCTCGCTGGGTTGGCGGTGGGCTATTGGAAGAATCTGGCGGATGTCCAGGCCAATTGGCAGATCGAGCGGACGTTCGAGCCACAGATGAACGACGATCGACCCGGCCGATGGCGACAACGCTGGGCCGAGGCGCTCAAGCGCTCCCGCGACTGGGAAGAGCATTCCGCCGACGCCGCGGTGGCGCCGTGAGGCGCTGTCAATGGTGCTTATGCGCGGCCGCGACAACATGTGGCTTTGTGTGGCCGGTGGATTTGTGTTTCGGTGCCTTGGACGCGGGGTGTTTCACAGGCGCAGCGGCAACGGTCTTCTTCGCCGAAACAGCGAGCGGCTTTGCCGCGGCGGCTGCCGACGGGGCGGCGAGCAGTTGTGGGCCGGTCGCGCCGGCGCCAACGTTTGCCGTGACTTCCGCCAGGTCATCCGCGGTGACCGCTCCATCGTTATTCAAGTCGCCGAGGAACCACTGCGAATGGGTGCTACCCATGTTGGCGATGACGTTCAGGTAGTCCTGTTGATCCACGACGCCATCGAGATTGGTATCGCCCGCGACGGTGCTTTGGATGAGCAGTTGGCTGAACACGCCGCCGAGCGATTGGCCGGCGAACGACGGCAATTGGATCAGCGCGTTGTCCACAAGACCCAGTGCGGGCGTGCCGGAAGCCGGTTGGGCGGAATCGACCAGGGCCGGAGTAACGCCCAGCCGGCCATTCTGCAGCCATGCGCGCACGGCCGCGAGCGGCGCCTGGCCGGCGTAATTGAGGATCAGGTTGTTGCCGGCGAGATCCAGTGAGCCACCGGCCGTGATCGAGAGGGATCCGGTACTGAGAACCAGATTCTTGCCCGGGACCAGGGCCAGCGGCGCGGAGACGGTAAGAGAGGCGAGATTGATGGCAGAATTGGCGGGTGCATCCAGGCGGACCGCGGAGGTGCCCGAGGTGCTGATGGGGGTCGAAT
This sequence comes from Phycisphaerales bacterium, assembly GCA_025361735.1. Taxonomy (GTDB): domain Bacteria; phylum Planctomycetota; class Phycisphaerae; order Tepidisphaerales; family Tepidisphaeraceae; genus JANYKD01. The sequence continues at coordinate 4,761 of JANYKD010000351.1, forward strand.
CGACGATGACTTGGCCGGGCTGTGCGGTGATGGTGTCCGCCGGTCCGATGCCGGTGATGGTGATGGTGGACGCGGTGCCACCGAGAATCTGGATCGGATTCAGCGGCACGCCATTGCTGATGTCGAGGATCAGGGTGTCGTTGCCGGCGCCGGCGACGAAATTGAAGCCGGTGTATCCCGTGTCAGTAAGAGAGTTGGCGGGCAAGCCGTTGGGCGCTGTGCCGTGCCAGACCAGCAGTTGGGTGTGATCGGGGCTGAGACGGGCATAGAGCGTATCGGCGGCCGCGGGCGCGAAAGTCATGGCGGCCGGGTCGATGGTAATGATCCCCGTCCCGGTTGCGCCGCCGTAGTTCGGGTCGCTGCTGGTAAAAGTCGCGTGCACGAGGTAGGTGCCGGGCTCGGCATAGGGCGCGGTGGACATCGCGCTGGGATAGGCGGCCGGGGCGTAGAGGATATTGAAGGTGCCGCTGATCGGTGTCACGCCGTCCGTGCCGTAGGCGACGGCGCTGGCGGCATGGGTGTTGCCGTCGTATGCGAACGTACCACCGGTCACGACGACCGTCGGTTGCGCCAGAACGTGGAACGAGAAGGTGGCCGTGCTCGATCCGACGCTGTTGGTGGCGGTGAATGTTGCGGTCGTGTAGCCGACTTCGTCGGCGCCTGGCGTGTAGGTGATCACGCCCGTGTTGGCATCGACGGACATGGTGGCCGGCCCGCTGTCCATGGTGTAGGTCGGCGCCAGGTTGCCGTAGCCCAGCAGGGTGACCTGAAGCGATTGGCCCACTTCGACATTGGCGGACGACATGACCGCGCCACCCCAGAGGAAGTTGTACAGAGACGGGGCGTAAAGCGGCGCGGCGCTGGCCAGTGCGGACCGCGGTGACTGAACGCCGGCGGCGCTAACCGAAGTGACGGCGACGGTGTATCCCGTGAAATAGGGCGCGGTGACAACGATCGAGGTGCTCGTGATGTTGCCGACGAGGAGCGGGTAGAGGATGGTCGAGAGGCTTCCTTTTGGTGAGTGCAGAACCTCGCGCCGATAAACGTTGTAATACGCAGCGCCGGCCACCGGGTTCCAGGAGATGCGGATTGAGGTGGTCGATGCACCAACTGCCGTGACGCCGGTGGGAATCGTTGGGTCAGGAATGACAATCGTCGCCGACCCGGAGGCGTTCGTGTAATTTGGGTCAGCGCTGGTGAAACTGACAGCCACCGCATAGGTGCCGGGATTGACCGGCGCGGCGGCCGCCCCGTTGTAGGTGATGGAGAGAGCGCCATTGACCGGTGTCGAGCCATCGACGCCCAGGGCGGTTGCGGTGATCGGGTGGGGCGAGCCGTCGAAGGTGATGGTTCCGCCGCCGCTGAGGGTCAATACCGGGGATGCCGGATCAATGTAGAGCGTATCTTGCGCGACGGTATCGACATACTGCGGGTCGGCGCTCGTGAACGTGGCGACGACCTTGTAGACGCCCGCGTTTACGGGCATGTCCGGAGAGCCGTTGTAGGTGAAGGCAAAGGAGCCGTCGATCGGCGTGGTGCCGTCGACGGCGACAGCGGCGGCGCTGACACCGTGTGTCGCGCCGTCATAGACATAGTAATCGTTGGAGAAGGTCACCGCCGGCACTGTGGGGAGGCCCACGGGAGCCGGCAGCACGGGAGATTCGTATACGGAGGTCCGAGCGATGCCATTGGAGGCGAAGCCGCCGATCACATCGAGATTGCCGTTGGCATCGATTGCGGCCGCGGCGTCGTACACCGCTGTGGGCAGGGGGTTATCCGCGGACCATTCGCCCGTGACGGGGTTGAACACATAGACGGTGTTGAGGGCACCACCGGTGGTGAGGCCGCCGATGAGGTAGATCTGTCCATACGCGCCAAACACCGCCGCGGTTCCACTGGCCGCGACGGGCAGGGTTGAGATCTGCGTCCAACTGTCGCTGAGGATGGTGTAGCTGTAGACCGTGTTGACCGGCGAGCCAGCGCTGTTGTCTCCGCCGAAGACGAGGATGTGGCCTGCGCCGTCGCTGACGGCCGACGCGGCGTACAGCGCCACGGGCAATGGCGCCACCGCCGACCACGAATCGCTGGCCGGATCGTATCGTTCCACGCTGGCCAGGGCGTGCTTTGACGAATCCAGGCTGCCAATGGCGTAGAGGCCTCCCGTGGCGGGATCGGTGGCGCCGGCCAGGTCATATCGCGCCGTGCTCATCGAGGGCGCGCTGCCGCCTTCGCCGCCGGGCGTGCCCGCGACGTCGTAGTTACAGACGGTCGCTGTTGCCTGGCCCTGCGTCGCGCCGCCGTAGAGGAAGATATCGGAGAGGTATTTGTAACCGTCGTTGGTGATCGGCCCGAATTGGCCGGTGGCACCGATGGCGGCGCCGTTGCGGCCGCGGTCGATCGCTGGCGCGGTACCCCAGGTATTGGCGACAGGGTCGAGCAAATGGGCGCTCGCCGGTGTCGTGGTGCCGTTGGCGTTGGTCGAACCGCCCACCACCAACAGCCCGAGGCCCGTCTCCAGGGCGACGGCGTTCCCCAAGGCCACCGGCAGCAAGGGTCCCACGGTCCAATCAAGACCATCGAGAAACGTCCGTGTTTCCAGCGTTTCGCCCAAAGGGCGACGGACAACACGGCCGGGAAAATATCGCGGATGTTTTCGGAACCGAGAATTCATGGTTCCTCCGGTCAGTAACAAGCCCACCGATTTGTTTGGGTCGACGACTCTCTCCGGCCAATCTTAGGCACAGCCGTATCGCCGCGGTCAAACACCATTTGTCGTTCCGTAAGGCAATTGGGGACGAGGATCGCAATTGTCATCGCTCGCTTGACGATCGCGTGAACATTACGTCATCACGGAGCCCGATGCCGGCAGGCGCGATGTCGCTCTTGACACAGTGGCGGGCAAGTCGATACTTAACCTTCTTTATTAAAGGACGAAACCGCAAAGGAACTTATGTCGAATACCACTCTTGGCGTAGTTGTTGGCAACCGGGGCTTCTTTCCGGGGCACCTGTGTGAGACGGGGCGGAAGACCATCATGAGCGTACTGGAAAAGCAGGGGATCAAGCCGATCCTGCTGGCGTCCGATGCGACCAAACACGGCGCGGTCGAGTCGCTGGCCGATGCGCAGAAGTGCGCGGATTTGCTCAAGGCCCATCGCGATGAGATCGACGGCGTTCTGGTGACGCTGCCGAACTTTGGCGATGAGCGGGCGATTGCCAACACGCTGCGCTGGGCCGGGCTCAATGTGCCCGTGCTCGTGCAGGCGTTCAATGACGATGCGGCCAAGATGACCATCCTTAACCGTCGCGACAGCTTCTGCGGGAAGATGTCGGCGTGCAATAACCTCAAGCAATACGGTGTGAAGTATTCGTTGACGACGCTGCATACCTGCGATCCGACGGGGCCGGAGTTCGCCGCCGATTTGCAGCGATTCGTGTCGACCTGCAAGATCGTGAAAAAGCTGAAGAACGCCCGCATCGGCGCCATCGGGGCGCGGCCGGCGGCGTTCAACACAGTGCGATTCAGCGAGAAGTTGCTCGAGGCCACGGGGATCACCGTGGAGACGCTGGATCTGTCCGAAGTGCTTGGCCGGATCAAACGCCTGGGCGACAGCGACAAAGACGTTCAGGAGAAACTCGCGGCTATCAAGGCGTATACCAAAACCGACGGCGTGTCGGCCGACAGCCTGATGCGCATGGCCAAGCTCGGGCTGGTGATCGACCGCTATGTGGCCGACTGCCAGTTGTCGGCGACGGCCATCCAGTGCTGGACCTCGCTCGAGGAATTCTATGGCGTGACGCCCTGCACGCTGATGAGCATGATGTCCAACAACCTGTTGCCCAGCGCCTGCGAAACCGACATCGCGGGGCTCGTGGGCATGCTGATTCTTCAGGCGGCCTCGGGCAAGCCGGCGGCGTTGCTCGACTGGAACAACAACTACGGCACCGACCCGAACAAGGGCGTCGTGTTTCATTGTTCGAATCTGCCCAAGGAATTCTTCATCGACCAGCGGATGGATTTCCAGGAGATCATCGCGGGTACCGTGGGCAAGGAGAACGCCTTCGGCACGATTGTCGGCCGGGTGACGCCCGGGCCGTTCACCTATTGCCGCGTGTCCACGGACGATGCCAATGGCTGTGTGGCCGCGTACTATGGCGAAGGCCGGTTCACGGAGGACCGGCTGGACACCTATGGCGGATACGGCGTCGTCGAAGTTCCGGCGCTTCAGGATCTGCTGGGCTTCATCTGCCGCAACGGGTTCGAGCATCATGTGGCGGCGACCAAGGCGAACGTGGTGGCGGCGATTGATGATGCGCTGACCAACTATCTGGGATGGAATACGTATCACCATGTCGGATAGCCGCGGCCGCAGGGATTGAGGCACGAAGGCACGGAGGCACGAAGTGGAAGAGAGAGCCATGCGTGCAGCGCGGCTATATGGTCCGGCGGACATGCGGGTCGAGGATGTGCCGCAGCCCGGCTCGCCAGGACCGGGGCAGGCTCTGCTGCGCGTTGCAGCCGTGGGCATCTGCGGCAGTGACCTGCACACCTACGAAGATGGCCGGATTGGCGATACCGTGCTCAAGAGTCCGCTCATCATTGGACACGAGTTCGGCGGCGTGATCGAGGCGGTTGGTCCGGATGCGATCGACGGCGAGTCCCGGCCGCTCGTCGTCGGCACGCCTGTGGCGGTCGATCCTTGCCAGACCTGTGGCCACTGTCGTCCCTGTGCGGAAGGCCATCCCAATCTTTGCCTGCACCACCGATTCTGCGGGCTCTATCCGAATGATGGAGCATTGTGCCAGTGGATGATCGTGCCGGCGCGGACGTGTTTCTCCGTGCCGGCCGGGACAGACTGGGGCGAAGTGACGCTGATGGAAACCCTCGGCGTCGCGATGCATGCGGTGGACCTGGCGAAGATTCGCGTTGCCGATCGCGTGGCCGTGCTGGGTGCCGGACCGGTCGGGTTGTGCATCGTGCAGTGTGCCCGGCTGGCCGGTGCGTCGGAAGTCTACGTAACCGACAAGCTGCCCTGGCGGTTGGAACTGGCAAAGAAGTTCGGCGGCGTGCCGCTGCACATCGAGAAATGTGACACGACCAGGGCCGTGCTGGATGCGACCGCGGGTGAGGGAGTTGACGCGGTGATCGAAGCTGCCTGGGCCGGCCCGGCCGTCAATCAGGCGGCCGAGATGGTGCGCGCCGGCGGGCGGTTGACGCTGGTGGGTATTCCCGGCGATGATCGTTTGGAGATGCGGCATTCGCTGGTGCGGCGCAAGGGACTGACGATCCGCGTCGCGAGGCGAATGAAGCATGTTTATCCGCGCGTATTGCGGCTGTATCGCGGCGGCCGCGTGGATTTGCAGAGTCTGATTAGCCATCGTTTTCCGCTGGAGCAGGCGGCAACAGCGATGGCGACGAATGCGCGGTATGAGCCGGGTGTCGTGAAGGTTGTCGTGGATGTCGCGTGAAATCTGCATTGTGGGAGAAACTATGGCGAGTTATTCAATCGGTTTGGACTTCGGGACGAACTCCGTTCGGGCTCTTCTTGTGGATGCACGCAATGGCAATGAAGTCGCCAGCAGCGTCTGCAACTACGCGCACGGCGACGCGGGCATCGTGCTCGACAAGAAGGACCCGAACCTGGCCCGGCAGCATCCGGCCGACTATCTCGATGGCATCGAGACCACCGTAAAGGCCGTGCTCAAGGCCGCGAAGAAAATCAAGGGCTTTGCTCCGCAGCAGGTAGTCGGCATCGGCGTCGATACCACCGGCAGCACGCCGATGCCGTTGGATGCGGCCGGCGAACCGCTGGCCTTCAACAAGAAATTCGCGAAAGACCCGGCCGCCCTGGCCTGGCTCTGGAAGGATCACACCGGATACGCCGAGGCGGAGGAGATCACCGCCGCCGCGTCGAAGTTGCGACCGAACTACCTCGCCAAATGCGGCGGCCGGTATTCATCCGAATGGTTCTGGTCCAAGATTCTGCACTGCGCCCGCGTGTCGCCCAAGGTGTTCGACGCGGGGTACACCTGGGTGGAGATCGCCGACTGGATTCCTGCCGTGCTTGCGGGCATCAAGGCGCCGGACCAGATCAAGCGCGGCATCTGCGCGGCCGGGCACAAGGCGATGTGCAATCCCGCGTGGGGCGGCTATGCCGATGAACAGTTCGTCAGCAGTCTCGATCCGCGGCTGGGGCGGGTGCGCAAATCGCTGCCAAACAAGACATACACCGTCGCCGACGTGGCCGGCACGCTCTGCGGCGAATGGGCGAAGAAACTGGGCCTGGGCGAAGGCACACCCATCGCCGTCGGGGCGTTTGACGCGCATCTCGGCGGTGTCGGCTCCGGCATCGTTCCCGGCGCTCTGGTGAAGATCATCGGCACCTCCACCTGCGACATGATGGTTGCTGGCATGGACAAGGAACTCCCCGATATTCCCGGCCTGTGCGGCATCGTGCCGGAGTCGATTCTGCCGGGCTGTTTCGGCCTGGAAGCCGGGCAGTCGGCGGTTGGCGACATCTTCAACTGGTTCGTGAACATCGTGCAGCCCGGCGGGCCGAAGAACGGATCGCACGAGTCGCTAACCAAAGGCGCCGAAGTGCTCGCCCCAGGCGAAAGCGGCCTCTTGGCGCTGGACTGGCACAACGGCAACCGCACGGTCCTGGTTGACCAGCGCCTCACGGGCCTGGTCCTCGGCCTGACGTTGCACAGTACCCCGGCGGAGATCTATCGCGCCCTCGTCGAGTCCACCGCCTTCGGCGCCCGCACCATCATGGAACGCTTCGAGGAATACGGACAGAAGGTTGAGCGCGTCATCAACTGCGGCGGCATCGCGGCCAAGAGCCCGCTGGTCATGCAGATATACGCCGACGTCATGGGTCGCCCGCTGATGATCTCCCGCTGCAACCAGACATGTGCTCTGGGCGCGGCGATCGCCGGCGCCGTCGTGGCCGGCAAGGAAGCAGGGGGCCACGCCAACTTTATCGACGCCATGAAGGCCATGACCGGCGTGCAGAAGAAGGTGTTCAAGCCCATCGCGAAGAACGTCGCCGTCTATGACCGCCTGTACAAACTGTACCGCAGCCTGCACGATGCCCTGGGTGTCCCCGGCCACGAATCCGGCCTGTCGGGCGTCATGAAGGATCTGTTGAAGATCCGGGATGAATCGAGGAAGTAGTGGGTAGTCGATAGTCGGTAGTTGGTAGTGCTGAGGCTTGAACCCTTGAACTTTTGAACCATTGAACCTCCCATGCCTTACGACGAACTCAAAGAGCGTGTCTATCGCGTGAACATGGCTTTGGTCGAATCCGGGCTGGTGGTGCTCACCTGGGGCAACGCCAGCGGGGCGGACCGCAAGGCCGGGGTGATGGCGATCAAGCCGAGCGGCGTGGCGTATTCGACGCTGAAACCGGCGGACATCGTTGTGCTCTCGATTGAGACCGGCAAGGTCGTTGACGGCACGGGCCGGCCTAGTTCCGACACGCCGACGCACCTGCATCTCTATCGCGAATTCTCCTCAATTGGCGGCGTCGTTCACACGCACTCGACGCACGCCACCAGCTTCGCCCAGGCCCAGCGCGACATTCCCTGTTTCGGCACCACGCACGCTGATAATTTCTACGGCGCCGTCCCCTGTACGCGAGCGATGAGCCGCGAGGAGATCGAGAGTGACTACGAACTGAACACAGGCAAGGTAATCGTTGAATGCTTCCGCCAGCGCGGGCTGGATCCACTGGATATGCCCGGTGTGCTGGTGTCGAGCCACGCGCCGTTCACGTGGGGCGCCAACGAAGACAAGGCACTCGAGAATGCAATCGTGATCGAGTTCGCTGCGCAAATGGCGATGAACAGTCTCGCCCTCAATCCGAATCTCGCCCCCATTCCGCAGACGCTCCTCGACAAGCACTTCAAGCGAAAGCATGGCCCGAAGGCGTATTACGGACAGAAGTGAACTACGGCTTGGGGAGATCGAGTTTCTCCAGAATCGGCCGCAGGGCCGTCGCGAACTTCGCGTAGCCGGCGGCGTTGGGGTGGAGCAGATCGGGGAACTCGGCCTTCTTCGCGTTGCCTTCTTCGTTGGCAAAGATGCTCCAACTGTCGCAGCGAATGAACTGGGCGTTGCCCTTGATGAGGTCGTCCACCAGCGTGTTGACCTGCTTGATCTTGTCGGCCGGGCGCTTCTTGCTGGCGTCGCTTGGCATGACCTTGCAGACGATGATGGGCATCTTCGGGTTGTGTTCCTTGAGCCGGGCGAGAATCAGCTTAACGTTGTCGGCGACGAGCTGCGGATCGGCCTGATCCTCCAGGTCGTTCGTGCCGATGAGCAGCACTACGGCGGCCGGCTTCAGGTCGAGCACATCTTCTTTGAGCCGAAAGAGCACGCCACGCGTGAGGTCCCCGCTGATGCCGCGGTTGGCCACTTTCACATTGGGAAAGTCCTTTGCCAGACTGCCCCAGCCCTGGGTGATGGAGTCGCCGAGGAAGACGACCGCGCCCTTGTCCTGCTCGTGGGTTTTCCAGAACGCGCTGCGGCGGCCTTCCCAGGTCTTGCGGAACCAGTCTGTCTTGCGCCACGGACCCTGGGCGGGCAGCGCGGCATCTTCCGGGAACCTGGCGACCTCAGGAACCTCCGCGGCCTGGATCGGCTGCACGAAAGCGAGTGCCACCAGGGCAAAGACGATGACGAGACGACGTGAAAGCAAGCTGGTATTGATCATGTGCTTCTCCAACGAAGATTCTACGGGAACGGTGCGATTCCGTCACTTCAGGAAGTCAGGAAGGTAGTCTCCGCCGCCTTGCGTGGTCGGGGCAGGGGGTGTCGGTTTCTCGTGATGTCCATGGTCTGGCAGCACGCGCGAGGAGCCGGCGGGCAAGCGATCTTCACGACCAGGGCCGGCCATCACCTCGATCGCGGTCACGCCGAGCAGTTTCTTCTGTTTGACGTTGATGACATGGCAGCGCGTTTGGCACAGGCCGCAACCGACGCACTTGTCGGGCAGAACCACCGGGCAGACCATGCCGCTGCCCTCGACGGGCGCGCCGCTGTCGTCCACCTGCACGCCCACGCGCCGGAACTCGATCGCGTTGTATCCGGCCGCCGCGCATTCATCGTAGCACATCTGGCAGGCTTCGCGTCCGGCGAAGGGAAGGCAGGTCTTCTCGTTGACGATCGCCAGCCCCATGCGGATGACCCGCTTCTCGGCGATCGGCAGCGGTCGAATGGCGCCCGTGGGGCATACCTGTCCACAATTGTTGCACGAGGGCTCGCAGCCCGACCAGTTGGCGACGACCTGGGGCGTCCAGAGATTGTTCAGACCCCGGCTAAAACCGATTGGTTGCAGCACGTTGTTCGGGCAGACCTTGAAGCACTCGCCGCAGCGGATGCACAGTTGCAGGAAATCCGCCTCGGGCACGCTGCCAGGCGGGCGGACGATGGGCAGCGAGATGGCGCCGCGCGCTTTGCCGATGCCGGCAGCCAGCACGGCGCCGGCGGCCGCGCCGCTGAGCAGGCCGCGTCGCGAGAGGGCGATCTGTCCCGTGGCGTCGACCACCGATCGCGCATCGCCCGCATCCGCCCGGCCGACGAACTTGATCGAGTGGGTCGGGCAGACGCCGGCGCAGGTCTGGCAGAGCGTGCAGTCTGCGGTCCGCGTCGTGAAATTGCCGGGGTCAATCGCGTCGAACGGGCAGATCTTGCGGCACTTGTCGCAGTCGATGCAGGTTGACTCGACTTTACGCTCGCTTACCCGCAGGAAGTTGAAGACCGAGAACACGGCTCCACTGGGGCACACATAGCGGCACCAGAAGCGCGGCCGGAGCAGCCCCAGCGCCAGCACGACGATGAAGAGTGCGATGGAGAACCAGTGGCCCGCGTTCATGGGCGGCACGAGATACCAGCCCTTCAGCCCGCCCATCTGCACGGGACCGAGCAGGAAGAGCAGGCCGCGTGTGAGCACCGGAATCGCCGCCACAAAGCCGGCGACGACAATTCCCAACATGCTGGAGATGAGTGTGCCCAGCAGCAGGTAATACTTGAGATGGACCCACCAGCCATCGCGCTCGACCCGAAACCGCTTGATTCGCTTGCCGATCGTCCAGTCGAAAAGATCGATCAACGTGCCCAGTGGGCAGATGTAGCCGCAGAACCCGCGCGGGATCAGCACGCACACGACCAGCAGCACGCCGGCCCAGGTCAGCGAGAAGACCCACGCCTTGGCGGCCAGTGCGGTGGACAGGCTCACCAGGGGGTCGATGTTCAAGAATGACTCGGCGGGAATGAGGTTGCGCGACCGCAGTGTCGTAACGTAGTCCGGACCACCGTAGGGCCAGCACCCATAGAAGAATATCGCGAGAAGCAGCAGGAAACATCCGGCCTGCACCACGCGACGCACCGGCGATGAGGCCCACGTCGCCCCGATTCTTTTCAGCGCGCGGCGCAGGCGGTTGGGTTTACGCTGACTTGGAAGGAACATATCCAATCGCATTATTTTCCGGCTTTCATCGCACTGGCCAGTGCCTTCGCTGTCGCATTGATGATCGCTTCCGACGTGATTGACGCGCCGGCCGTGGCGTCCACGCCTTTCACGCCCTGTTTCGCGATGATCTGACGCGTCGTATCGATGATGGAGGAGTAAAACTGTTTCTCGCTGTGCTTGGTGACGCGGACGTCTTCAATGCGGCCGGCTTTTACCGAAACCATGACTTCCAGCGGCCCGGTGTAGGCAAAACTGGACGCGGTGTATTTCCCGTCGGCAATGCGGCTCAGGTCGAGCATGTCGAACACCACGATCGCCGCGCTGCTGGCCAGGGCACGCTCGTGATTCATCTTCAGATCGTTTGCGCGCGACTGGCTGTTGCCCGTCAGGGATTTCTGATAGTAGTCCAGCGCCTGCTTGTACCGACCGGCCCCGCGGCAGGCATCACCTGCCGCCAGATAAGCCGCGTCGGGGCAGGTGTGCGCGGCATCCTCGGCGATGCGCAACGCGCGGTCCACCTCGCCCATCTCAGCCCAGAGTTTGACGACGGAGCAGTTGCGCGTCGGGTCGCCCTGGATGCCCTGGAGCATTTCGACCGCCATCTCCCGGCACCCCAGTTTCCAGTAGCAATTGGCCAGCATGATCGAGTCGCGCGCGCCCTTGCGGCCCCAGAATGCCGCCCGGGCATAATCCTCCAGCAGATGCCCGTACATCCGGCCCAGCGAATTGATCGCCTGCTCCAGTCCCTTGGGATTGTCCTTGCACAGATTGAGCGTGGTGTGCACCAGTTTTACGCCCTCGCGCCAGCGGCCGGGATTCGGATCGATGACGTCCCAGATGAACTGACCCATGTTCCGCTGATTTTCCCATTTCCCGGTGTTGTTCCAGGTGAGGTCCAGCGTCTTGGGATAGTTCGGCTGCACCGAATCCCACCACGCCGGCGGCGTGCGGCCGGCTTCGGCGATGAGCGCCTCGACCTGGGCACGCGTGCGCTTGGCCGGCTGTGTCGTGGGATTGGGCGGAGCAGGCGTGACCGCGGAGAACGCGGTCGGTGCGAGCATTCCGAATATCATCACGGACACGAGTACGCTGGTTGCGGTGAGCCGCGTGATACGACGAAAAACAGTGGCGTGGCGCATGACGAATCCTCAATTCCGGCACGGACGCAATTCCATAAAAAACCATCACCCTCTGCCCCTCCCGGCGGGAAAGGCAGAGGGTGAGTTGTTTACGCACGGTTCTTTACTTGAGTCCGCTCAACAGATCTTCGGCCTTCTTCTTCGTGGCGGCATTCTTCGAATTGGCCGCCACCGCTTGCAGGCCCTTCTGTTTCTGTTCCCGGGTCAGGCGGCCGGCCCTGCCCGTCGTCAGATCGAAGATCACCGACGACGCCTCTTCGCTCAGCGCCGGATCGGCGGTGAATGCCGCCAGCGCGTCGATCGCGCCCGAGTTGGCGATTTCCTTGTAAATGGGAATCGCCAGACGCTTCTCTTCCGGACGGCTGATCAACGGCAGAACCTCGGTGATCTTGGCCAGTTTCCCGGCGCTGTTGAGTTTCTTGGTGCCGTGGACATATTGCAGATATCCGCGGATCGCCAGGATCTTGTGTTGGTCCTTTTTGGCCGACTTGATCAGACTCAGCAGCGGATCGGCCACGCTCGCGTCCTCGGGCCAGCGGTTGGGCCACGTGGATAATGTGCGCACGGCTTCATCTCCAACCGCCGCATCCTTGTCGTTGACGGCAGAGGCGATGGCGGCCAGGGCGTCGCTACCGCCGCAAGCGCCGATCGCATGAATGGCGACCGTGCGATTGGCGGCGTCCGCATTCTGCAACAGGGGCTGCACGAGCGGCAGGCAGGTGGCGCTGTAGCGGGCGCAGATCGAGTTCAGGGCCTTCTCAACCTGATCGCGGTCCGTGGGGTCTTTGACTTTCTGCAGCAGTTTCAGGAGTTCCGGCGCCTGTTTGTCTTCGCCGATGGCTCCGATCGCCACGAGCGATGCTGTGCGAACCTCCGGGTCGGCATCCTGAGCCGACTGGAGGAACACCGCCAGAGCCCCGTCGATCCGCCGCTGCTCGGCCAGTTCGATCAGGATCTGCCGTTGCTTGCCGGTTGATTTCTGCAGGCGGGCAAACAGGTCGGCATCAACTTCCTTGCCGATCAGTCGTGCCAGCGTCGACTTGGCCGCCTTGGAGACATCCACATCCTCACCGGCCGCGGCGTCGAGGAGCGTGGGGATGCACGAGACGCCGCCGATGCGTTCGAGCGCGCCGGCCGCCACCACGCGAACATTCGCGGGTCCGGTCTTGAGAGCCGCGATGATCGCGGGCAGCGCCTTGGCATCAGCGCGGTCGGCCAGTGCCAGCAGCAGCAGGGACTGGCGATCGGATCCCGTCTTGGCCATCTCGGCCAGCAGGGCATCGGTGACCGCGACGTCCTTGATCTCGCGGGAAACGCGCAGTCCAAGGGCGAAGAACGCCTTGTCGGGCGACTGAAGCTGTTCGGCCAGGATCGGTATCCCGGCCGCCTGGCGGGCCAGGATCACGCCGCGCGTGGCTTCCAGAACCCGCTGCTTCGACACGGGGGCCTTGCGTACGGTCTCGTAGAGTTTCGCGGCCTGTTCGTACTTGCCATCGGTGAGGTATTGGGCCGCGCAGATGACACAACCCTGGGCGACGACCGATTTCTGGGCGGCCGGAACCGATGCCAGCGACTGTTCGAGCGCCGCGGCGGCGGTCTCGCCGCCGATGTGCCCGAGTGCCGCGGCCGCCGCGGCAACGATCTCGGCGTCAGAATCCTTGAGCTTCACAATCAACCCGTCTGTCGCCTTGGCGTCGTGGCGCACGCTGATGGAGTTGATGATACCGATGAGGATCCTGCCCTGGGCTTTGCCCATGGCGTCTCGCAGCGCGGCACCGGCCGCGTCGTCGGGAATCGCCTCCAGCGCGATGCGCGCCCACGAGGTCAACTCCTTGTCGAGCAGCAGCGGGGCCAGCGCCGGCACCGCGTCTTTGGATCCGTAAATGGCGAGCTTCTTGCAGGTGATGGCTTTCTCGCCTGGCGCCGCGTTGGAGGTGAGCACGGCGATCAGCGCCGGCTCCTTGGGGGCATCGGCGGCGGACACACGAAAGGGAGACGCTGCAAACACGGCCGCGAATATGGCTGCGGCCGCAAGTATATTACGTCGAGCTTTGAACATTGATTTCTCCTGATGCTAAGGTCGCAAGGTCTGTAGTTTGGGTGGCATGGGCAAGTACCCTTGCCCGTGAGTTTCCGGTCACAGACGCCACGGTTCGCGCAGCGCCTCGGAGCGCATCCGGTTCGCCTCGGCGTCGGCGATGAACTCGCACTTGGCCGGGTCGAACTTGACCTTGCGCTGCAGGAACAGGGCGATATTGGCGGCGTGGCAGGCGATATGCGCCCAGCAGGCGGCCTCGGCATTGGCCCGCGTCTTGCCTCGCGATTTCACGCAGTCCAGGAAATTGCGCACGTGGAAATTCGCGGGATACCCGCCGATCTTCACGCGCCGCCCGGCCAGCAGCGACGCCGGCTCGCCTTTGACATCGCCATCGTCGGCCGTCTCCACCCAGCCCGCGTCGCCTTCAAACTTCACCGGGCACGAGCCCAGCGGCAGCCATCCGTCGTTACGCAGGATCAGCTTCACGCCGTTGGCGTACACGGCATGCAGTTGGCCATTGACCGGTTCATATTCGATCGGCGCCGTGCTGTCGGCGTCGTTGGCCCACTGGCAGAGGTCCACGCAGTGCGAGCCCCATTCCAGGCAGCCGCCGCCCGTCAGTCCGCCGCCCTTTTCAAAGTTGAAGCCGTTCAGAAGCGACTTGTTAAACGGCCTCCACGCGGCCGGGCCGAGGTATTGGTCCCAGTCCGCCTCTTCCCGTGCCGGTTCCGGATCGGGCGCGAGCCAGCCGCTCATCGAGCAGCCAAGTCCACCCGGATGCGCGTGCAGCGTGTGCAGTTTCCCGAGTTTGCCGCGCCGGGCCAGGTCGATGCTGAAGATGAAGTTGGGCAGGCTGCGCCGCTGGGTTCCGGCCTGGAACACGCGCGCCGTCCGTGCGAAGACTTCCTTGAGCATCAGGCTCTGGGCGATGTTCTTGGTCGACGGTTTTTCTGAATAGACATCCTTGCCGGCGTTGGCGGCCAGGCACGAAGCCGTGCAGTGCCAGTTCGGCCCGGTCGCGATCAACACCGCGTCCAGGTCCTCGCGGGCCAGGATCTCCCGCAGGTCGATATAGGTCTTGCAGTCGGTGTTCCCGTATTTGGCGTCGATCACCTTCTTGGCGCGGTCGCGATTGACTCCGCGCACATCGCAGACCGCCATCACCTGGGCGTCCGCTTCGCCGAGGAAGCACGTCAGGTCATAGCTGCCGCGGTTGCCGATGCCGATGGCGCCCACGGAGATGCGTTCGCTGGGAGCGATGGCTCCGTCCTTGCCCAGGGCGGAACTTGGGATGAATTGCGGTATTGCAAGCAACGCACTTGCCTTGGCCGCGGTTGTCAGAAGCCGCCGCCGGCTTAGACGAGTCTCTTTTCCAATCATGCTGTTCTCCTGCTGGCTGTTAGACCACCTGTTCCGCGTCCCCGACCATCGGCCGCGAACGCACATTCTTCAACATCGTTATTAGTACTGGCAGCCCGATTTGTTTTCCATTGATTTGCTCCAAGCCTGATTTGATCAGTCAATGACGAAGAGTCCGAAGCTGTCACCCGTGATCAGCCGCCCGGCGCCGGCGGGCAGGAGATAACGTGGCCGATAGGTGCGGCCCAGCTCGCGCGGTTTGGGGAGGATCTGTTGTTCACCGGTCGCCAGACAGCGGCGGCAGAGATCCCCGGGGCCAACCCTGACTCCCCACAGCCAGCCGTCCATCAGGACCACCGGGTTATACGGGTCGTACTTGAATAGCAGAGGTTCCGGCTGGTCGCGTTTGAGGTCGAAGAACCGTTTGCTCAGCGAGCTGGCAACGAGGATGCGATCGACGTCGATGCCGCAGGCACCTTCAATGCCAGTGGAGATACCGCTGGTGCCGTTGGGAGAGAGAATTGTCTTCACTTCGATAGGCAGAAGGCAGCGCCACTGGCCGGTCCTGGGGACGAACTCCCAGAGTCCGCTGATTTCGGAACCCGTGCCCCGGCGTTCAATGGCCAGCAGCAGGCGATGGCGGGGCGGATCGGGTGTAATGGACTTTACCGCGAACGGTCCGCCGTCGTCGAAGGGCGAGCGTTTTTCCTTCCGCAGGCTGGAGGCGAGCACATCGCAGGCGTGGCTCTTCGGGTCCAGCGCCAGGAGGTACCCCTCAATCGACGGCTTGCCGGCGCCGGCATATACCTTGCCGTCGAGGGCGGCAATGGCCGAGATACACGCCGAGGGCAGGCCGTTCCGGGCGTTGATGGTGACCGGAGCTGCGTCCGTGGTGGAGAAGACGACAACGCCGCAGTCTATTGTGGCCAGATAGTAATGTCCGTCCAGGAAACAGGCGGCCGTCGCGCACGGGTTGGGCTGGCCCGAGCGGCTCTCGATGCGTGGTTTGGAGATGAATGCGGACTTGACGGTGCCGAAGTCGGGCAGTCGGCCCAGTTGCTCCAAGCGGCCATCCGGCAGGATGAAGCGCAACAGCCGCAATTCATGTTGTTGGCGGTTGGGTGCGGGCGTCAACCCGACGGCATAAAGGTCCTGGCCATTAAGAACAGGCTCGATAATCCACTGCATGCCCGATTCCGCGTCGATGACATCCGCCAATCGATGGTATTGCGGCACTCCGGGTGCGTTGGTCCGGATGACGCCGGTGGGGCGCGTCGTGGAGACGGCCGATTCGCACAGCGATCGCAGTTCCCGTCCGGCCGTGTAGACCAGACGGTGCTGCGGCGAATCGAGAACGGCCAGTATCTGCGCTGCCAGGACTGCTCGCCGCGGATCATCCCGGCCGATCAACGCCGGCCGGTCCGGAACACCCATCAGCACCCGGTTGGCCACCTGATCAAACAGATCGTTCTGCGACAGCATGAACTCGAGCAAGTTGATATCGAGCGTGCCGCGCAGCTCCGTCTTATCCAGAAGGGCGGTGGCATCGAGCATCATTCCGTAACAACGCATGCGCTGGTTGTTGTCGGTCTTGGGATCGATAGTCCGGGGCTTCATGTACCGGAAGAACTCCGCGACGATATCGCGCATCGCGGCCGCTGATTTGGCTCGATCGACGTCGAGCGCCGTGCGGAACAGTTGCCCGTACGCCTGGACCCTGAGGTCGGCGTGGGCAAGCATTTTGGCAGCCAGGCTCTTGAGGCGTTCGTAATCGCCCGCGTCGAGATCCCACTGGCTCCGCCGGCCGAGATTGCCGAAGTAGTTGCCACGTTTCCGCCAGCCGATGGCCGTGATGTGCAACACGTCTGCACCCATTTCTGCTTCCG
Organism: Phycisphaerales bacterium; assembly: GCA_025361735.1. Classification (GTDB taxonomy): domain Bacteria; phylum Planctomycetota; class Phycisphaerae; order Tepidisphaerales; family Tepidisphaeraceae; genus JANYKD01. Next base: position 21,657 of record JANYKD010000351.1, read on the forward strand.
ACGGAGGGCGCTTGTCATACTCGCGCAGGAATTCCTCAACCAGCACGGCCATATCGCTCG
>JANYKD010000352.1 GCA_025361735.1 Phycisphaerales bacterium
TGTTAGGGTCGATGTCGAATGAGGGTTGAGGGGAATTCGAGGGGGATTTGAAGCTGGCTCGCAAATGAGCCGGCTTTCGGTGCGCGCTGGGGGCCTTTGCAAAGTACGTGGCCAGTTTTGCAAAGTAGGGCGGCCGGCTACATTCCGACGGCATCTCCGTAAACCGTACAAATACCGCAAACATTCCCTTGACGAAACCTAACGCAACACGTACAATGCCCCCATGTCGGCCGCTTGCCTCAACCCCCCGCCGCCCGCCGCACAGCGTGAGCCCACACTCCACCGAAACGCATCTGGTTGCCAGACTCTCGTGGCATGGGCGTCCCGCCCATGGTGTCGGTACCCCGACACATCTGCTCTGCCTGAAAGAATGGCCATGCCCGGCGCCCATTCAAACGCGTCGTCGCTTTGGGGCGATTTCGGGGTCATTCAGGAGAGCTACCGGGGTCGCTCCAGGGAGGTTTTGGGGCGATTTCGGGGAGGTTTTGGGGGCGCTTTGGGGGCGTTTTTCCCAGTCATCGCACGATCAGAAAATACTGCTAAGATTCCGGTAAAAAACGAGTTATGTTCTAAACGCCAGGATTCATCCACCACCAAAATGCGCTTTTCCCAACCCGTTCCCCTGCAAGGACCGCTTTCCGTATTTCACCATTCGAATTTAATTCGGATTTCGAATTTCGGATTTCGAATCTCCCTGTTCCTCCTCGCCATCTTCTCCTTCTCGACGCCCGCCCAACCCACCACGCGCCACACCAAGTATCCTTTCGCCCGCTGGCTCAACATGGACTACGGCCCGGTCCTCTCCATCTCTTTCACCACCAACGCCGCCGCCAAATACGACAACACCACCGGCCACATCGACTCCGATGTCACTCCGCGCGCCAAGGCCGTTCAACTTGCCCCCGACTGGAATGCCGGCATCATCTTCGACGCCGACACCCTGCGCGTTTCGGCCGGCTGGGTCGGCCGACCGCTGACGCTCAAAGGCGTCGCCTTCGATGGTGCCCAGGGCCCCACTTGTACGCTCGCCGACAAACCCGCCTTCGTGAACCCGCCCGGCCCCGGCTGGGCCGGCCCCACCGGCACCTTCGACGACCCGCGCGAAGATTACCTCAAACCCCTGCCGCGCCCGGGTCCGCTGCCGCGCGATTGGGCCAACTATCGCGGCCTCTATCACCACGGCAATCGCGTGATCTTTTCCTACGACGTCCTGGGCACGCCCGTGCTCGAATCCTGGTCGCTCACCAAACCCGCTCCTGCCCGCAGCTTCATCCGCCAACTCACCATCGCACCGACCGACAAGCCCCTCGTCGCCCGCGTCGCGCGGACCCCCGATCTCCAACTGACCCTTGTCGGCCAGGGCGCGCAACTCGACGTCGAGCCTAGCGGCCAGGCGCTGCTGCGAATCGCCCCTCACACCGCCCCGCTTCATCTCTCGGTTCTCCATCGTCCGGAGGGCGACAAAGTCGCCGACTTCACTCCGCTCCCAGCCCTCGAAGACCTCACGCCCCTCACCAAAGGCGGCCCCGCACTCTGGCCCGAGACAATCGAAACCCGTCCCGTTATTGCGCCGGACAACGCCCCCTACGTCACCGACCGCATCCCCCTGCCGGAGACAAATCCCTGGGACTCCTGGATGCGCCTGACCGGCCTGGATTTCTTCACCTCCGACCCCACCAGGGCCGCCATCTGCACGCAATCCGGCGATGTCTGGATCGTCTCGGGTCTCGATCGCCAGCTCAAATCGGTCCGCTGGAAACGCTTCGCGGCCGGCCTGCACGAGCCGCTTGGCCTGCGCATCATCAACGACATCGTCTACGTCGCCGGCAAGGACCAGATCACGCGGCTCGTTGACCTCAACCACGACGGCGAGGCCGACTTCTACGAGAGTTTCAGTCACGACTGGCATGTCACCACGGCCTATCACACCTGGGCGTTTGACCTCCAGACCGACCGCGAGGGCAACTTCTATTTCGCCCTCGGCGCCCCCATCCGCTCGGCCGGCATCGGCTTCCAGACTTTCGCCAGGCACCATGGAACCATCCTGAAAATATCCCCCGATGGCCAAAAAACGGAGATCATCGCCACCGGCCTGCGCGCCCCCAACGGCATGTCCGTCTCCCCGGGAACGCCGATCTCGCGATCGGCTCTTCCCCAACAAACCACCGAGAACTCCGCAACTCAACTCACGCCCTTTGGCTCCGACCCCATTCTGACCGTGTCCGATAATGAAGGCAGTTGGGCCCCTGCCGGGCCGCTTTTCATCGTGAACAAGGGTGATTTCCTCGGCACGCCGCCGGCCGCCCATGGCGCTACCGTCCATCCGCCCCTGCCGCTCTGCTTCTTTCCCCAGGATGTAGACAATTCCTGCGCCAGTCAGGTCTGGGTCACGAGCAAAGAGTGGGGTCCGTTCGAGGGGCAGATGCTGCATCTGTCCTACGGCGCCTCGGCCGTCTTCAAAGTCATGCCCGAAAAGGTGAACGGCCTCTGGCAGGGCGGCGTCGTGAAGTTCCCCGTGCGCTTCACATCCTCCGCCATGCGCGGCCGATTCAGCCCCGCCGACGGCCAGCTCTACGTCGTCGGCCTGCGCGGCTGGCAGAGCAACGCCGTCGCCGACGGCGGTTTCGATCGCATCCGCTATACAGGGCAACTGGTTATTATGCCCACCAGCCTCAATGCCACCCGCGCCGGCATGCACATCGGCTTCACGGCCGAGCTCGATCCCGAGTCGGCCGGCGAGTCCGATAACTACAGCGTCGAAACCTGGGACTATCGCTGGACCGACCAATCCGGCTCGCCGCAATACAACCGCGACGGCGCCGTCGGCCACAACACGCTCGCCATCAAGTCCGCCAGACTCGACCCCGACCGCCGCGGCGTCTTCCTCGAAATCCCCGACAACCGCCCCACGATGCAGATGAAGATCGCCTTCAAACTCCGCTCCGCCACCGGCAAGCCCGTCAACTTCGAGATCCACAACACGATCCACGCACTTGGTCAGTAGTCCGTGGTCAGTGGTCCGTAGCGACGGAACGAGCGTTGGACACCTGACTGACTACCAACTCGCGCCAGCGCCGCAGGCCTGAAAGGCCGTCACTTCCGGTAGCCGTGGCCGTGACGCCACGGAGGAAATCAAGATCCAATCACCGGAGGCCCGAAGGGCCGACACTGTGGAAGACGAACCAACGGAGGAATCATGCTCACCCGTTCCTGAAGATCACTCCACCGGCTCACATCGTTCGGCTACAGCCACCCCTCGGTCATGCCTGCCCGATGCTACGGACCACGGACCACGGACTACTGACTACCGACTACCGACTATTCTTAATCCCCAACCCCAAATCCGTCCGATAATCGACCAAGAGGACTGTCTATGAATCGCATCACTCTTGCTCTTTCGGTGTTGTGCGTCGCGGTTATCGCGGGTTGCACGGACCAGCCGGCCATATTCCAGAGCTCCGACCCGGCGCTTCAGAAATCCGTCTCGCAGTTCCGCGATGACGCCGCCACGCGCTTCCCCTACAAGACCGAGGCGACCCATGTCGCCGAAGACAAGGTGCGCGCCAAGGTCGAGTACGGCATCAAGCGCCTGGACATCACCAACTTCACCGGCCAGAACCTGCTCGACGTCGAAGTCTGGGTCAACCGCCAGTACGTCTGCCACGTCCCGACCCTGTCCGACCGCGAGCTGAAACATATCGAGTTCCCCATGCTCTGCAACATCCTCGGCGCCGGCTTCCCCAAGCAGAACTGCGATGTCCGCGTTGAAAAGGTCGAACTCCTCTACGCCGGCGAGTTCCACGAGATCAAGGTCAACTCATACGACTGGTAACCTTGAACTCTTGAACTCTTGAACTCTTGAACCCTTGAACTCTTGAACTCTTGAACTCTTACGGCTTCACTTCCACCGTCACCGCCCCCACCTGTCCATTATTAACCACAAACGCATGTGCCTTGTTCTCCGCGTCGATGAACAGCGGCTGCCCCCCGGCCACGGCGTCGAAGCGCTGCGTGGCCCCGCCCTCATAGACAATCTGCTGCCCGCCACCCTGCTTGACCACAAGCGCATATGACCGGCCATCCGGCGTGAACGCGAAGGTCCGCGGGGCGATCGTGTCGTACGAGCCCACCGCCTTTCCGTCCACCCACAACGTATCCTTCTTGCCGACTATCGCGACGTAGGCAAAGCGCCGTGAATCGGGACTGAAGTGCAGATCGAAGATGAAGTCGGCCGCCTCGGATTCGTGGCCGTCGAGCACCACGCGGTTCTTCCCCGCGCCATCCACGGCGATGAATGCCGCACGCAGACCGTCCGGCGCGAACACCGGTGTGGCGATCGCGCTGTATATGCCGGCCGGCCGGCCGTCCCAATAAGCGCGCAGCTTGCCGTCGCCGCGGACCGCGGCCAGCCAGTGCTTCCCGTCGGCCGACAGCGCCGGCGTCGACAGCTCCCCGGCCGCGCAGAGCTGCGTTTCCACGTCATCCAGCACCAGCGATGACTTGCCATCGCGCGTCGCCAGCCAGGCGACGTGCGCGGAGTCGGCCGAGAACACCGGCGCCGAAACCTCGTCGCACGCCGTCTTCTCGGCATGATCGAGCACCATCATCCAGCGGCCGTTCTGCTGCGCCCGATACGCCAGGTGCAATCCATTGGGGCTCAACTTCACATCCGCGACCCGCTGATAGACCGGCCCCGGTTGGTTGTTCCGGTAAACCCGCTCGCCGGTGTCGGCCATGTCGATGAAGGTGTACGCGTCGGGCGTATCGGCCAGCGCGCCCAGCCGCACCTGTGCCAGTTGCGCCCGCTCCAAGTTGTCGCAGACAACCACGTATGTCCCCTTTTGTCGCGCCAGGTACATCACCCGCCCGCCCGGAGTGAAACGCCAGTCGTCGATCGAGTCGTACGGCTGCCCGGCCAGGCCATCGACCACCACACGCGCGTTGTTCCGGCCGCGGGCAATGTAGAAGGTGTGCTTGGAGTCGTTCGAGAACAGCACCAGGTTGTTCGCGATCCAGTCAACCGGCGCCTGGGCCTGCCCGTCGACCACGGCGACGAGGCTGGCCAGCGTGCGCCTGATGTAGGCATAGCGCATGCCATCGCGGCTGACCATGATGGTGGCGGGATTGACCTTCGGCGGCAGTTTCTCCAGCGGCCGCGTCGTCGCCGGCGCG
>JANYKD010000364.1 GCA_025361735.1 Phycisphaerales bacterium
TCCACAAAGACGCGAAGCGTGAGATGTCATCTCACGCTTCGCGTCTCTATTAAGATTTCTCCTCAAACCTCGCTGCGATTCTGTCGGCCAGCACCTTCAAGGTTCCCTCGTAGATCGTCCGTGCATTCACCTTGTCCGACGGTATCACGCCTTCCGGCGCATGCGGAGGGAAAGATGCTTTGATTCCTGATTCCTCAAAGACGACCTTGGCTTTGCGGTCGGTTACTTCCAGAATCCGCAAAGTGACCCGGGCCGTGCCCTTGAGGATCATGATCGAGGTGGGCGACTGCGCCGAGAAATCCTCGATCTCGACATAGATCACGCGCGAGGCGCCCAGCCTCGGCGCCACATCGACCACGGGCGCCCCGTCGATCTCGGGGTGCTCGCGCTGAAACCGCACGACGGATGCCGCATCGACGAACTCGGCCGTCGGCTTGGCCTTCTTCTTGTCGTCCCGATCCGCCTCGGGCGCGGATTGTGTTGCCAACTGATTCTGCAGCAGCCGCGCCAAGTCAAGTTGAATCTGTCCGTACTCCGCGCGGATCCGCAGGTCGGTCCAGACCATGATGGCGCACTTCTGCCGCATCAACCCGGTATACGTATGTTCCGGCTTGTCATGGTCCACGTCACCGGCCAGGCCCGTGTCTCCGTCACAGCCGTTCAGGAAGCACAGTGTCAACAGGGTCATCGCGAATACAAGGTAGTGATATCGCTTCATAGTCGTTTGTTCCGCTAGCGACCCCAGCCGTCGTGGCCGGTCACATGGATTCCAATCTTCCACGCCCAGGCGAGGATCAGGAGTCCGAAGGCCGTCCAGAGATAGTAACCGGCCGGTGTCATCCGCAACAGGCGGTGCAGCGCCCGGCCTGTTGCGAGTTCATAAAGCGCGGCCAGGAACACCACGCCGCAGGCGAACGCCAGCAGCGTGCCCATTGGTTGAACGTACAGACTGGGCAAAAGCCGTCCGCGCACAAAATAGGCGAAACTGGTGGTCATGCCGCAAGTGGGGCACGGGACGCCGAACTGTCGCTCGAACTGGCACGGATGAAGCCCGAGTTCCTGGTGTGTTCCGATGCCTGTCGGACTCGGCGTGATGAACAACGCCGTAAGCAACGGGGCGACGCAACACAGGGAAATGCCCAGCGCGACGAAGCGAGCTCGCCAGCCGAGTCTCCGGGCTTCCGGCGGCCGACTGTATATTCGCGGCGTATTCTGCGACACGGCCGCCACACTACCGGCGCGGCGCGAAATCGTCGAGGCGGCGGCACCGATTTTGCGGCTGCCACGGATCGTCGGTCTTATAGATGACGGGTTTGCCTGTTCCGCGAGCGGTAAGAATATATGCGAATTGTTTGATGTGAATGTTGACATGCCGCCTCCCGCACCACTAAATATACGGTGCAGGTGGTGTAGCGTGGGATCGGCATGGTTATTGCTGTGTAGAGATTTGTAAACAGATCGGTAGCTTCCTATGCGTGTCTTGATGCTGGGTTGGGAGTTTCCTCCGTTCATCAGTGGCGGTCTTGGCACCGCCTGCTATGGCTTGACCAAAGCGATGAGCAGCATCGGTCTTGACGTCGTGTTCGTTCTGCCTCGCCCTGTCAGTACGCCGTTCTCGAGCCATGCGCAGGTGTTGAGCCCGCGCAGCGATTCGCCGCTGGCCGGTTCTTCCACGGAACTCCGGCTGGATGAGTTCGAACATGTGACGTTCCGGACCGTGAATGCCCGAATTGGCAGTCCCTACCAGACGGCTGAGCAATATACGAGCGAAGTCGTCGTGGAGCGCACCAAGAGCCAGAAACTGGTGCAGGTGGAGAAACCCGCGCAGTCGCTTCCTGCTCCGCAGGCGATAACCCAGCCGCAGGAACCAGCATCCGCACAGCCGCAACCCGCGGGCAGTTCATCATCCTACAGTGGTGATCTGTTTTCCGAGATTCATCGCTATTCGACGCTCGCGGCGGAAATTGCCCGGAACGAAGAGTTCGACGTGGTCCATGCCCACGACTGGATGACCTTCCCGGCTGGGCTCGCCGTCGCCGGCCTCAAGGGCAAGCCGCTTGTGGTTCACGTCCACTCCACAGAATTCGACCGATCCGGCGACAACATCGACCAGCGCATCTACGACATTGAGCGGCGTGGCATGCACGTCGCCATGAAGGTCATCGCCGTCTCTCATCTCACCAAGAACATCTGTGTCCATCGCTACGGCCTGGCTCCCGACAAGGTCGAAGTCATCTACAACGCCATCGACCTCAACGGCAATCATTTCGATCCGAACCAGTACAGCATCCACGAGGGCGAGAAGATCGTCCTGTTCCTCGGCCGGATCACCCAACAGAAGGGTCCGGAATATTTCCTCAGTGCCGCCAAGAAGGTTCTCGAGGTCATGGACAACGTCAAGTTTGTCATGGCCGGCTCGGGTGACATGATCCGCCGGGTGGTCGAAATGGCCGTCGCCATGGGCATTGGCCACAAGGTGCTGTTCACGGGCTTCCTTCGCGGGGCGGACGTCGAGAAGGTTTTCAAGATGGCCGACCTCTATGTGATGCCGTCGGTCTCCGAACCGTTCGGCATCGCGCCGCTCGAGGCCATGAGCCACGATGTCCCGGTGCTGATTTCCAAGCAGTCGGGTGTGTCGGAGGTTCTCAAGCACGCGCTGAAGGTCGATTTCTGGGACATCGACGAGATGGCCAATAAGATCGTCGCCGTGTTGCGTCACCCGCCGCTGGCCCGCACGCTGCGCGAGCATGCCGCATTCGAGGTTCGCCGTCGCACGTGGGTTGACGCGGCCAAGGAGTGCCAGCATGTGTACGAAGGCGCGATCGACCAGATGAATTCAGTGCCGATGTACTAACGGTGATATCTTCGCCGTGGCCCGACCCAGAAGCCCGCATAGGCCCCCAATGCACCCATGATCGCGGCCGTCGCCATCACGCGCTGGCCGCACCCGAGCAGGTCCGTTCCTCCCGCAACCGCGTCGGGTATTCCATAGACCACTTTCCGGCAATACTCGCCCTGGTTGTACAGCCCGCGCACGATCGTCGGCTGGATCAGATAGGATGCGGGAACGGCCAGCACAACGCCCACGGCCGCTCCCGCGAGCATCCACAGGAGCCGCCGTCGCATCGCCCGATATCGTCGCCGCTTTTGCCGCATCTTTACTCTACTTCGGCGAGTCCGCCGGTTGTGGATCAGTAATCGATGTTCGGCAATCCTTTTCCTGGCATAATCTCAAATGATGACTACACTGTCCCTTTGTTGACGGCGGATGCCTTCCCGCTTCACCTTCAGCGCCGTCCGGCCACATTGGAGCAGCCGTCGCGGAGGAGGAAAACTGTATGAAGAAAAAATTCAAGACCACGAAGGCCATTGTCCGACGAACGGCCGCGGTCGTCCCGGCGCAGGCCGAGTTCGACCAGATACTCGCCTTGATCGATCTCTACTGGACCATCGGCGAACACATCAGCCGAAGAATCGCCGATCAGGGCTGGGGCAAGGGAACGGTTCAGGCCCTCGCCGAACATATTCAGCGGCAACAGCCGGGGATGACCGGGTTTTCGGCTCGTAATCTCTGGCGGATGATGCAGTTCTACGAGACCTACTGCGGCCAGCCAAAACTCTCACCGCTGGTGCGAGAATTGCCATGGACCCACAACCTGCTCATCATGAGCCGCAGCAAACGAGATGAAGAGCGGGAGTTCTATCTTCGCGCCTGCGCACGCGAGAAATGGGGCAAACGCCAACTCGAACGCCAGCTTGCCGGAGCTTTGTTTGAGCGCACTGTTCTCTCGCCTGTAATTCTGTCACCAGTGGTGGCAGAATTGCACCCGTCCGCCGCTTCCATCTTCAAAGACAGCTACCTGATCGAGTTCCTGAACTTGCCGCATGACCACTCCGAGGCCGACCTGCACCGCGGCCTTGTCGAGCAACTCAAGAACTTCCTCATCGAACTGGGCCGCGACTTCTGCTTCGTCGGCAGCCATTACCCGATCCAAGTCGGCGGCCGCGATTTCGAGCTTGACCTGCTCTTCTTTCACCGGGGCCTCAATTGCCTGGTCGATATTGAACTGAAGGTTGAGGAATTTCAGCCCGAGCATCTGGGCAAGCTGGAGTTCTACCTCGAAGCGCTCGACCGCGACCTGAAGAAGCCGCACGAGCAACCCGCCATTGGCGTCCTCCTCTGTGCCACCAAGGACCATGAGGTCGTGGAGTACGCCCTGAACCGCGCCGTCTCGCCGGCGATGGTGGCCGAGTACCAGACTCGCCTGCCCGACAAGAAGCTCCTGCAAGCCAAGCTGCATGAGTTCTATGAACTGGCGCAACGGGATACAGTTCGCGTTGCGGAGGCGAGGTAGAATGGAGTTGTCATGAACGACTGGCCCAAGCCCTCGACTGTACTGGCCATTGCGGTCGTTGTGTTCTTTATTGTTGTTGCGGCGATGATCGTGGTGCGAATGTGGCAGGCAGTACGTGACGCCAATCGCTTTGAACGTGCCGGAATGGAACTGATGCGTCGCGGCCTTTGTCCGTACTGTGGCCAGAGTATTCAGGAACATATGGCAACTAACTGCCCGCATTGCGGCAATTGGATTGATGGCTGGCGACGCGCGACTCGGTAGAGCGCCGTGCTTGGTTTCACATCATCAGCGCCACCAGCAACTGCGAACAGACGATTGGCGTCAGCATCCCCAGCGGGGCCACCGCCGCGTATGCCACCGTGGGCGTGTCCGAACCCGTCAGCTCGCCGGCGAACGACAGCGCCGGCGAACTGGTCATCGCTCCGGCCACCCAGCCGCTTAGCGTGACGAAATTCATCCGGAATACCATCCGAGCGATGCAGCCGATGATGAACACCGGAACCACCGTCAAGACGGCGCCCCAGGCGATAAAGACCAGTCCGCCGCTGTGGGCGACGTTCTGCACAAAATGGTCGCCCAGTCGCAGGCCCACGCACGCTAGGAACACCGCCAGCCCAAAGTCGCGGAAGAGCTGGTTGGCGGCCACGGGCATGTACCAGACGACCGAGCCGATGTTCCCCAGTTGTGAAAGGGCGATGGCCGCGATCAACGGACCGCCCGCCAGGCCCATGCGCAGCTTGGTTTGCATGCCGGGGACAAAAAGTGGAATGCTGCCGACGATCACGCCCAGCACAACACCCAGGAAGATCGGCATCAGTTGCGGCCGGTTGAGAATGTCCGGACAATTGCCCAACTCGATCTCGACCATCTTCAACCCGGCCGCCGGCCCGACAACGCGGAGCCGATCGCCGAATTGCAGGCGAAGCGTGGACTTGGGCGTCAGGTCGATCCCCGAGCGTGTGATCCGCGCCACCGTGACGCCCGTGCGCCGATTCAGATCCAGCTCCGCGAGCGACCGCCGCAGCACCTGCGTGCGGGTCACGACCAGATCCATCTTCGTCACGTCGCCAGTCGTGCTGCCCAGGTCGACCGCGCTGGGCCGGCCCAGCTCCGCCACAATCTCGTTGAGCGCCGTCCGCGGACCCACGCCTCGAAAGATGTCCCCCATCTGAATCAGCAGATCGCCGTGGGGCACGCTGAGCTTCCCGTCGCGGAGCATTCGCGTGAAGACGATGCCCTTGCTGCGAATAAGTGCATGGTCTTTTAGCGCGATGCCGGCCTGCGATTCCCGCGTGATCTCGATGTCGAGCACCTCAATGCGCGGCCGGCGAATCTGCTCTTCCTCGGCCAGCGCCTTGAGCTCATCCGGAACACGAACCTTGAACACTCTTCGCAGGGCGGCGATCGCCAGCATCGGTCCGACCAGCCCAAATGGATAAGTCACGGCGTAGGTCAGCCCCACCGTGGCGACCATCGCGGCGGCCTGCGGTGTCCCCGCCAGCGTGTGACGCATGGCCTCCTGCCCGGCCGCCAGCCCCGCCGTCGTGGTGAACGCCCCGCTGTACAAACCAGAGGCTGATTCCGGCGGCAGCTTGCCGAGTTGCACAAACAGGGCAGTCATCGCCGCCCCGAGGACGACCACCAGAACCGACAGCACATTCAGTCGCACGCCCTCTGCCCGCAGCGACGTGAGAAACCCCGGCCCAACCTGTAATCCCAGGGCGTACATGAACATGATCAACGCGAAGCTGCGGAGAAAATCGAGCACCTTCTCATCGACCGTCAGCCCCAATTGCCCGAGCAGCAGCGCCGAAAACAGCACGCCGCCCACACCCAGGCGAATGCCGCGGATGCGAACCGCGCCCAGCGCCAGGCCCAGAACGACCGCCAGGGCAAGGGTCGCCAGACCCCACGGGAGAGGATTCGCACGGATCAGGTTTCCGATGTAAGGCATCGCCGATCATAGTCGGGCATTCGAATCGGGCGTCAAGTCTGTGGTCTCTGCTCTTCCATCCAGCGCCCAATCCGAATATAGTTGCCTCTCTGTCAGTCTATAAATCGTGCTGCGGCCTTGTCGGCCGCGACAGGGACACTGTCTTATGCTGAACCTTGGCTACCTGCGTCGCAACAACAAGAAGATTCTCGCCTTCTTTGGCGTGTTTCTGATGATCGCCTTCATTCTCCCCAGCTACACCAAGCAGCCGGGATCGGGGAGAAGCGAATTCGGAAAAGCGTATGGAACGGCGATCACCGTCGCCGAGTTTACCACCGCCCAGGGCGACCTCCAGGTTCTCAGGCAGCGGCTGGTTTTCGGCCGGGAGGTCGGCTACATCGAACTCAGCCTTGCCCAGAGGCTGATGGGCCTTCCCGGTTACGTTGATCTCAATCAGACCATTGGCATGCTCAACCGCAATCCGTATGTGCTCAGCGAAGCCCGGCGGATATCCGAGCGTCTCGATGCGACCAACTTCGCGCTGCTCTTGCGCGAGGCACGCCGGATGAACGTGCTGGCGTCCACCGAGCAGGTGCAGGAAGTGCTCGCCCGGTTCGCGCCCCCGAAGGGCCAGGAACTCAACGCCGATGATCAGGCGTGGCGCGAGCAGGCCCTGACTCACTGGCTGACCATTGTCGCGGCGTTCGATCGCGTTGCCGGAGTCTCGCGGATGAGCCCCGCCATGGCGACGTGGGATGCCGCCAATACCGCGGAGCAGGCAGCACTGCAACTCGTCGATTTTCGCGCGGTCGACTTCGAAAAGGCGGCCGGAAAACCCACCGGCGACCAGCTTGCAGCATTCTTCAAGACGTATGAGAATCAGGATCGGGAAACGTCGGAAAGCGGCATCGGCTACCGGTTCCCGAATCGTGTACGCCTCCAGTACATCAAGATCAGCAAGGCCGAAGTGCTCAAGAGCGTGACGCGGGATGAGGCGGCCGCGTATTGGGTCAACAACCAGAATCAATTCGTGCGACTTCCCGAGGAGCCGACCACGCAGCCGACGAGCCAGCCGGCCACAAGATCCGCAACCAAACCCGCCGCGGTTGCCGCCTCGACGCAGCCGAGCACCCGCCCATGGGCGGACGGCAACGACATCGACAAGGAAATCCGCGAGATGCTCGGCGAGCAGCGGATGACCGCGATTGCCAAGGCCGTGCAGATGCGGATGAGCGCCGAGTGGCCGACTTTCCTTGAGGCGGCCCGTTCAGAGAAGAAGACGATTCCTGAGAAGGCCCCGCTCACGGACTACGGCTTTGCCTACGAAAAGTTCGGGTTTCTCACCCGCTTGTGCGAGAAGGTGCAGACGCTGAAAGAGTCGCACAGCGTGATGCCCGAAGCCCACGAAATGGGCGAGTTCTATTCCGCCAGTGAACTGAAGGAACTGACCGATGTGGGTAAGGCGACCATCGGCGGCACGCCGTTGCCTCAGTATCTCGTCACCTTCCTCGAGCCGTTTCTGACTTCCAAGACGCGCAAGCAACTCAGTGACATGAAGGTCCAGCCCACGAAGGTTCTCGAGCCTTTGCGTCTGCCGATGCCGGCCCGCGACGCGGCCGGAAACCTGTATATTGTTCGCGTGCGCGAGGCCGATCCGGCCCGGCCCGCCCGCAATATCGACGAGGTTCGCGCCCAGCTCGAAAAGGACTGGCTGTTGGTCGAGTCGCTGAAAAAGGCCCGTGAGGCGGCCGACAAGTTCCTCGTCATTGCCAAGGCCAAGGGCGTGGCGATGGCCGCGAAACAGGAGGGCATCGAAGGCAAGCTTGTCCGGACTGAGTTGTTCGGCAACCGGCCCTCGGAGAAGCTCGGCAAGTACGAATTGCCGGACACCGCCCGTGAGAAGCTGATCCAGGGAGCGTTCGATCTGCTGCAGACCCAGGTTCGAACCGA
>JANYKD010000368.1 GCA_025361735.1 Phycisphaerales bacterium
GCAAGTGCGATCTCTATCGTCTGCTGCAGATTTCGCCCGCAAACGTCGTCTCCGTCTGCGATGTCGACAAGAAGATGCTGGCCGACGCGGCCGAGCAGATCGCCTTGCGGCAGACTTCCAAGAAGCAGCCGCGCACCTACACCGACTATCGCGAGATGCTCAAGGAAAAGGATCTGGATTTGTGTCTGATCGGCACGCCCGATCACTGGCATGCCCTACCGGCGATCGCGGCCATGGAAGCAGGGGCGGATCTCTATCTTCAGAAGCCCATCAGCGTCGATATCGCCGAAGGTCAGGCGATTCTGGCCTCTGCCCGCAAGCTCAAGCGTGTGGAGCAGATCGGCACGCAGCGACGCAGCACGCCGCATCTGATTGACGCCGTCGAGAAGGTTATCAAGCCGGGCCTGCTGGGCAACGTGGCTTACGCCGAGATCTGCTGCTACTACTGGATGCGCAACCGCGACACGCTGCAAACCGCCCCGGACGTCGCGGCGCCGGATTACCTGGACTGGGAGATGTGGACCGGCCCGGCGCCGATGCGGCCGTACAACAAGATCTGCCACCCGCGCGGCTGGCGCGCGTTCATGGAATACGGCAACGGCATTGTCGGCGACATGTGTGTCCACATGCTGGACATGGTTCGCTGGATGTTGGGTCTGGGCTGGCCGACAACGGTGAGTTCTTCCGGCGGAATCCTCATCGACAAGGCCAGCCGGGCCAACATCACGGATACGCAGACGGCCACCTTCGACTATCCGAACATCAAGATCGTCTGGACGCATCGGTCGTGGGGTTCGTCGCCCGACTCCAAGTACCCCTGGGCGGCCGTGATCTACGGTGACAAGGGCACGCTCAAGGCCAGCGTCAACAGTTTCGAGTTCACGCCCACCGGCGGCAAGGAACCGACGGTCAAGGGCGAAGCGCTGTTCGAATACGACAAGTATCCCGAGGACAAGACCGAGAAGGACCTGGAACGGCACGTCGCCTCCGCCATCCGCGGCCACATGAAGGATCTGCTGAACTGCATGGGCACGCGCGGCAAGCCGGTCGCCGATGTGGAACAAGGTTACATGTCCACGGCGAGTTGCATCCTGGCCAACCTGTCGGCGAAACTCGGCCGCAGCCTGACCTGGGATCCGGCCAAGGGCCAAGTCGTCGGCGATGACGAAGCCAACAAGCTGTTGCTGCGTCCCTATCGCGCGCCATGGAAGCATCCGGCGGCGTAAGGCGTACTCGGGAAAAGACAACAAAAGCAGGGCCAGCGTCTCCGCAGGCCTTCTTTGTTGGCTAATCGGTTGATATCCCGGGCCAGCGAGCACGCCGGCCGCGCTTGCCGAGCCGTTCTTGCCAAGGCACGCTCGTTGGCTATTTCCCCGTCAGAATCCCCAAAATCGCGGCCAGTTTTTCGAGCATGCCGGGACCGGGCACCGGCAGCTTCAAATAGCTTCGGCCGGTCTTCTCGTCATGTTCGATCAGCGACGACGCAGCGCCTGCGCCGTCGGCAGGGGACGACAGTGACTGGCTGAGTTGGTCGAGGAATTGCCGGCCGGCGGTGATGAGGGTGGTGAGCACGGCCGAGTCCACGCCACCCGCCGCGGCGGGTCGGGCCGGCGTGGTCACGGGTTCTTCGTCCGCACTGGTCGCCTGCTCTGTTTCCGGCAGCTCGATTTCGGGGACGGACATCGCTTCGACCGGAGCGGCCGCCGGGATTGAAGCGGTCGCCTGTTCGACTGACTCCATGAATTTCTTGAGCCGGTTGCCGCCGAGGAAGACTTCGTTGTCGCCCGAGTCGAGCACGCCCGCGAAGAGGGATCGCTTGAACTGCAGCGTACCGAGCATCGCGTGCTCGATCGTGTCCTTGGCGACGAAGTGGACGACGTTTACCGGCCGGCGCTGGCCGAGGCGATGCACGCGCCCGATGCGCTGTTCGAGGACGGCCGGGTTCCACGGCTGGTCCATGATCATGACCGCCGACGCGGCCTGCAAATTGAGCCCGACGCCGCCGGCATCGGTCGAGAGGAACACGCGGCAACGCTCGTCGTCCTTGAAGCGGGCGATGAGATCCTTGCGCTTTGGTCCGGGCACACCGCCGTGGAACAGCACGAAGCCGTGCTCTCGCTTTTGCAGCCGCGCGGCCAGAAGCTCGTGCGTGCGCAGCCACTGGCTGAACACGACCACTTTCGTATCCCGGGTTTCCAGCAGCTCGGACAATTGCGAGTCGAACTCATTGACCTTGTTCCCGAAATCGGTGGTCGGATCCAGCAGGTAGGTGCTGTTGCAGCTCATTCGCATGTACTGCAGGGCCACCATCAGCCGGCGCTGGTCGGACTCGCTGAGGAACTTGTATCGCCGCCACTTGGCGACGATCCTGGCAACAATCTCCTTGTTCTCATCGTGATGCACCTGCTGCTGCGGGGTCATGGGTATGAAGAGATGCTTGTCGAGGCGCTGTGGCAATTCCTTGAGCACCTGCGATTTGGTGCGGCGGATGAGGATGGGCTTGAGAGTTTCGGAGATTGCGTTGAGGTTGCGATAGCCGACCACCCGGCCATCTTCGTCCACGGCCTGATGCTCGGCCAGGAAGCGAAACGACGGGCCGAGGCGGAAGCGGTCGACGAACTCGACGATCGAGTGGAGTTCCTCAAGCCGGTTTTCGAGTGGCGTGCCGGTGAGGACGATGGCGTATTGCGACGGCAACTGTTTCACGGTTCTCGCCGCCCGCGTTTTCCAGTTCTTGATACGCTGGGCCTCGTCGAGCACGATCAGGTCGGGGGACCATTGGCGGATTACTTCCATGTCGCGGTGTATTACGTCGTAGTTGGTGATCTTGTAGCAGGTCGGCGTGCGATAGAGCGACTCCCGCTTGAGCGTGAGGCCCTCGATCACCTCGCTGCTGCGTTCCGTGAACTTGGCGATCTCCTGTTTCCACTGGTGCTTGAGCGAGGTGGGCGTGACCACCAGCACGCGCTCGACACCGGCCGTGCGGGCGAGGATCTCCACGGCCGCGATCGCCTGGATGGTCTTGCCGAGTCCCATGTCGTCGGCTAGCAGCGAGCGTCCGGCCCGCGAAGCAAAGATCGCGCCGGCGCGCTGATATTCATAGAGAGGCACCTTCAACAGCTTGTCGAATGCCCGGCTGCGCGCCCCGTCGGGAAAAGCCGCATCCACCCGCTCAGCCAGCGCGGCCCGGTCGCGCACCTGGGCGATGAAGCCGAGTGCATCGTCGTAGCAGCGGATCTCATGCCCGCTCTGGTGGGCCGCTTTGAGAAACGCGTCGAAGGTCGCGAAGCCGCCGTCCTTAAGTATCCCGTTGCCGTTGAAATACCGCCCGGCGAGTGTCTTCAGAGCCGCCGGGCATTCGCTGCCGGGACGGAAGATGATCTCGCGCTGCGCGCCGTAGCGCAGCCAGACCTCGGAGAATGCCGGCTTGTAGCCGGCGCGGAGCGCCGCCTTGTTGGCCGGCTGCCGCTGCAATTTCGCCAGCGTGAACTCGATGTGCTTGCACGTGCCCAGCGTATTGACGGAAAAGTCCGGGCACGAGCAGTGGTTCTCACCCGGATTGCTGCCGCGAACAACCACGCGATACGTCCGGCCACTCTCCGGGTTGGTCACGTCGAATTCGGAGAAGACCGGCTGGCCGCCGATGTTGCGGAGGCGGAATTTCTGTTCCTGCCCGAATTCCCGGCGGAGGGCGATCTGCCATTGTTCAAGGGACATGTTATCCGGCTTGCGCGTACGCGGGGTTTTGGCTTTCTTCCTGTGTTTGCCCTGAGCCTTCGGCGAAGCTTGCTTTAACGATGCGACCGCCATGGGTATCTCCCTCGATTGGCCGGAATCATACGACACGGCGGCGCGAGGTCCAGTGCAACGGCATCGCCAGTGGCACGACTCTCCGTTACGCTGCCCGTTACCTCTCAGGATGACTTCGCTGGGAAATATGGAGCACTCTCAACGTTGGCCTACGCGTAAATGGCGAGTTGGGGAAATAAGCATGTAAGTGTTTACATAGGAATAGGTTATAACCAGATAATAGATGGGGTGCCCCATTCCCGGTACGCAACTCGGCCTAACGCTCCCGGCCCGGCCGGCAGCCGTCGGACGATTTTTTCATTTTCCTTTTTCCTTCCACCCCTGCTCTGCCGATTCTTATAGGACTGATTTCTGCAAGGAAGGAACCCCCATGCATCAATTCTCTCTGTGGCGGGCCGCCATTGTCATGGGCCTCGTTGCCCTGCTCCTTGGCAGTATGACCGTGCGCGTTGCTTACCTACAGGCGTTCGCGCCGCCGAAGGCCGTAATCTGGGCCGAACGGCAGCAGTTCGAAACACGCCCGCTCCAGGCCCGCCGCGGCAACATCTACGATCGCAATGGCGTGCTCATGGCCGGCACCGTGCAGACCATGTCCGTCTATATAGATCCGCACTTCATGTACGAGCAGTATCAGAAGGCTCCGCGCAACCTCAACCAGATGGACCAGGATCTTGCGAAACTGGCCAAGCTGATCGACGTCAAGCCTGATGAACTGATTGCCGCACTCGGCGAGCGTTACGACTGCCGCTATGCCAAGGTCATCAAGAACCAGGGCGAGAAGACCACCCAGGAAGTGCTCAAGCTCAAGATCCCGGGCGTCGCCCTGGAACCCATGTTCGTCCGCTTTTATCCCATGGCGTCGGTCGGGGCGCACATCCTCGGAAGTTGCGGCGGCGAAGGCGACGGCCTGGAAGGTGTCGAACTGAAGTTCCAGAGCGAACTCGCCGGCCGCGCCGGATATAAGCGCGTCGAAAAAGACGCCCGGCGCCGCCCGATCGACATCCAGGAAGACGACTACGTCGCCCCGAAACACGGCCAGCACATGGTCCTGACCATCGACGCCAACATCCAGACCATCGTCGAGGAAGAACTGATCGAGGCCTGCCAGCACTTCAAGGCTCAGCGCGGCGAAGTCGTCGTGCTCGATCCCTACACCGGCGAAGTTCTCGCCATGGCCAACTACCCGACATTCAATCCCCAGAACCTCGGCGATTCCAAGCCCGAGGCCCGCCGCAATGCCTCCATCATGATGCCCTACGAACTGGGCTCGACGGCCAAGCCGTTCATCGCTGGCCCGGCGCTGGCGATGGGTGTGACGCGTTGGGGCGAGGTCTGGCCGATTAATTCGATCAGCTACAACCCCTACGGCTCGCGACTGGTCAAGGATGTGCATCACTACGGTCCGCTCAATACGTGGGACATCCTCGTCAAGTCCAGCAACATCGGCAGTTGCCTGATCGCCGAACGCATGGGCAACTCGCGCGTTTATACCGGCCTGGTCGGCTTCGGTTTCGGCCAGCGCACCGGCATCGAACTTCCCGGCGAGGACAATGGCATGGTTCAGCCGCTCAGGAATTGGACTCACTTCTCGACGGAGTCCGTCGCCCAGGGCTACGAATTCATGGCGACCCCGCTGCAACTGGCGAGGGCCTTCGCGGTTTACGGTAACAGTGGTCGGCTCGTTCCCGTGACGGTCGTCAAGGGAATGCTCGACGCAGACGGCAACGTCATTGCCCGCAAGGCTCCGTTGAAACTGGCAGACTGCCCTCGCGCCATCACCGATGACGGCGTGAACATGATCCGCCGGATTCTCGCGGATGTGCCCGTCCGTGGCACGGCCGCCAAGAAGGGCAGCCGCTTCTGGAACATCTACGGCAAGACCGGCACGTCGCACGTGAGCAATGGCCGTGCGGGTTATTCATCCAGTCTCTACAACAGTTCCTTCATGGCCGGCGCTCCCTACGAGAAGCCGCGCATCGTGGTCGCCATGGTGATCCACGAGCCCGACCCCACTCTGGGCAAGTACGGCGGCACCGTCTCCGCCCCAGCCGCTGTCCGCGTCATCGAACGCACCCTCGGCTATCTCCAGGAACCCCCGAGCCCCTCGCTGCCGCTGCCCCCGGCCGAAGTCGCCAGTCACCTCGTAAACTACAGTCCCGACGCCTACACGAAGCTGACCGAGCGCGTGGATGATTGAATTCTCGGTCCTCGCGATTCTGTTGTTTATTTGACGATCGTGGCCCCATCGGTAACCGTAATTGTCACACCACCGGTGGGACCGGCGCTGGGCCAAGATTGGACTTCGCCTTCCACTGTTCGTCCCCCAACGACTGTCCGGTATGTCAGCTTCTTACCGTTGACCCGCAGGGGGATGGTCACATTCTGGCCGGGTTGCAGCGCGAATTGTCGCGCACCACCGGGGCCGGCGAGTTTCACCTGAGCTGTGCCGGTGGCCTGGTTCTGCACGGTTACGGCGATCCGAGTGGCGGTAACGCGGTCGCCGCCGACGCTGGCGCAGATCGCGGCCGCCGGGAGGTTGGCCAGCATCAACACGACAATGCCGGCGGTCTGCCAGGCGATCACCTTTCGGGCCACGCATTTCTTCCGCCAGGCGTGCACCGCATACGCGATCAGCAGTCCGACCGACACGAGCACGAGAACCGGACCACCCATCAGCGTGAGCAAACCCATCCCGACGAGCCAGTCCCAATCCGTCGCCAGATACAGCAGCAGCGTTGTCACGCCCACAACCAGCGGCAGGCCGGCCAGCATGACCGCGGCCCACATCAGGCCGCGCAGCGGCCGGGCCATCACCACGCCCGCATAGTCCAGTTGAAGTACCATGCCATCTCTCCGTTGCGTTTCAGATCTTACATCGTACGCCTCCTCGTGGCTCTCTCAATATCCCCCGCGAGCTTCGGAGTGGCAGCGTTCCCGTGTTCTTCTCGCAATCGAATCGTCCAAGGGTAGAATGTGTTGACGATGACGCTTGCGGCATCTTATGTTGCCATCCTCGAAGACGACGCCCGTCGCATTCCACTGATGCGGCGCCACCTTCTGGATTTGCTGCCACAATATCCAATTCATATTTTTGACCATGCGGGGCGGATGATCACCTGGTTGAAGGATCACCTGCCGGAGGTCGTCCTGATCTCGTTGGATCATGATCTGCCAGTTTCGGGTGCGACGGGAGCAGACTTCGGATGCGGGCGGGATGTGGCGGATTGTCTCGCCGACCTTTCGCCCGTGTGTCCCGTCATCGTCCATTCCTCCAATATGTTGGCGGCCGCGGGGATGGTGCGCGTGCTCAAAGACGCGAACTGGCCCGTCTGGCAGACGCATCCCTTTGGCGACCTCGATTGGATTGCCCAGGCGTGGCGGCCACAGGTGGCCGAACTCATCGAGAGGGGTTGGGTGTCACAATCGCCACGTACGGGCCACTGACCGCTGACTCCCTCTGGCGAATTCCCATCAAAGTGCTATAGGAACATTCCCATGATCAAACCGCTTGCATTCCTCTGTGCGCTGTGTGTCTTGTTCTCGATCGCCCGGGGCGCGGAGACTCCGTATGACCTCTACGCTGCCGCCGAGCTGGCGAAACTGCCGGTCAAGGCGGTACCGCTGTTCGATGGGTCGGACCTCAAGGCGTTCAGCGTCAGTGGCGCCAGGGAACTCGTCACCCATGAGATTATCGCCGCGGAAGGCCAGGCGTTCGGAGATGCCATTCGCGTCAACGTGCTGGGGCCCGGGAAACAGAGCTGGGATGCGCAGTTGTTTTCGCCGAAGAACACCTTACCCGTTCGCAAGGGCGACACGCTCTTCCTCATCCTCAACGTGCGCTGTCCGTCGTCCGGGGATCCCTCGGGCACCGGCACCTACGTGGCCCGCCTGCAAACTTCGGTAGCGCCCTGGACGGCGCCGATCTCCATCAGCGATAACGCCATGCCCCAGTGGCAGCGGATCTACGCCGGCGGAGTTGCCGAAAGGGATTTTGCCGCCGGCGAGTTCGCGCTGACCGTTCACCTGTCGTATCACGCACAAAAGCTGGAGTTCGGCGGCGTGATGGCCCTCAATCTTGGCAGGGGGGTGGATCTGGCCAAACTGCCCTTCACGCCGAAAACCTACGGCGGCCGCGAGCAGGATGCACCCTGGCGCAAGGCCGCGGCCGAGCGCATCGAGCGCTATCGCAAGGGCGACCTCGTCATCAGCGTGGTGGATGCCGGCGGCAAAGCTGTAGCGGGCGCGGACGTGCATGTGCAAATGAAACGCCACGCGTTTGGCTTCGGGAGCTACATCGAGTCGACCATCCTCGACAAGACACCGGATGCGCAGAAGTACCGCGAGTGGACGCTCAAGCTCTTCAACCGCGCCACCGCACCGATCTACTGGGCCGACTGGGGCTGGGCCGGCGAGAAGGGACGCAGCCAGTTTCAAGGCATTGCCCAGTGGCTGAAGGACAACGGTGTCACCACCCGTGGCCACGTCATGATCTATCCCGGCTGGCGGTTCATGCCGGCCGCCATCCGCAAGTTGGAGAAGGATCCGCCCGCCCTGCGGCAGCGGTTGCTGGACCACATCGCCGAGATCGTGCAGGCTACCGCCAGGTATGGCTTCGACGAATACGACGTGACCAACGAGCTCCGGCAGCTTCGCGATCTGACGGACATCCTTGGTTATGACGCCGTGGCCGAGTGGTTCCGCACGGCCCGCAAATACAACGCCACGGCGCGGCTGGCGCTCAACGAGAACACGATCGTCGAGAATGGCGGCAAGACGGCCGCCGAGCAGGAGCACTTTGAGAAGATGCTCCAGATGCTGGTCGACGCCAAAGCCGCTCCCGATGCCATTGGCATCCAGGGGCACTTTGGCGATTCCCTCACGCCGCCGGACCGAGTGGTGCAGATCCTCGATCGCTTCGCCAAATTCGCCAAGCCAATCCACATCACCGAGTTCGACATTGAGACTCGGGATGAAGCTGCCCAGGCCGATTACATGCGCGACTTCATGACTGCTGTCTTCAGCCACCCGTCGGTCGAAGCCTTCACGCAATGGGGCTTCTGGGAAGGCCGCCACTGGAAGCCGCTGTGTGCCATGGTCCGCAAGGACTGGACGCTCAAGCCCAACGGTCTGGCATACATGGATCTCGTCTTCAAGCAGTGGTGGACCGATGTGCAGGGGAAAACGGCGGCCGACGGCACGTATGCCGTGCGCGGCTTCCTCGGCGATTATCAGATCACCGTCACCAGCGGCGGCCGCACCACGACGACAAGCGTCAAGCTGACCGCACCACGCACACGCCTCACGGTCAAGGTCGAATGAACCGGTCGGGCCGACCTCCGTATTGGTATTGTCGGGCGGGTGGCAGACACCCGTCCCGTCTGAAAGACAGCCCCCGGACGACCACCGTCCGGGGGCTTCATTTTCAGGCGAACTGTAGCCACGATCATTGATCGCGGTTCTTGACCCGCGAAGGCAGCGTCGATTCGCTTAATTGATCCGTCCTGGCTTCAGCCCTTCTTCTCTTCCAGGCCTTCGATCTTGGTGGCCGTGATCCATTTCTTCCCGTCCTTCTCTTCGACGGCCCCGGTGACAGTGACGTTCTCCTTCGGCCCATGGCATACGGCGCCATGGTTTCCCTTACTCAGTTCATTGGCGGTCAGGTAATAATTGACGCTCTTGTCGCCGTCCTTCACCACCAGGATGTTCTGGCATTCGGTGGTTACCTTCAGCGAGCACTTGCCGCAGGTGAGCGTGCCTTTGAGTTTGGATTCCTCCGCCCGGGTGATGCCGGCAAAGCCAATGACAATCAGCAACGACAACGCGAGGCGAGCATAGTTCGGCATAGTAAGACTCCTTCGATACAATAATGGGACAGGTCTTCCGCCCGACATCGGGCGCGACATCCCCATTCTAGGCCGATCACTCAGGCAACGCGGCCCCCACCCTTGCCATCTGTCGCAAAAATGACGACAGTGAGTCGGACTTGTCATATTCCCAGCACGTCGGCCAGGCGATATCGCCCGGCGGCTTGGGCCGCCAGCCATTTGGCACTCCGCAGCGCGCCCAGCACAAACGTGTCGCGCGACGTCGCGCGGTGAGTCAGCTCCAACCGCTCCCCAAGAGCTCCGAAGTACGCCGTGTGCATTCCCACCTCGTCGCCCATCCGCAACGATTGCATACTGATTTCGCCCTTCTTGCGCGTGCACTCATCGCCATGCCGCTCGCACTTGAGCGCATCCCGCGTCTTGCCAACCGCTCGGAGAATTGCGTCGGCGAGCCCCAATGCCGTGCCACTGGGCGCGTCCTTCTTGAAGCGATGGTGTGCCTCGACGATCTCGATGTCGTAGTCGTCGCCGAGGAGCTTGGCCGCTTCCGCCGCCAGACGATAGAGCACAGCCACGCCCAGCGCCATCGTGGGCGACTGCAGCACCGGAATCTCCTTGGCCGCCTCGTCGATCAGCACATGATCGGTCAGGGCCAGGCCCGTCGTGCCGATCAGGTGGGCAATCCTGCGCGAGCGGCAGGTGGCCAGAAACTGCCGCGTCGCGGCCGGGACCGTGAAGTCGATCAGCACCTGCGCTGGAGCGGTGAGTTCGCTGGTCACCGGCACGCCGAGCGGACCAACGCCGGCGAGCGTGCCCGCGTCATGGCCGATGAAGGCGTGCCCGGGCGCTTCGAGCGCTCCGACGATGTGAAAGCCGCCATCCTGCTTGGCCAGCGCCACCAGCCGCCGTCCCATCCGTCCCGCCGCGCCTGTAATAGCTATTTCGATCATCTTGTCTCCGTTCCTTCGTGCCTGCGTGCCTTTGTGCCTCGTTCCCTTCGTATCAATACTCCGTCAACGGCACGCCGCTCTTCACCGGCTCGGCCATGGACTTGACCAGCTCCGGGTTCAACCCCAGCGCCTTCACGATTGCCGTCAAGTCGTCCTCTACCTGCACGGGCGGATTGCTCAGCTTGCCGTGCGGCTCGCTGCGCGGCGCCAGATCCTGCACGGTCTTCATGTCCACGCCGGTGTGATATTTCACCGTGATATTAGGATCCTTCAGCTCATGCCCGGTCAGGATGCAGACGCACTTTTCATCGGGCGAGATGATCCCGCGTTCGCGAAGCTGATGCAGGCCCGCCACGCTGGCGGCGCTGGCCGGCTCGCAGCCGAAGCCGTAGCGGGCGACCATCGCGCGATGCTCGAGAATGTCGTCGTCACTGACCTCGGCCACCACACCGTTCATGACTTCCAGCGCCCGCAGTGCCTTGGGCAGATTCACCGGCCGGTTGATCTCGATCGCGCTGGCCAGCGTGTGTGCGTTCTCATGCGACTCATCCATCGCCGCGTAGAGCTTGCTGATGGCCGTCTGATCGTAGCGTCCGCCGTTCCAGCGAAGCAGCTTCTGGTTAAACACGCGGTGCAGTGTGTTCGCCCCGGCCGCGTTGATGATCGCCAGGCGTGGAATGCGTTTGATGAGCCCGAGCTCGCGGAGTTCCATGAACGCCTTGCCGAACGCGGAGCAGTTGCCCAGGTTTCCGCCGGGCACGAGCACCCAGTCCGGCGATCTTGGCAAGGATGTTGGCGGTGGCCGGGGCGACCAGCATCAGGCTGGCGCTCTCGGTCAGGGCGA
>JANYKD010000498.1 GCA_025361735.1 Phycisphaerales bacterium
GGCCAACCCGGTTCGCATTCCGGATCCGCGTCAGCATATCCGCGATGGGGTCTTGGTTGTTCATCGCTTCTGTCTTCCTCTAGGGGTCCGCCGGACTACACCGCTCCGGCCGATCACAGTCTATCGCGCCAGTATCCCGGAATCCGGGACTCGGCACGCAGAACTCAGCACTATTCTCTTACCAACTGGCTTTCCGCATACCGGGTATCTGTCCGGCCAGGGCAAGTTCACGCAGCTTGATGCGGCAGACCATGAACTTGCGAAGCACGCCACGGGACCGACCCGTGAGTTGACACCGGTTGCGCAAACGCGTCGGGCTCGAATCCCGCGGCAGCTTTGCCAGCGCCGCGAAATTCTTCTCTTTTTTGAGCTGACGCCGAACTTCGGCGAACTTCTTCGTCAGCGCCTCGCGTCGTTTCTGTTTCATTACCCAGGCTGTGGTTGCCATAATTACTTGCCCTGCTTGGTGGCCTCGCTGAACGGCATGCCGAACGCACGGAGCAGTTCGCGTCCCTGCTCCACATTCTTGGCCGTGGTTACGACCGTAATGTTCATGCCCTGCTGAAACGTCACTTCCGCGACATTGACTTCGGGGAACACCGTCTGTTCCGTGAACCCGAAGTTGTAGTTGCCGGCCTTGTCGAAACTGTTGGGATTCACACCGCGGAAGTCCTTCACGCGGGGGAAAGCCAAGGCGATCGTCCGGTCAAAAAATTCATACATCCGGATGCCGCGGAGCGTCACCTTAAGGCCGGTTTCCTGGCCTTCGCGAACCTTGAAGTTCGCCACGCTCTTCTTGGCCTTGCAGCGTACCGGCTTCTGGCCCGCGATGATGGTGAGTTCCCTCTCGGCGGTTTCCATCTTGCCTTTTTCGCCGCTGGTCACAGCCTTGCCGAGACCCATCGAGATGACGATCTTGTCCAGCCGCGGAACGGCCAGGGAGTTCTTCAACCCGAACTTCTCTTTCAGCGCCGGGACGATCTCCGCCTTGTATTTTTCATAAAGCCTGGACGGAGGCGCCGGCATCTTGAGGTCCTCGGCGGTCGCCACGGCCAAGGCGTCTTCCTTGGCCTTCTTGGCAGCCTTGGCTTTTTCAAGACCGGCGGCCTTCTGCTTGGCGGCCTTGTCAGACTTCTCGG
This sequence comes from Phycisphaerales bacterium, assembly GCA_025361735.1. Classification (GTDB taxonomy): domain Bacteria; phylum Planctomycetota; class Phycisphaerae; order Tepidisphaerales; family Tepidisphaeraceae; genus JANYKD01. The sequence goes on from JANYKD010000498.1 coordinate 1,140, forward strand.
ATTTTTCTTTTTCCTTCTCGGCCATGGTCTACTCTCTTGTAGGGTGGGCAAAGCCCACCGTTCTTCGTCAGGGGCGGGCAGTGCCCGCCCAGCCGTTACCGCTTGCCGACGCGACCCAGATCCGTTCCAGACTCAATCGCCACGCGATGTTTCTGGCCGTCGCGAACTTCCATCTTGATGCGTGTTCCCTTGCCGGTGCCGGGATCGACGGGCATCACGTTGCTCACATGAATCGGGGCGTCCTTCTGAATGCGGCCGCCCTGGGGGTTTCGCTGGGAGGGACGCACGTGCTTGAGCACGCGGTTGATCCCTTCAACAACAACGCGGTCCTTCTTGGGGAGCACACGGAGGACGCGGCCGGTCCGACCTTTGTCGCGACCCGCAATGATCACCACCGTATCGCCGGTTTTAATGTGTCGTGCCATGTTAGTTGCCTATCTCTCGTTGATAGTTGATAGTTCATAGTTGATAGTTGATGGTCGCGACGCAGCAGTCTTAACCACTATCAACTCTCAACGATCAACTATCAACTTCCTTCCTTCAAACCACTTCACTCGCCAGCGAGACGATCTTCATGAAGTTCTTCTCGCGGAGTTCGCGGGCCACGGCGCCGAAAATGCGCGTGCCGCGGGGGTTGTCGTCCTTGTCAATAAGCACGCAGGCGTTGCGGTCAAAGCGAACGTAGCTGCCGTCCGGGCGGCGGGTTACATGCTTGGTCCTGACGACCACGGCGCGAACCACCTCGCCCTGCTTGACTTCACCGGCCGGGATCGACTTCTTCACGGCCAAGATGATGATGTCGCCGATGTGGGCGACCTTACGCTTGAACTTGCCCTTGCTGGACGAGCCGCGCAGCACCTTGATGCACATCCCCTGCTTGGCGCCGGTGTTGTCGGCGATGTCCACATATGTCTGTTGCTGAATCATGACGTCTCCAGACTTGCGATCCGCTGATCGCCCTTGTGCGCTTGCAGCCGTCTTACCGGGCCTGCGGGGCCTTACCGGTCATCACTTCCTCGGCCGACACCTGCACCGCACGCTCCGGCGCGCGTTCGATGATGCGAACGAGCCGATGGTGCTTGGTCTTGCTCAGGGGGCGGCATTCGGCGATCTCCACGCGATCGCCCTCCTTCGCCTCATTCTTCTCGTCGTGGGCCTGCAGCACCGTGCGGCGCTTCAGGTACTTGCCGTACTTCGCGTGCCGCGTCTGGAAGGCCGAGACCACCTTGATGGTCTTGTGGCCCTTGTCGGACGCGACAACGCCGACCACCGTTCGTGGCACCGATCGTTTTTCTGTTGCAGTAGTCGTCTCTGCCATGTCTGCTTCAGGCGGCCTTCACAACCGCCGTCCTCTATGAGTTTACTTGGCCGCAACCGTCTTCGCCGCGAGCTCGCGCTCGTGCAGAATCGTGCGGATTCTGGCAATTTCCCGGCGGGTCTTCTTGAGCAGGCCGGGATTTTCCAGCTTCTCCGTCACCGCCTGATTGCGCAGTTCGAACAATTTCTTGTTCTGCTCCGCGAGCTCCAGGGCGATCGCGTCCGTTTCCTTGTCTCTATATTCCTTGGCCTTCATGATCGTCGTCCGTTCTTCAATCAACCGCGTTCGTTATGCTACCTTATGCCGACGCGCCACAAAGCGACACTTCACAGGCATCTTGTGAGCCACACGGGCCATCGCCCGCTTCGCTGTCGGCTCGTCAACGCCTGCGATTTCCATCAGGATCGTGCCGGGCTTGACCACGGCGCACCAGTATTCCGGCTCACCCTTGCCCGAGCCCATACGCACTTCCAGGGGCTTGGACGAAATCGGCTTGCTCGGGAAGATACGGATGAACACGCGGCCTTCGCGATGGATAAAGTGGCTGACCGCGACGCGACCGGCCTCGATCTGCTTGGCAGCTATCCAGCCGCTCTCCAGGCTCTGCAGGCCGTATTCGCCGAACGCGACGAAATTGCCCCGCATCGCGTTGCCCTTCATCTTGCCGCGATGGCTCTTGCGGAACTTCACCCGTTTGGGCATCAATCCTGCCATAACACACCTATCCGATTAGTTACCAGTTGCCAGTTACCAGTTGCCAGTAATTGTCGACGGGAGCCAATCGCTGGCAGCCGGCAACTAACAACTGGCGACTTCCGCGACTACCGCCGGCCGCGACGCGGGGGTCCGCCCGGACGCACATCCGTGTCGGCCACCATGCCCTCGTCGCCATACATGCCGCGATAGATCCAGCACTTGATCCCGATCGCGCCGTAGGTCGTGAAGGCCGTCGTATAACCGTAGTCAATGTTCGCCTGAAGCGTGGTCAGCGGGACAGAGCCCACGACCGTCTTTTCGCAACGGGCGATTTCGGCACCACCAAGCCGACCCGACACCGCGATGCGGATGCCCTTGGCACCGGCCTGCATCGTGCCTTCGGTTCGCTGCTTGAGCACGCGGCGGAAAGCCGCACGCTTCTTAAGCTGCTCGGCGATGGCCTCGGCCACCAGCTGCGCGTTCAGGTCCGGATTCTTGATCTCGATCACGTTCACGGGCCCGACTTTGCGCTTGATGAGGTCCTCGAGCTCCTCGCGGAGCTTGTCGACCTCGGCGCCCTTGGGACCTATGACCAGGCCAGGACGGGCCGTACGGAGCGTGATCTTCACTTCTTCGCGAGTCCGCTCGATCAACACGTCGGCCACGGCGGCGAAAGGCGGCTTGCGATTGAGCTTCTCATCGACGTACTTCCGAATCCGGAAGTCTTCGCCGAGAAACTCGCCGAATGCCTGCTTCGACGCATACCACTTGGACTTCCAGTCCTCCGTGATGCCGATGCGGAAACCGAGGGGATTGGTTTTCTGACCCATAGTATCGCCTTCGTTTACCTGGTACCCGTGTTAAGCGCGGGCCTCAAGCTCCACGACCAGATGGCTGGTCTTCTTTTGAATCGCATACGCCTTGCCGCGGTCCTTGGGCTGGAACCGCTTGATGATCGGTCCCGGATCAACCCAGCACGCCTTCACGTACAGATCGTCGGCTTCCGCTTCCTGCTCGGTTGCATTGGCAATGGCGGAACGAACAACCTGATCGATCATGACCGCCGCACGCCTCTTCGAAAACCGAAGAATCGCCAGCGCGTCATTGACGTTACGCCCGCGGATCATATCCATCACCAGCCGCGCCTTGCGCGGGGCGATGCGGGCAAACCGATGTTTCGACATAAACAAAGCCATGTTGGCTCCTCTATCATCCACGGCCGGCCTTCACAACCGAACCGATTCCGGTCACTTCGCCGCTGCAGCCGGCGCGCCTGTCGCCGCGTCCGTCTTGCGGCCGCTGTGGCCGCGGAACACGCGCGTCGGCGAAAACTCGCCGAGCTTGTGGCCGACCATATCTTCAGTCACGAACACCGACAGGAACTTGTTGCCGTTGTGGACCTCGAACGTGTGTCCCACAAACTCAGGGGTGATCGTGCAGGCCCGTCGCCATGTCTTCAATCGCTCTTTCCTGTGGTTCTCATTCAACCTGACAACCCGCTGATAGAGCTTCTCATCAACATAAGGACCCTTTTTCGCGCTTCTGCTCATATTCCACCAGTTGTCAGTTGCCAGTTACCTGTTGCCAGTCTTGTGCTGCCTGCCGCCGTTACTGGCAACTGGCAGCTAACACCTGGCCACTCTTCCTTACATGTTCACCGTTTGCGGACGCTGCTGATGCGTGCCGAACTTGCGGCGACGCAGGATCAGTTTCTCACTGTTCTTACGCGGGCTGCGGGTAATGCCGCCCTTGGCGGGAACACCCGTGCGGCTGACCGGATGACGGCCGCCGTTGGACCGGCCTTCACCACCACCCAGCGGATGATCCGTCGGGTTCATGGCCTTGGCTCGCGTGTGTGGCCGGTTGCCGCGATGACGCTGCCGGCCGGCCTTGCCGATGCTGACATTGATCCAGTCGATGTTGCCGAGCTGGCCGATCGTCGCCCGGCAGGCCGAGCGAACGCGACGCATTTCACCGGAGGGCAGGATCACGACGGACCACTCGCCTTCCTTGGCACCCAGACGGGCCACGCCACCAGCCGAGCGAACCAGCTTGCCGCCCTGGCCAGGATTCATTTCGATATTGTGGATTTCCAGACCGGCCGGCACGTTGGCCAGCGGCATGCAGTTGCCGACTTCCGGCGGAGCGTCGATGCCGCTCTGCACCTTCTGTCCGACCTTGATTCCCTTGGGGGCGAGAATGTAGGCCTTCTCGCCATCCGTGTACTTGATGAGGGCGATGAAGCACGAACGATTTGGATCGTACTCGATCGACTCGATGTTCGCGATCATCCCGTCCTTGCGGCGACGGAAATCGATGATCCGGTACATTCGCTTGTTTCCACCACCGCGATGCTTCACGGTGATGACGCCCTGATGGTTTCGTCCATTGGCGCGAATCTGCTTCTTGAGCAGCGACTTCTCGGGGGTGAACTTGGTCAGTTCAGCCTTGTAGTCGATCACGGTGCCGGCTCGGCGGCCCGCGGACGTCGGATTGTATGACTTAATCGGCATGGCTTGCTCGCTTCCGCGTTCGTTGGCTTAGAACAGATCAATCCGCGAATCTTCCTGGAGCTTGACGATGGCCCGCTTCCAGATCTTCGTGTGGACCAGGCGGTATCGCGTGCGGCGGGGCTTGCCCTTTCGCACCAGCGTTCGCACATCGGCGACTTTCACCGAGTACAGCTTCTCGACCGCGGCCTTGATATCCTGCTTGTCGGCTTCCGCATTCACTTCGAAAGAGTACGTGTTCTGCGAGTGCTGCTGACGCGTGCTCTTCTCAGTGATAAGCGGCCGGATAATGACTTTCGTTGCTTCCATCGATGGATTCCTCTTTAGGCGATCATCTGCTGCAAACCGGCCTTGGTCGTGAGCAGGGTCTTGGTCCGGAGGATGTCCCAGGCATTGAGCTGGGCGACCGTGGTCACCACGGCTTTCTGGACGTTCCGGCTGCTTCGCTCGAGAATTTTGTCGGCGACGGGCAGTGCCACCAGGCAACTGCGGTCGATACCGAGCGCCTTGAACATCTGGACAACCAGCTTGGTCTTGGGCTGCTCGAGCTTGATCTCATCCACCACGCGGATGTCATTCTTCTGAATCTTCGCCAGCAGCGCGCTGTTCTTGGCGACGAGCCGCATCTTCTTCGGCATCGCCAGTCGCCAGTCCTTGGGGCGCTTCTGCTTGGCATGACCGCCGCCAACGCGAACAGGCTGACGGATCGAGCCCATGCGGGCGTTGCCGGTGCCCTTCTGGCGGTAGATCTTGCGGGTCGAACCAGCGACCTCGCCGCGGGCGAGCGTGCGGACGGTTCCCTGGCGCTTGTTGGTGTGATACATGACCAGTGCCTGCTTCAGGATGGCCAGATTCACTTCGGTGCCGAGCTTGGTTTCATCGAGTTGAAATTTCTCGATTTCCTGCCCGGCCTGATTGTAGATGGGGATTTCGATCATGGCTCTATATCCTCGATCACTTCTTGGCGGGCTTCGCCGGTTTGGACTGCTTGGCCTTCGGATCCACCGGTGCCTCAACGACCGCAGCCTTGATGCGTGCGGTAATGCTCTTACGGATGTAGAGCAAGGCTCCGTTGGCGCCCGGGAGCGCGCCCTTGATGATCAGCAGGTTCTTTTCCTTGTCCATCCCCACGAGCGGATGGTTGCGGGTCGTGATGCGTGCATCACCCATGCGGCCGGCCATTCGCAGGCCTTTCGCGGGCTTGCCGCACTGACCGCGCCAGGTGGCGTTCGCCGCGATGGAGCCGCGCGAACGGTGCTTGCGTTCGCAACCGTGCGAGGCCGGCTGGCCACCGAAGTGATAACGCTTCATGACGCCGGCGGTGCCCTTGCCCTTGCTCGTGCCGGTGATATCGACGAACGGCACATCCTTGAAGATGTCGACGTCAATCATGGCGCCAAGGAGGATGTCGGACTTGGCCGCAAGCCGCACTTCATGGAAGTGCTTCTTGGGGGTGGTCCCGGCCACGGCGGCGTGGCCCATCAATGCCATCGACTGATGCTTGGGTTTGACTTCCTCGAAGGCGATCTGAACCGCGTTATATCCGTCCTTGCCGTCGGCCGTCTTGATCTGCGTAACGACGCACGGTCCGGCCTGCACGACAGTGACGGGGACAATCGCGCCCTTCGCGTCGAAGATGCGAGTCATCCCGACTTTTTTGCCTATCAGCGCTGGTGTCATTTCCGTTTCCAGGCAGAGGAGACAATCCCCGTGGGCGTCTCATGCCGGTCCTCTGAAGGACAATACAATTCCCGGAGGTCGCGCCCCTTTCCCAGGGGTATCGGGTTCTTGGATGAACCCCGCGCTCCGAACAACAAAAAATGCCCCTTCAATCAGGGGCATATATACACAACAGAATCAAGCTTTGATTTTCACAAACACACCGGCCGGAACAACCAGGCGATTGAGCGCCTCGATCGTGCGGGCGGTGGGCTCGAAAATATCAACGACGCGCTTGTGCGTGCGCATCTCGAAGTGTTCGCGAGATTTCTTATCAATGTGGGGGCTGCGAAGAACCGTATAACGTTCGATGCGGGTCGGAAGCGGAATGGGACCGCAGACGCGGGCATTCGTTCGCTTGGCATGCTCGACGATTTCCTTCGCCGACAGGTCCAACGCCCGATGGTCGTAAGCTTCCATCCGAATCCTGATGCGATCACCCGTCATAACTGCTCGTTTCCGTCTTCAAACGCCGTTTCTTCGACGCCAACACAATTTGAGCCCACCTGCACAGTGGGAGGGGAGAAGATACCCAGCCGAAAATGTTTGTCAATGGGCAGACGAGAAATTTTCGGTTCGGAGTCCCAAGGAGAGACGCTTCTTTACGTGCGATGCGCTCGCCGACCGATGATTTATAGCCGGGATTGAGCGATTGGGAAACCTCGGCTACAGAGGATACTCTGCACGCATGCGCCAGCCAACCGCTAGGAAGACCGCCCCCGCGTATCCGCGGATCCCGCGCGTCGCCCTCATCATCGAAACATCCCTGGCTCCGGGGAGGGATATCCTCCGCGGCATCTCCCGCTATGTCCGGGAAAACGGGCCATGGTCCACGTTTGTCGAACCCAGAAGCCTGGAACAGGCGGTGCCCGGTTGGCTCCGCAACTGGCAAGGCGACGGGATCATCGCGCGAATCCAGAACCGGAAGATCGCGGAGATCGTCCGGGCCAGCGGCATCCCCACCGTTGATGTCCTCGGCGTCGTCGAATCCGGCGACATGCCGCTCGTACATACGGACGATACGCGCATCGCCTCGCTCGCGGCAGAGCATCTTTTGAACCGGGGATTCAAACGTTTCGGATTCTTTGGCCTCGCGGGTGAGAACTGGGCTGTCCGCCGGCGCGATGCCTTTGTGGCGGCAACGAGTATCGCAGGCTGCCCGTGCGCACTCTACGAGACCCCGCGCCGCATTCAGCACACGCGCATGTGGGAGGACAACGCCGACGATCTGGCTCGCTGGGTTCAGAGCCTGGTCAGGCCGGTTGGGGTGATGCTCTGCTCCGATCAGTGCGGCCCGGTCATGCTCGAGGCCTGTCGCCGGGCCGGGGCGGCCGTGCCGGATGAAGTCGCCGTGCTGGGCGTGGACAATGACGAGCCTCTGTGCGACGCCACCGACCCGGCACTCTCCAGCGTCTGGCCGGACCATGTCCGGGTCGGCTACGAAAGTGCGGGCATTCTCGATCGCCTGATGCACGGCGAAGGCACGACGCGACGCGTTTACGTGCCTCCCAAGGGCGTGGTGACGCGGCGCTCGACCGACGTCCTGGCACTGGAGGACCGGGAAATCTCCGAGGCCCTTCGCTTCATCCGCGAACACGCCTGCGAGGGTTTGGGAATCGACCGCGTGGCCGAGCATGTGGCGTTGTCGCGCAGCGTGCTGCAGCGGCAATTCAAGAAGCTCGTCGGCCGAACGCTGCACGAGGAGATGGTGCGTGTCCGCCTTCGCCGCGCCCAGGACCTGCTACGCGGCACGGAACTGCCACTGCGGACAGTGGCCGCGAAATCGGGGTTCCGACATCAGGAGTACATGGGTGCCGTCTTTCGTGACCGGCTGGGCCAGACACCGCACCAATTTCGTCACGGTTCGCGCTGAGCCAGCGGGCAATTCTCAGCGCGTCGGCGGAATACCGCGAGTTTCCCGCGCGATTGGATTGACCCAATCTCTACAAAGAATGATCCCAAATCTTCTGGTTACGATCCTCGCGGACGGGTAACCTTCCTATTAGATCCTGTGTCCCGAACGAACGAGGAGAATCCATGTTCAAAGCCTGCTTCCTGGCGTTCCTTTGCGTGCTGACGACCGGCCTGACCGCGCAGGGCCAGCCGGCACTGCGAGCCCCGGCCGTGCCGCTGGTGCCGGTGGACCCATACTTCAGCATCTGGTCGCCGGCCGACAAACTGACCGACGCGGCGACCATCCACTGGACCGAAGCGCCCAACCGCCTGACCAGCCTCGTCCGCATCGACGGCAAGGTCTTCCGCATCATGGGCAACGAGCCCAAGGATCTGCCCGCGTTGGATCAGAAGAAGCTCACGATCCTACCCACGACCGTCACCTACACGTTCGAGGGCGAAGGCGTGCGCGTGGAATTGTCCTTCATGACCCCCCTGCTGCCGGATGATCTCATGATCTTCTCGCGGCCGGTGGCCTACCTCACCTGGCAGGTGTCTTCCATCGACGGCAAAGAGCACGATGTGCAGGTTTACTACGACAACACCGCTGAACTTGTCGTTCACAGTCCCAAGACCGAAAAGGTGACGTGGTCGAGCGAGAAGTTCGGCGACATCAGCGCGTTGAAGGTCGGCTCGGTCGATCAGCCCGTGCTGCGACGCAAGGGCGACGCCGTCCGCATCAACTGGGGCTATGACTACGTGGCCGTGCCCGCTTCGCAGAATGGCAAGCTGGCGATCGCGGCGGCCGACGCGACCCGCAACGGCTGGGATAAGGACGTGGCAAGCGTGCCCGCCAGTCCGACTGCGGCGGCCGACGCGCCCGTGCTGTCCGTGACATTCAAACTCGGAAAAGTCGGCCAGCAGCCCGTGTCTCGCTGGCTCATGCTGGCATACGACGACGTCTTCGCGGCACAGTATTTCCACAAGGAACTCAAGGCCTATTGGAAGAAGGATGGCGCGGAGATCGGCGATCTGTTCAAGAAGTCCGCGGCCGAGTATGCCGCGCTGCGGACGCGCTGCGACAAGTTCGACGCCGAGTTGATGGCCGACCTGGAAAAGGCTGGCGGACCCAAGTACGCGTGGATCTGTGCCCTGGCCTATCGCCAGTCGTGCGCGGCCAGCAAGGTGATCGCCGACGGCAACGGCCAGCCCCTCTATTTCTGCAAGGAGAACACCAGCAACGGTTGCATGGGCACGGTGGACGTGTTCTATCCCCAGGCTCCGCTGCCGCTGCTGATCAGCCCGTCGTTGTCCAAGGCGATGCTGATTCCGGTGCTGGAATACGCCAGCACACCCGCATGGAAGTGGCCCAACGCGCCGCACGATGTCGGCACCTGGCCGCAGGCCAACGGGCAGGTCTACGGCGGCACCAAGAGCAACGGCGGCATGCCGGTTGAAGAGACGGGCAACATGCTCCTGCTGGTGGCAGCGGTGGCACAGGTCGAAGGCAACGCGGATTTCGCCGGCAAGTACTGGTCCGTACTTACTACGTGGGCGAAATACCTCGAACAGTTCGGCCGCGATCCGGAGAACCAGCTCTGCACCGACGACTTCGCCGGTCACCTGGCCCACAATTCCAATCTCGCCGGCAAGGCCATCTGCGCCCTGGCCGCGTACGGCAAGATGGCCGGCATGCGCGGCGACAAGGAGACGGCCGACAAGTACACGAAGATGGCGAAGGAATTCGCGCTCGGCTGGATCAAGCAGGCTGATGATGGCGACCACTTCCGTCTGGCGTTCGACAAGCCCAACACCTGGAGTTCCAAATACAACCTGGTTTGGGACAAGATCCTGGACACGAACGTCTTCCCCGATGACGCGATGAAGAAGGAAATGGCGTACTATCGCAAGTACATGGACAAATACGGCCTGGCGCTCGACGGCCGCATGCAGAACGCCCCCGGCCGCAAGACAACGTGGACCAAGACCGACTGGGCCTTCTGGACTGCCTGCCTGACCAACAACCAGGAAGACTTCGACGTCATCACCGCGCCGATCTACACGTTCCTCAACCAGGGAACGCGACGCGTCGGCCTGGCGGATCTCTACTTCACCGACCGCCCCGACACAGCCCTGATGCACTCTCGCCCGGTCGTCGGCGGCATCTTCGTCAAGATGCTTTACAACAGGGAAGTCTGGAAGAAGTGGGCCTCGCGCGACGTGACCAAGGCCAACGGGCCGTGGGCGCCGATTCCGGTTCCGGCCGAGGCCGTCGATGTCGTGAAGCCGGCGAGCAATACGTGGCGCTACACGATCGCCAAACCGGCCGACGGCTGGTTCAAGGTCGACTTCGACGATGCCTCATGGAAGACCGGCAAAGGCGGCTTCGGCACGCGCGGCACACCCGGCGCGATCGTCAACACCGTGTGGAACACCGCCGACATCTGGCTGCGCGGCGAGATTGCAATTCCCGCGGGCAACTACAGCAATCTGCAACTGAATGTCCACCACGATGAGGATGTCGAGATCTACCTCGATGGCAAGCTGGCCGCGTCCGTGAGCGGATTCACTGGTGAATACGAGCCGATCGCCACCCGCGCCGAAACGCCCCTCACGCCCGGCAAGCACTTGTTCACGATCCACTGCCACCAGACCGAGGGCGGGCAGTACGTCGACTTGGGAATCGTGGATGTAAAGCCGGCGAAGTAGGAGCCGAGCCATGATAGCTCACAAGTCAGATGCAGATTACGACTCTCGCAGGCAACGATAGAATCCGCCGGCATGGGCGCCCGAAAGATCGTAATCGTTGCCGGTCCCAACGGCGCGGGGAAGACCACGTTTGCACAGGCGTTTCTTCCCAACCAAGCGGGTTGTGAACGGTTTATCAATGCCGACCTGATTGCGAGGGGACTGTCGCCCTTCGCGCCTGGGAAGTCCGCTTTTCGGGCGGGCAAACTCATGCTGGAAGAAATTGCGGCGAGCGTCGCCGCAGGCAGGAGATTCGCGTTCGAGACAACGCTCAGGGGCCTGAACTAGGGGGACACCGGCCAAGTTCACCGAATCGTGAATTGACATGCCGTTCCGGTATGATTGTGCCTCTCAGGAGAGTCCCCGGTGCCGACGAACGAACCCGCCGTTCCGTGGCGGCAACATCCCTCGATCTACGAGCACATCCGGAAAGGAATTGACATATGGTTATCGCGCGTGTGGTGTTCTTTGCGGCAGTGACTGTTTGCGGTGTGCTTTTTGCCCAGGAGGCAGCAACAACCATGAAACCCCCTGTAACGAGAAAAGTGTTACTCAAAGCGGCAATTGACCCCGAGAAACCCGTTTCGACCGTGGAAATCCAGGAAGTGACCATGGGCCCGAAACAGAAGGCGCCCCTCCACCTTCATCCATGTCCAACGATGGGGGTCGTTACCGAAGGCACGATCGCCTTTCAGATCGAAGGACAGCCGGTACAACATCTGAAGGCCGGCGATGCCTTCTACGAGCCGGCCAATGTGCGGGTCGCAAGGTTCGACAACGACGAGGACACCCCGGCGAAATTTGTCGTGCATTACCTCTTGAGCAAGGACGACCGCGACACTGTTCGAGTCCCGACGAAATAGCAGCGGTGAACCCGATGCTCCCCGGCCGTGAACGCCAGTGGCAAAGAACCGCTACCTCTGTCGCTGGAGAACGGCGTGCTGCACGCAGCCATCAACACCCGCAAGCTCCCCGCCGGCCCCGCCGTGTTCTTCGAGATTGCCGAGGAATAGCCCAATGCGAATTCGTAATGGACTTGAGCGAGTGACACGATGTCGGCATTGTCGGCGATGCCGCGTCACTCAGGGTCCAATGCTGAGTTGCCTTTTGCCAGCGTGATTTGATAATGGCACAGGAGGTAATATGAAGTCCTACGCGAGGCTGCTTTTCATTGAACCGAGGGAATCGGCTACGCCTCAGCCTCTCATCGACCACGTGACCCGACGAATCTGCGCTGCATTCCGTCAGAGCAGGCCCAGCGACTACGGATATGAGGGCGTTCACTCGTGCTATTGCGGTGCCAACAGTTCAGCATGCGACTACCATTTGCCCGGCGGTGAGCTTACGAATTCTCTGTGCATCCACTATGTGGCCCACCATCGCTTGGAGGTGCCCGCTCGGCAACTCGCCAAGATCGAGAGCTTCACGTTCGGCGAGGCTGAGCCGAACGAAGCTGAACTAGTTGGCCCGGCTCGCATCCTCGCGTGGATTCATGCGTACATGGACCGAAGTGTCGAACCTGACCGTCTGAGGATATGGAGCGATTGGGGGCTCGATGTGACGGCACTGTGTCAGGCATTGCGCGGGGGCTGTCTCCCATCGCCCAAGATCTTTACTGACGCCCGTGAGGATGCTGACGAGCTCTTCGCCCTCCTTCGCTCCGTCACACCAGAGATGATGCCGCTGATTCGCGACGCCGCGCGGCGGCAGTACGGAGACGTGAGCGCGTGGGGCAAAGCGGCTCTGCGCGTGCGCGGATGGAATCGGGAAGCATGGGCTATCCCCATGGCTGAGATCATCGCCTTCGAAGATGGGGCATCGGGGTACCGAAGGCAGATAGCTGCGGACTTTCGGAGGCTTGGTCCCCACGCAGGTGCCGGCATCCAGACACTACTCGAAGCGGCAGCGAGCGCGAGTGCAGACCGCTTGCAAGATATCGTCTTGGCGTTCCGCTCGATCAGCATCGCCTCTGGACTGCTGATCCCGCCCGCGGCCATTGTCGCTCTGGCTGGACTGGCCAACGGCCCAGAACACGATTCAGAATTGGGCAGGCTGGCAGCACAGACGCTGGAGGCTGCAAATCCGAGGCTCTGACGTGCTGGTTGCTTGATCTCACCGGTAAACCTGAACCGTGGCAGGCGACAGAAGCCGCTCCGGGGCGTCATTGACCCCGTTCCACTCGCCGTCTGGCGCCGACAACGGGCGGCGCAACGGCAAACAAAGTGTCCTACGTAGACCGCATTCCGAACCATCTTTCGAGCCGTGAGAGTGGCGGATAGAGGAGTCAGACTCTGCATAGAACGTCAGACTGTCAGCTATTCGTGGGACAGCGGAATGCTGCGACGGCAGTTTATTATTGCACCTGTCGGGCCAACGGCTACACTACATTACGTAATGTTCTGCCATCAGGCCACGGAAGTCGCCGCGCTTCTGGGTAAGCGTTGTTGAAAGCACGTGCCCCGTGTTCGCCTGTATGGCCGTTTCGACACTTCGCTTGATCGGAGGTCCATCATGTTGCTTTCCCACCGCGCGGTAACGCGTGCAGGAGGATGCTGTCCCTTTTTCCACGGGATGGAGCCACTGGAGTCCCGGCAACTCCTCAGTGGCGTTGCCGTCTCGGAAATGGCCTTGGACAATGGAACGGCCCCGCAGACAACCCTGTCGGCGGATGCATCGCCGCAACTGCAGCGCACTGCACCGCTTTACGTCAACACAGGAACGCAAAGCTACTTTCTGCTCAAACCGGGATGCCGGTGGGAATACCTCCGCACTGCCGGCACCAAGCGTGAACGCACCGTCAAGACAGTGCTCAGCACTACCAGGCTGGTGGACGGGGTTGTCACGCGCGTGCTGAAAGAGGCACACTATACGAAGACGGGCAGCAAGCCGGAGCAACTCGAGGTGGTCGGCGAGGCGTACGTGGCCATCAACACCAAAACGGGAGACATGGTGGCATTCGGCCAGAAGGCAAGCTACCTCGTCGCCGGCAAATGGGTGACGCAGACATGGCTTGCCGGCAAGAACGGGGCCACGCGCGGTGTGTTCCTGCCGGGAAAGCCCAAGGTGGGCAATGACTTCACCAAGTTCCTGGCGCCTGGAGAGATCAATGCACACGGTTTGGTCGTCAGCATCCGGGAAACCGTGACAACTCCGGCCGGCACGTTCAAGAACTGCCTGAAAATCAAGAACTACGACCCGACAGACCCGGGCACCGTCTACTTCACGTATTTCGCGCCCGGCGTGGGTGAAGTCGCCGGGAACAGCGACAAACTAACCAGTTTCACCCGCGCGTGAACGAGTGCTCGCCGGCCTCCGTGGCGGTGAAATGCGGCCTTGCCCCACATGCCCACACGGGTTGCCGGGTACAGTCTGTGTGTGTGTCGTCATCAACCGCAGCGGCTACAGACTCCAGCCCTCGCGGTATTTCCGCCGGACGTACGAGTTGGCATCGGCGTCGTTGGTGACTTCCATCTTCTCGCCGTCCCAGTTGAGCTTGCGGTTGGGATACCGGACGGCAAGGTTGCCCATCAGCACCATTTCCGAGAGCGGCCCGGAGAAGTCGAAGTTCGAACTGGCCGGCTTGCCGCCCTTGCAGGCGCGGACCCAGTCGGCCTCGTGGCCGCCCTCACCGCGCGGGATGCGGTCGATCGTCCTGGCCGGCTGGCGATAGTCCTTCATTTTCGATTCCGGCAGCAGCGGTGGACCCCGGTCATAGCAGCCGCACATCAGGCTTCCCTTGTCACCGACGAACAACACGCCGCCGCCGTCGTCGTCGCCCATGCGGCGACCCTCTTCCAGGATCTCCGGACGAGGCGGCATCATGCCGCCATCCCACCAGGTCAGTTTGACTTCCGGCATGTTCTCCCGGGCCGGGAATTTGAAGCGCACGATGGTTGAGCGCTCTGCGAGTTGGTTCTGTTTTCCACATGGACCTCGTTGAATGGGATAACCAGCGATTCGACACGCCACCTGTTTCATCATTAGACGGGCTTTGACGATTTGTTGCCGGAAGAGGGTGTTGTCGCCGATGCCATGCCGGCAGGCATTGGCGAGATTACCGTCCCGTCATTTTTTAGCGAGCGGAATAAATGTCTCCCACGCGCGGTTACCATGGGTACAATCAATCTGACTCAACCAAGACCGGACGCGTCGGGTTTACCGCGAATCAATGGTGGCCGAGTGGCCGCCGCGGAGGATTGTGACCCCGGTTCCTCAGAAGGAGATCGCTATGAAGAAGTTCCTTTGTTTGCTGACTCTCGCGCTGGCCGCAGCGCTGGTGAGCGGCCGTGCTTTTGCGGCCGATGAGAAGACGGTCACCGGCAAGTCCGCCTGTGCCCATTGCAGCGGGACGATTTCGGGCGACTGCACGCTGATGCTGACCAGCGCCGACGGCACCAAGTGGGTGCTCACGGGCGACAGCGACAGCTACAAGGCCGCCATGAAAGCCCGCGGCGAAGGCAAGAAAATGACCGCCACCCTCGCCGGCGACGTCGCCACCAAGAAGGGCGCCGACGGCAAGGAATACAAGGAAGCCAAGGTCTCGGATGTGAAGATCGAGGCCTGAACGATATACGCGAACGTCCTTGCAGACGGGCGGCCAATCATTGGCCGCCCGCTTTGTTTGGCGTCTTTCACAATCCGCGTTCCGCCGCCACCAGGTCCTCATACGTCTCGCGACGGCGAATAAGCCGGGCGGTTGCGCCGTCCACCAGCACCTCGGCCGCCCGCGGCCGGTTGTTGTAGTTGCTGCTCATGGAGAACCCGTACGCCCCGGCCGTGAACACGCCCAGCAAATCGCCTCGCGTGGTCTGCGGCAGCGGCCGGGCCTTGGCCAGGAAATCACCACTCTCGCAGATCGGGCCGACCACGTCGACGATCTCGCCATTGACCGGCGCCAGATCCTTGCGCCGCTCGGCCGGCACGTTGGCCGCGTCGGGCTTGGCCGGCCAGACGAAGTGATACGAGTCATACAATGTCGGACGGATGAGGTCGTTCATGCCGGCATCGACGATGACGAACTTCTTCTCGCCTCCCTGTTTACGATAGAGCACGCGCGTGAGCAGGATGGCCGAGTTGCCCGCGATGTATCGCCCCGGTTCCAGGGCGATGCGATAAGGCTTGCCCATCAGCAAGGGCAGCAGCGCCTTGGCGTGCTCGGTCACCGCAAAAGCCTGGTCCGGCCGCTCGTAGTTCACGCCGAACCCGCCGCCCATGTCGAACCACTCGATCTTGTGGCCGCGGGCCGTGAGCCGGTCGATGAGGTCGACGATCTTCTTCACCGCGTCGATGTACGGCTGGATCTCGTACACGGGCGAGCCAATATGGATGTGTACGCCGCCGATGCGCAGATGCTTGAGCGTGCGATACTGCTCGAAGACGCGCTCGGCGCGTTCGATGTCCACGCCGAACTTGGTTTCCTTCTTCCCTGTCGCTGTCTTGATGTGGGTCTTGGGGTCGACGTCGGGGTTGATGCGGATGGCGCCGATGGCCGTCTTGCCAAGCTGCCCGGCCACGCGATCGACGTTTTCGATTTCCTCTTCGCTCTCGAGGTTGAACGCCGCGATGCCCGTGTTGATGGCGTCGCGGATCTCGCCGTCGGTCTTGCCGACGCCGGCATAGATGATCTTCTTCGGGTCTCCCCCGGCCTGTAGGGCGCGGAACAGCTCACCGCCGCTGGTGACATCAAACCCGCACCCTTCCCCGGCCAGGAGCTTGCATACATGCAGGTTGCCACACGACTTGATCGAGTAGCAGATGGTCGGATTGACCGGGGCAAATGCCTGGGCGATCTGCCGGTAATGCCGCAGCAGGGTGGCTTTGGAGTAGACGTACAGAGGCGTCCCGAATTCCGCCGCCAGTTTCTCGGCCGGCACATCCTCGCAATACAACTCGCCGTTCTTGTAGCTGAAGAAATCCATAGGCCGGGGATTATTCGCGTTTTCACGATGGGAAGCAAATCACGTTCGCCTTTGATAACCTCACCACCGACCGGATAACATGCTGAGCACCTCTATGAAGAACCTCACCATCATCTTCTTCGTCGTCGTGGCCATTCTGGTCGGCACGGCCGTCAACGCCCGGGCAGACGTTCGTCCGAACATCGTCTTCATCCTCGCTGACGACCTGGGCTACGGCGATCTCGGCTGCTACGGCCAGAAGATGATCCGCACGCCCAACATCGACCGCCTTGCGGCCGAAGGGATGCGATTCACCGCTCACTATTCCGGGCACAATGTCTGTGCGCCGGCGCGGTGCGTACTCATGACCGGCCTGCATTCCGGGCACGCATACATCCGCGAAAATCGGCAGGCCAAGGGATTTCCAGAGGGACAGGAACCGGTTCCCGCCGACTACCTGAAGCTTCCGCCCACGCTCAAGAAACTCGGGTACACGCTCGGTGGATTCGGCAAGTGGGGCCTCGGCCCGGTCGGCAGCACGGGCGATCCGCTCAAGCAGGGGTTCGACCGTTTCTTCGGCTACAACTGCCAGGCCGTCGCCCACAACTACTATCCCACCCACCTCTGGGACAACGACAAACAGATCGCCCTGAACAATCCGAAGTTTGCGGCCCATCAGAAACTCCCCGTTGACGCCGACCCCGGCGATGCAGCGGCCTATCGCGGATTCATCGGCAAGGATTATGCCCCCGACCTCATCGCCCGCCAGGCGCAGCAGTTCATCCGCGACAACAAAGACCGCCCGTTCTTCCTCTACTTCGCCACCACCGTGCCCCACCTGGCGCTGCAGATCCCCGAGGACTCGCTCAAGGAATACGCCGGAACCTTCGCCGAGAAGCCTTATCCCGGCGGCCGGGGGTATCTGCCCAATTTCCAGCCACGGGCGGCCTACGCCGCGATGATCACCCGTATGGACCGCGAGGTGGGCCGGCTGATCGACCTGGTGAAGGAGCTCGGGCTCGACGACAACACCATCTTCATCTTCACCAGCGACAACGGCCCGCTCTACGACGAACTCGGCGGCACCGACACCGACTTCTTCAACAGCGCCGCCGGCTTTCGCGGCCGCAAGGGGTCGTACTACGAAGGCGGCTTCCGCGAGCCCTGCATCGTGCGCTGGAAGGGCAGGATCGCGGCCGCCAGCAGCAGCGACCGCGTGACCGGGTTCGAGGACTGGTTGCCGACACTGGCCGAACTGGCCGGCGCCCGCGACGCCACACTGCAGGGCATCGACGGCATCAGTTTCGCGCCCACATTGCTCGGCGGCAAACAGGAACCGCGCCCGTTCCTCTATAGAGAATCCCCCGGCTACGACGGCCAGCAGTGCGTCCGTGTCGACGACTGGAAAGCCATTCGTCAGCATCTCAACCCCGGCCCGCGACAGCAGCAGATCAAGGCCGGCGACATCGAACTCTACGATCTCGCCAGGGATCCCTTTGAGACCACCGATGTAGCCGCAGACCATCCCGATATCGTAAAGAAGCTCGCGGACATCATGAAGGCACAGCACACCAGGTCGGAGATCTGGCCGATTCGGGCGCTGGATGGGGATGCCGGAAAGTAGGGCCGGCGTTCTCGCCGGCCTCAAATACCAAACGGTTCGCACATCAGGAAATCCAGCGGGGACGCCGGGCCCTGCTCCACCCGCGTCATTCCCGGACGTTGGTGGGAATGGGGAATTTCTTCAGAGCGATTTGTCTCCGCGCCCGGGGAATTGTAGATCATCTTCGTTACGTCACGCGGGACTGCGAGGTGCTTGAAGAGTTCCGCGGGGCGTAAGAACGGATCCCCGACAAAGGCTAAGCCGCCGTGAGGCGGCGCCGGGCTGAGGAAGCCCGGCTCACCGTCGGGCCTGTGTTCTGTCGTTGCAGGCTCGCAGGTGATGCGCAAAGCGTCCGGTCCGCCGCGAGGGCGGGTGGGATGTCAGACGGAATGTCTGCACCACCGAAAAGTGCCGTCGCGTGTGGAGCGAGGACGCTGCCGAAAGGATGCCGACGTAGTCCGGCAACGGGCCGGACGGAAATTACCGTCGCACTTCCAGAAGGTTCCATGCCTTCCGTGTTGGGTCCGAAACAAGTGTGCTTCGCACGGATCGTGGCGGCCGATAAAGCCGCCGCTGATCAGGCTGCCCTCCGAAGCAATCTTGTTCTTAAGTCGCGGCTCACCCGCGCCGATGTGGTGAGAGATCGAGGCTCCGATGAGCACCGGTCTGGCCGGCCGACGAATGTCGGCCGGCCCAGAGGGCACCAAGACGCGCCGGCGATTCCTGGTTCGGCACGAAGCCGAAAGGAGTCAACAGACTCAAGAAAGGAGGGCCGCCTGGGCGATTTTCGACGCAGGAAAACGCGCCGGAAAACGCAGATCGTGCCGAGGAAGCTGTGTACCGCCCGGCAACGCGCCCCGCGGTCGACCAAGGCTTCGGCCGATACATCAGAGAGCCGCCGGATCGTTGGCAATGCGTGAGTAGACAAAAGAGAGCCGGCAGCGTGGCGTGCACCCGCCCGCGCCGGGAATCGAAAAACGGAACCCTTCACAGGAGGCATTCAAATGATCGCTCGTCAAGTTAAACGTGGCTTCACGCTCGTCGAAATTCTGATCGTCGTCATCATCCTGGGCATTCTCGCGGCCATCGTGATCCCGCAGTTCACGAACGCCAGCCAGGACGCCCGCAAGAGCAGTCTCGTCAGCCAGCTCCAGACGCTGCGCTCGCAGATCGAGCTCTACAAGCTTCAGCATGGCGACACGTTGCCCAACCTCGTCGGTGGTACCGACGGTGCCACGCCCGTGGTCACCAACTGGAATCCGCTGACGGTCGCCGCGGTCTATCCCGCGGGCGGCACCACCAGCTTCGGTCCCTACATGCAGGCGGCACCGAAGAACCCGCTTAATGGCCTGGGAGCGGTGGTCGACGGCACCGGCGCGGCGGCCGCCGCCACGGCTTGCGGCTTCGTGTACGACTACACCGGCGGCACCGGCCGCATCTTCGGCACCGACGGCGTGACCGACGCCACGGCCGGCACGGTTTCCGGCAAGACCATCTTCAAGGAATAATTGCCCTTGAATCAACCTCCCGGCGGCGGGTTCGTCACCCGCCGCCGGGCTTGCGTTTCTGCCCCGGCTTGCGGCGACGTTAAACAACCGCTTGCCGATGCAGTCGCGGAAGATGGACCAGAAGAAATACGGACAAAATCGGACTTGCTCATGGTGATTCCTCAATTCCCGGACCGAATGTGACGTTATCAGATGAGCAACCGAAAGGATTCGTTATGAACCGCGTACTCGTCGCCGTTGTCGTGCTCCAGGGCCTGATCCTCTTCTCGCAATGGAATGGTTCAAGTCCGGTAACTCCCGCCTATGCCCAGATCCCCGATGCCGGGGCCCAGCGGCGAGAGGTCATCGAGGAAATGAAGTCCTTGAATACGAAGATGGACAAGCTCATGGAACTGCTGGAGAGCGGAAGAGTCCAGGTGAAGATGGCCGCGTCTGAAGAGAAGAAGTGACGATCCGGCATGGCGATGGTTCCGGGAGGGCCGCACTCCGCGCGGCCGCGGTCGCGCAGGAGTACGCCTCTCCCAGGCCTGCAGCCACGCCGGGGCATGCCAGCGTCGTATTGCGGTGTTGATCGGCCGGAGGGCCTTATGCGCAGGACATGCAGTGCGTTTACGCTGATCGAAGTTCTCGTCGTCGTGGTGATCATCGGGATCGCCGCGGCGGTGGTTGTTCCCCAGATGTCCTCCCGCGACGACCTCAAGGCCGGCGCTGGAGTCCGCGTCGTCATGTCCGACTTCATGTACGCCCAGAACATGGCGATTACCCGCCAGCTTCGGCACTACCTGGTCTTCGACGCGGCGGCCGGGAGTTACTCTGTCGTCAGCTCCGCCGACATGACCACGCCGGTCACGCATCCAGTCAACCGGACGCCATACACCATCACCTCAGGCATTAACGGCTCGCCCGGCTTGAAGAATCTGTCCATCGAATCCGTGAGTTTCAAAGGCACCGGCAGCACGGTCTACACCACGATCGGTTTCGACGAACTCGGCACGCCCGTGATCTACACGGGTGGAGGACCGGATCAGGCGCTTTCAAGCGGCACCGTCACCATTCGCAGCGGCGCCTACAAACTTCAGATCGCCATTGAACCCTACACCGGCCAACTCTCCACGGCCCAGGTTCCCTGAAGTTCACTCCTCCCAAACCGCGCAAAACATATTTTCCGAACAACTGGCAAAGTCGGTGGACTTCGCAGCCGATCCATGAAGTGCCAGACGTAGTCTGGTGGAAAATGTTGTCCCTTACAGGAGCGCCCCATGAAACATTGGACCCGAAGTTCGGCTCTTTTTTTGGCCGCGATGTCCGTTTATTCCGGTCAGGCGATTGCGGCGGTCCCGGAGAAGAAAACCGTTGATGCGGATAAAACCGTCTCTGACGTTCGCGTCATTGAGACCGTACCGCTCGCACCTCCAGCTCCGGGCGCCCAGGGCAACGCGCCCGATCCCGCCCTGGTCAAGGTTTCGGATACCGGGATCATCGAGAACCTCGACCTCAAGGATGCCAATCTTGTCGGCGTCCTGCAGATGCTCTCCATCAAAACCCATAAGAACATCCTGGCGTCAAAGGAAGTCCGCGGAACCGTCACCGCGTCCCTTTCCAACGTCACCGTCAAGGAAGCCCTCGACGCCATCCTCAAGGCCAACGGCTACGGCTGTCGCGAGAAGGGCAACTTCCTCTACGTTTATACGACCAAGGAACTGGCCGACATCGAGAAATCCGAGCGCCTGCTCGTCACCGAGGTCTTCCGCCTCTACTACACTCCGGCCGCCAATGTGCAGCCGATGCTCAAGCCGGCCATGAGCGCTGACGGTACCATCTCCGCCTCATTGCCCACCAAGGAAGGCATCGACAGCAAGGAGACCGGCGGCTTCTCTCATGCCGTCGAGGACATCATTGTCGTCCGCGACTACGCGGACAACATGGAGAAGGTCCGCAAGATCATCAAGGAAGTGGACCGCCGCCCGCAGCAGATCCTCATTGAAGCCACCATCCTCGTTGCCCGTCTGACCGAAGACAACGCCCTGGGCATCGACTTCAGTGTCATCGGCGGCGTCGACTTCGCGTCCGTGGCGAGCAATGCCGCGACCTTCGGAGATGTCCTATCCGGCAAGGTTGTTGACAGCGCCCCGTCGCTCAGTGACAAGGGCGTCGGCGCGGCCCGAACCGGCTTCACCGACAATGTTCCCAAGGGCGGCATGCGCGTCGGACTGCTGACGAACAACGTCGCCGTCTTCGTCCAGGCCCTGGAAGCCACGACCAATACGACTGTCCTGGCCAATCCCAAGGTTCTGGCGCTGAACAAGCAGAAGGGCGAGGTGCTCGTCGGCCGCGAGGACGGTTACCTCACCACCACTGTCACGGAAAGCACGACCGTCCAATCGGTCCAGTTCCTCCAGACCGGCACGAAACTGATGTTCCGTCCGTTCGTCGGCGACGACGGTTACATCCGCCTGGAAGTTCACCCCGAGGACTCCGATGGCAAGGTCGTCAACGGTCTGCCCTCCAAGAGCACTACGGAAATCACCAGCAACATCATGGTCAAGGACGGCCACACCATCGTCATCGGCGGCCTGTTCCGCGAATCGTCCAGTGTCAGCAAGAACCAGGTGCCCGGTCTGGGCAATCTCCCGCTGGTCGGCGCGCTCTTCCGCAACCAGGAGGACGCGACCAGCCGCGAAGAGGTCATCGTGCTCCTCACGCCGCATATCGTCAAGGATGACAAGGCCTATTCCGCCGCCTCCGAGCAGGCCATGAAGGACTGGGAAAAGGTTCGTGTCGGCGTACGCCGGGGCATGATGTGCTTTGGCCGCGAGCGGCTGGCCGAAAGTTCCTACAATGCCGCAGTTGCCGAGATGAACAAGCCCAACGCCAACCGCCGGCTGGCCATGTGGCAACTGGATTGTGCCACCAATCTCAATCCCACGTTCAAAGAAGCGATCGACATGAAACAAACGCTCGGCGCCAGAGAGCTGACCACCGTCGATAACAGCATCATCCGCGACTTTGTCCGCCATCGCGTCATGGAGGAACGCGCCGCCGGGCCGCGATCCGCCGCGCCCGCCGCGGCGCCAACCGTGATAATTGCCAGCGAATCGTCTCGCGTGGCCACCGTGGCTCTGCCTGCGACGCCGACGACCCGCCCGGTTGCAGTCGCGATTCCCGTGGCTCAGCGTCCGGCTCCCGCAACCCCGACGACGCGCCCTGCCGAGAGGTTGGTCACGACCGAGTCGGAGAACAAGACGCCCGCACCGCTGTTGGAGAAGAAAGAGCAGACGCCGGCTCCGTCACCCGCGGCCTCGGCACCCACCACTTCCGCCCCCAGGAGCGCCGACCCGACTCCGGCGACAAACGTCACGGAATTACCCGTCGATGACGCGCCCGGCGCAGGCAAATGATCCCGGGTGCCATGGCTTGTTCGTGGTACCGTCCTCAGACGCTCTGAAGAACCGCCTGAAGGCGGTACCACGAACGCGGCCGCAAAGTGCGGCTCGCAGCAGACAAGCCGTGGCACCAGCAATTTGACAAATGTGTTTCCCGGCCACAAGGCCCTTTTCCTTCGGAGTCTGTTATGAAGAAGCTGTATGCCATCCTCTCGATCCTGACACTCGTTGTCGCCGGCTGTTCCAATGACAAACCCGAGCCCACCGGGCGGGAGAAACTCCACACCCAGTGGAACAACGCCCGCGCGGGCGTGCTCTACGGACTCGCCAAGCAGCAGTTTGACGGCGGTAATCCCGTTGATGCCCGCAAGAGCCTCGACGAGGCGATTCGCCTACAGCCCGACAACGTATCCCTCCGCATCCTCTCCGCCCGCGTCTCCATCGAGCAGGGCAAACTCGAATCCGCCGTCAAGGAACTGGATAACGTCCGCACCATCGACCCGACCAACGCCGAGGCCGACTACCTCATGGGCGTGATCTATCAGCGCTGGCAGAAGCCCGACAACGCCCTCAAGTGGTACGTCGAGGCGTCGGAGAAGAAGCCCGCCGAACTGGCCTACGTGATGGCTCGCGCCGAGACGCTGATCAGCCAGGGACGTGGCGATGAAGCCCTCGATTACGTGCAGGAACGCCTGAGCTATTTCGAAAACGCCGCGCCAATCCGGGATCTCGCCGCCCAACTGCTCCTCTGGGCGGGTAAGCGACAGGAAGCGATCACCCTGTTTCGCGAAGCCAGCATGTTGGCGCCCGAGGATGGCCAGATCCGCGAGCATCTGGCCCTGGCCCTCTATCGTACCGGCCAATATGCCGAAACCATCACGGTGCTCGAGAAACTGATGCGTGATGAGCCATTCGCCAAACGGACGGATCTTCTGCTCGTCATGGCCGAGTCGCTGCTGAACGTAAACCGTCCCGCCGATGCCCGCGCCATCC
This sequence comes from Phycisphaerales bacterium, assembly GCA_025361735.1. Lineage (GTDB taxonomy): Bacteria > Planctomycetota > Phycisphaerae > Tepidisphaerales > Tepidisphaeraceae > JANYKD01. Next base: position 25,408 of record JANYKD010000498.1, read on the forward strand.
TCCAGGATCTGGCGCAGAATCAGCCCGCGGAACCCCGTATCTGGCTGGCGCTGGCCAGGACCGGGCTCGCGTGCAGCGACAATGACCGCGCTGAAATGTCCATCGCCAAGGCCATCGCCCTCGATGCCAGCAATGCCGAGGCCTGGGTGCTCATGGGCTATCTCCGCATCCGCCAGGACAAACTCAACGACGCCCAAGCCGCCTTTCAGAAGGCCGCGGCTCTCGACCAGAACGATGCCGTCGCCGTGTGCATGAGCGGCTACGTGCTGGAAAAACAGGGCAAGGCCCGGCAGGCCATGGATCTTTACGTCAAGGCACTCCATCTCAAGCCCAACGATGAACTGGCCACGACGCTCCTGGCACAAGTGCAGACTGGCGACTGATTCCAAATCGCCACGTACCGATGCGAGCATGTTCCGAGGGAAAGTTGGGGCGGCCGAGTCTTCAGCAACGCCGCCCCAACCCGGAGCATCGCTTCTCCAGCGGGTCTGCCCGTCCTTTTTGGCAAACTCTTGGCGTGCGAAACGGACCGCTCGGCGAGCGGTCCCTACCCAGTTTCCAGAAATGGCGAGCGCACCCGCATCCAGTATTATCACCACTCGGATTATCGACACCTCCGGCCGAATCTCACAAAAGCGATCCATGTTTGCGTTCGATACTCTCTGCAGTCAGGCCGAGAGTAGCCTGCCGGAGGGGTTTGTGAGAATGAACAGCAGCACCGCAAAAAGCCCTGACTCCGACGGCGTTGCCGATGATGCGGCTATCCGCGCCCGCGATGCCGTTCCCAGCGACGACCTCCACGCGTTGATGCTCGGGCTCATGCGCTCTCTCACTTCCGCCATCGGCGCCAAAGACGCTTACACCTGCGGCCACAGCGAGCGCGTGGCCCTGCTTTCGCGCCACCTGGCCACGCAACTCGGCCTCAGCGACGCGGCTGCCGACCGCATCTATCTGTCGGGACTTCTGCACGATGTCGGCAAGATTGGCGTGCCCGAGGCCGTCCTGCAAAAACCAGGCAAACTCACGCGCGACGAGTTTGAGCAGGTCAGGAAACATCCCGAAATTGGCGTCCGAATTCTCATCGAAATCAAGCGAATCGAAGACATCATCCCGGGTGTCCTGCACCACCACGAGCGCTACGACGGCCACGGCTATCCGGGACGCCTGTCGGGCAAGGACATCCCCCTCATGGGCCGGATTATCTGCCTGGCCGACTGTTTCGACGCCATGACCTCGGACCGTCCCTACTGCAAAGCCCTGTCGTCCGAGGCTGCCCTCGGCGAGATCCGCCGCTGCGCAGGCACGCAGTTCGACCCCGAACTGGCCGAAACGTTCCTGAAACTGCGGCCTGAGCAGATTCACCTGCTGCTGAGCGACCACGAGGATCGATCCCGAAAGATGCTTTCGTGTCAGGAGTCGCTGAAGGCGGCGTAAGAGGCGGAGCAAACAGAGGCGGGATCCTCAACATCCATTATCCCCAAATTGCCGCTGCGCGGTCATGTACCGCCAAATTATCGGCATTCGGGCGAATTGGAGGTAGGATGCCGTCCAATATGGCTGAAGAGCAGACACTGGACTTGGCGCTTGTGGAAGACACATTGTGGGTGGCCACCGCGCCAACCGGCATGCCTGTCTACGACTTCGACTTCGAAGCGTTCTTCCCCTGTCGCCATCCGTTTCATCGCGAGGGTATGGCCATCGCTGTGGCACGCATGGGGGCTGCGAACGATTATGAGCAGCGGTATCGCCAACTCCTGGCCAAAGGCATCCAACTGGTGCATACACCCGCTGAGTACCAACGTACCAGCCTGCTGCCGGTGTGGTATCCCTTGCTGGCAGATCTTACCCCACGCAGTATTTGGTTCGACCGGCGGCCGCAGTTGGAGGACATCACTCGAAATTTCGCATGGCCGGTCTTCTTGAAAGGCGCGAGACAGACAAGTAAGCACCAGCGACGGCTGTCCATCATTGCAAACTCGGAGGAGTTCCTCCGCGCGATGGATGAATGGGAGGCCGATCCGATCCTCTGGTGGCAGGATATTGTGTGTCGGGAGTACATCAACCTGCGACCGGTTGCGGATCCTTCTGACCATGTCATCCCGCCGGCCTTTGAATTCCGTACCTTCTGGTGGAACAGCCAATGCGTCGGTTGCGGGCCCTACTGGACGGGCTACCACTACGCAATGACGCGCGAGGAGGAATCGGCCGCGATGGCGGTGGCTGGCGAAGCCGCCCGACGAATCAACGTGACTTTCCTGGTCGTCGATATCGCCCAGACACGCGAAGGCCAATGGATCGTCATCGAATGCAATGATGGGCAGGACTCGGGATACGCTGGGATCCCCCCTTTCCTGATGTGGCGGCGAGTCCTTGACATCATCAAGTGAGCCGCCCCCCATGCCTCACACCGGCAACAACAACACCACCGCATGCGCTGCGATCGCTTCACCCCGGCCAATGGCGTCGCAGCCTTCGTTGGTGCCGGCCTTGACGTTCACGAGAGCACCGACCAGTGACTCGATGCGCTTCTTCATCGCCGGCTTGAAGGCCTTGAGCTTGGGTCGTTCGGCCAGAATCGTGACGTCGGCATTGCCCACGCGATAACCAGCCTTGTGAACGAGTTGCATGACATGGTTGAGGAACACCGTTGAATCGGCGGCCTTCCATGTCGGGTCGGACGGAGGAAACAGCTCGCCGATGTCGCCCTCGCCGATGGCGCCGAGCAAGGCGTCGACCAGCGCATGGATGACCACGTCGCCGTCGGAGTGAGCGATGGGCGACAGGCCGGTGGCGACTTCGACGCCGCCGAGGATCAGCCGGCCGGTCGGTTGCAGGCGGTGGATGTCGTAGCCGTGGCCGATTTTCATGGAAAATCCGAACCTCGAAACCCGAATACCGAAAGAAATCCGAAACCCGAATGACGAATGCGGAGAACCACTTCGGCATTCGTCATTCGGGTTTGACTCGAGTTTCGGATTTCGGGTTTCGTCATTAACTCCTTCTACGCGAGCTTGCCCAGGAACTCCGCAATCCGGTCGATGCCGCGGTCAATTTCCTTCATGCTTGTCGCAAAACTCAGGCGAACGTGCGTGTCGAAACCGCTGTCATTCCCGGGAACGACGGCCACATGCGCCTGTTCCAGTAGCGCACTGGCGAACGTCACCGCATCGGTGATCTTGATGTTGCCGGCCTGTTTACCAAGGTACGCGCCGATGTTGGGGAAGCAGTAGAACGCGCCCTGCGGCTTCACGCAGGTCACCTTGGGCAGGGCATTGAGCCGGGCGTGCATGTGGTGCATGCGCTTCTCGAACTCATCCCGCATGACCTTGATCCCCTCGTTGCCGCGCGGGTCGGTCAGGGCGACGATGGCCGCCTGCTGGGTGAAACTGGTGATGTGGCTGGTCATCTGACTCTGCAGTTTGTTGATCGCGTCAATGACGTTCTTCGGGCCACCGATATAGCCGATGCGCCAGCCGGTCATCGCGAAGCTCTTGCTGTGGCAGTTGAACGTCAGCGTCTGATCGACCAGCCGCGGATCGAGCGAGGCGAACGCCACGAACTTCAGCCCATCGTAGACGAGCTTCTCATAAATCTCGTCGGAGAAGACCACGAGATTCGGATGCTTGACGACCACGTCGGCCAGGGCCTTGAGTTCCTCCGGCGTGTAGCCATGCCCGGCCGGGTTTGAGGGGGAATTGAGCATCAGGACCTTCGACTTCGGTCCGATGGCCGCCTCAAGCTGGGCCGGGGTGATCTTGAATCCGTTCTTCTCTTCGCCCGCGATGATCTTGTTGACGCCACCGGCCAGTTTCACCTGCTCGGGATAGCTGACCCAGTACGGCGAGGGAATCAGCACCTCATCGCCGGGATTGATCACCGCCATGAACGCCATATAGAGGCAGTGCTTGCCGCCGGCGCCCGTGGTGATGTTCTCGGGCTTATACGGCAGGCCATTTTCCTTCTGAAACTTGTCGGCGATGGCGATCTTGAGGTCGGGAATACACGGGGTGGGCGTGTACTTGGTCGCGCCTTTGTCGAGGGAAACCTTGCAGGCGTCCTTGATGAACTGGGGGGTGTCGAAATCAGGCTCGCCGGCCCCAAAGAGGACCACGTCGATCCCCTGCCGCTGCATGGCCTTGGCCTTGGCACCCACGGCCAGTGTGATCGATTCGGACACGAGTGACATACGATCAGCAAGCGCGATCATGGTTGGTTCTCCTGTTTTCTGGAAGTGTTTTGCGCGGTCCAGACGGCCGGAAAGGTAATCCGGGAGGGGTGGGTTTGCAAGGATTGGGGCGTCAAATGAAGGTTCGTCGGGTCACTTGGGACTCGGCTTCGCCTGGCGGCCCTCGAAGACGATCTCGCCAGCCCAGATTTCGAAAAGATCGGTGGTCCGGCGGGCAGCGGCTTTGCTGGAGCGGAAGATGATGTCGGCCTTATTGTCCGTGATGCCACCCAGGGCCACTGTGGGCAGGCTGCGGTATTTGGTGACGGCGAATTGGCCGACGCAGGATTCTTTGCCGTCGGCACGAATGTAAACTTCGAAGGCGATGTTGGCCGGGGCTCTATCGACCGAATACTGACTCATATAGACATGGCCATCGGAGGGGATTCGTTCGATTTGCCAAATGGTGATGGCTTTCTGTATCTGGGACTTGAGGACGGGATCCGCGACCAGTTTCACGCAATCAGCGGGGTCACTTTCGACAGCCTGGAAGCCGGTCGCGAGCATCACCGTGCGGGTGTGACTGAGTTTGGAGGCGTTCACGTCGTAGAAGGGTCCATGATAGAACTCGATGCGGGAGGTGACTTCGAAGGCGTGCTTTCCTGGAGTGGTGATTTTGATGTGCGAGTTGAGAATAAGCGAATTGAGACTGTGGTCGCCGGAAGTGGCGAACGCGGAAACGTCATTGGGGACTATTTGATCGTCGAGCCTGCATCGAACGGTGTGGACGCGATACCACCATTGGCTACCGTAAATGCGGACGCTACTGTTGATCGTGTACGGGACGTCATCGCCGATGATGACGATCGGGCGGACGATGAACCCGAGGGACATAGCCTGTGTGAAGAAGACGTCGGCCTGCGCCTTGGAGAGTTTGTTGGCCAGGAACATGTCGCCAAGAAATTCGACAAGTCGCGTCCCCAGGGGACCTTGGATGGGTTGGCCCTGGTCTTTCAGTGCCAGGGTGATGAGCTTCTGTTCGATGGCCGGGGAGAAGCCGCCGGTGGATTTGCGGCGGCGATCAAGTTCGTTCCAGGCACGGTTGGCCTGAACGGCGTTGGAAGATGCCATGTCCTGCACCACCCAGGCTGCGGGGCGATATTGGTACCAGTGGATCTGGTCTGCTGCGCCGGTGGCCATGACGACGATCATCGCGAGACTGAGTAGCAACAGGAGGATGGCGACAACACCGAGCCCGGGACGACGGTATCGCTGCCCCAGCCGAATGCTGCTGGGAAACGTGAGGTCGCGGCCACATTCGGGGCACCGGCCGGAAACGTTGCCAATGAGCAAATAGTCACACACGGCGCAATGGGGATCATTGCCGCGCCGACGGGGCCAAAGAGCGCGTTTGAGAAAAAGCACACCGACGATCAACAGAACGGGAATGGCCAAGATGATGAGCAGGCGCCAAGTGGCGAACCCGGAGTCCATGAACCGGATTGTCGCCAAACCCGGCCCGCGACGCTAGTGGTGACAGGATGGGATCTGTCGCCGAGGCCAGTCCGTTCATCGGGCACGCGATTTGACTTGAACGCCTTGAAGGATGATCTCGCCGGACCAGATCTCGAACAGGTCGGTCGTTCGGCGGGCCGCCGGTTCACTTGAGCGGAGGATGAAGTCGAACTTGTTGGCAGTAACGGCGTTCAACGTGTCGGTGTTGAGGCCAAAACTGCACTGGCGGCCTTTGCCAAGGGTGATGGAGCCAACGGCGTATTCTTTGCCATCGGCGCGGACAACGACGTCAAACGCGACGTTGGCGGGGGCGTTGTTGACATCAATCACGAGATTGATGCTGCCGCCGGCGGTCCGTTCCAGTTGGGGGACTGTGATCGCCTTTCGAATCAGGGGTTTAAGCGTGGCGTCGTCGAGCAGTTTCACATAGTCGGCGGGCGCTGTCTCCAATGCATCAAAGCCGGCTTTGAACGTGAGGTTACGGGTGTAGCAAAGCTTCGACGCTTTCTCGTTCCCCCAGGCACCGTGGTAGAACTCGACGCGGTTGCTGACTTCGATGGTGTGCCTGCCCGGCGTGGCGATCCTCGTGTACGAACCGCTGCTCCCGCCGCCGAAGCCGCTTGATGTGCTGGAACCGCCGGTGTTGAGCACGCGACCGTCGAGTTTGGCCTGAACATTGTGAATGCGAACCCACCAGTTCCCCGACGGTGCGCGGCCGCTGTGGCTGATCAGGTACGGCAGCTCGTCGCCGACAACGACGCTGGGACGGACGAGGAGTTGGAAGGTCATGCCCTGCGTGAAGAAGAGGTCCGTCTGTGCCTTGGAAAGCTTGTTGGCAAGAAACATGTCGCCCACGTAGTTGATGAGCTGCGTCCCACACGGACCCGCGGCGGCCTGGCCCTGCTCTTTCAACGCCAGGACGATGAGCTTCTGTTCGATGGCCGGCGACAGCCCTGCGGGTAACTTGCGGCGACGGTCCAGTTCATTCCAGGCTCGATTGGCCTGGCGAGCATTGGACGATGCCAGATCCTGGACGACCCAGGATGCCGGGCGGTATTGATACCAATTCACCTCTTGCGCAATTCCTGTTGCGATCGCAATGATCGAACCGACGCCAAGGAAGAGCATGAGAATGGCGACGCATGCGAGCCCGGGACGCCGGTGGCGCTCGCCCAGACGCGTGCCGCCGGAAAGGCCGATGTCGCCGCCGCATTCGGGGCAGCGGCCGGAAACATTGCCGATGAGCAGGTAGTTGCAGGCGGCACAATGCGGTTCATTGCCGCGACGCCGCGGCCAAAGAGCGCGTCTGAAAAGAATCAGCCCCACGATCAGCAACGCGGGGATGAGCAGAAGAACGAGCAGGTGCCATACGCCGAAGTCCAAGTCCATGACGCGGGATTCTCGCGCGCCCCCATCGCGGACGCCAGTAGAAATGGCGCGCACCCTCATAATCGCTTACTGCGTCGGCGCCCCCGGCATCAGCGTGTCCTTGCGAAGCTGATCCCTGAACGCCTTGAGCACTGGCAGCACCTTCTCCTCACGCGCCACGGCCTTTGCGTCTTGTGCCTTCTCGGCGATTTCCAGCATGATTTCGTGTGCGGGCATGTCGTACGGATCGACGTAAATCGACTCCAGCGCGTATTTCTTCGCCTCGTCGAGCTGTTTGTTATCCAGGCACAGCCGGGCCAGTCGCTTGGCGAAACGGTTGTCTTTCACCGTCGTCTGGTGCAGCCGAAGCAGGCACTTCTTGGCGTTTTCAATATCGCCCTTGTTCAGGTACAGGAACGCGAGGCGCTGGTACGGCAACTGATCCATCGGCCGGATCGTGCGGATTTCCTCCCACGCCGCCAGGGCCTCGGCATATTGCTTTGTCTGCACCATGGCCTCGGCCTTCTCGCGCAGCTCATCATACTTCTTGCTCGTTGCCTCATCGTAGCCCCAGCCCTTCACCTGCTTTTCGGCCCAGGCGGTGAACTCCACCTCAAACGACTTGACCGGCACCCCCAGCACATCGGGGAAAATATCCTCCTGCACGCGGCCCTGGCGGAATTCATCCATCATCTTCAGCAGCGCCGGCCGGCCCCACTTCTCCTGGATGTACTCGCACACCCACGCCGACTGCGCATACGCCATGGCCCGATCCGTCGGCTTCTTCGACCGCACGAACGCCCACGTCAGGTTCTCCATCGAGAACAGTTCCTTGTCCTTCACCGCATGGTAGAGCATCGGCACCCACTCCCAGCGCATGGGCGAATGCTCTTCCATCACTGCCAGCCCCTCGGTCATCCAATGGCCGATGCGATTCTCGGTCGCGGACAGCGTGACTGTGTGCGTGAACTCATGCCGCAGCACCTGCGACCAGTTGTACGACCCCATCGAATTCCCCTCGCCAGGCGCCGGCGTCGCCAGGGCAATCACCCGCCCCGTGCTCGCGCCAACCGTGCCGATCCACGGCGCCCCGGTGATGCGCGCCGAGAACTGCTCGTGCGTCGGGAAAATCTCGATGATCGTCTTGAGTTCCGGCTGGTGCTTGAAGGTACCGCACACGTCGGCGTAGATGCTCTCCATGTATTCCGGCACATACAGGTCGATGATCGGATCGCGCTTGCGGCTGAACACGAGCACGAAGTTCTTGCTCTCCACGTGGTCCATCTTCGCCATGCGGTCCAGCAGGCGGAGATAGTTGATGGTGCGATAGTTGAACGGGTCGTATGCGTATGCCGCATCCAGCACGATCCTCGCCTTGTCCTCATCGCCGCTCTGCGTCAACAGCAGCCCCAAGCCGTTGCGCGCCTCGCTCATCCACGGCGCACGGTCGATCGCCTTCTCGTACATCTTCTCGGCCCGCGGATACTGCCGCATCGCGCCGAGATGTTCGCCCAGCTCGAAATACGCCGTCGCATTGTGCGGATCGAGTTTCTCGATCTTCGCCAGAATCTGCTCGACATCCGCATCCTTCATCTGCAGCGCCGCGGCCGATGCCGCCAACGCCAGTGCATCGACATACTCGGGATTCTTCTCGATGATTCCGTTGATGACCCTTTCGGCTTCCTTGGGCGTCCGCTGATGCAGCAGGTTTCGCGCTTCGAGCATGGCGCATTCCAAGCTACCAGCATCGATCTTGCGGACGGCCGCGATGGCCGCGTCGGCGGCGTCGAAGTTGAACTGCGCCAGCGCGATATACCCGACGAGGATTCGCGCATGAGCATCGTTGGGATTGCCCGCCAGCGCCGCGGCGAGTTCCTTCCCGGCTTCCGGACCGTTCCCGTGCGCAACGAAATATTCGGCCGCCGCCACATGGGCCGGCCAATAGCCGCGATCGACCACGTCGTACGCCTGCACAAACGCCTTGAGGATGAGCTTCTGCAGGTCCGGGTTGCCGGCATATTTGCCGTTGAGCCTGGCCCAGTGATCGAACGCCTGTCCCAGCAGCGTCAACGATTCCGCATCTTCAAACAGCCGGGCCTGCTGCCCGCGCCATTTGTCCCACCACTGCTCGTGAAGCTGATCAAATTCCTTTCTCGCGCCGACGATGTCGCCCGACTCTTCGAGATACAGCCCCAGGTGAAATCGCGGCGCCACGGCGTCAGGCTGTTTCGCCGCCAGCGTCTTCAGGATCTCGATGGCCTTGCCATAGTGGGCGACACGGGCATGAATCTGTGCCGTCAGCAGGCCCACGGCCGCATCATCCGCGACCGCCTTGTCGGCCAGGACTTCGAGCGCCTCATTCGTGCGCCCGAGATTGGCCAGCGCATATCCCTTGACCCACGCGGCCTTCGGGCCGGTCAGTTTCGCCAGCTTGACCGTGATCAGCGCCAACTTATACCGGCCCGTGAAAGCCTGCTGGCGAGCCTTGTCCAGGTCGCTGAAGTAGCTGGGCGGCTTGAGTTCGGGCAGTTTTTCCGGCAGATACTCATCAAGCCACTTGCCCGGGATCGTGTGCCGGGAAAGCTCGGCATTGGCCGAACCACCCAGGACCGCGGCGAGAAAAACGGCTGCGGACATGGTGTTGATGCGCATGGTGAATCGTTCCTTTCCAACAGACGCGCGGCCTGTGGGGAAGTTGCATATGCTGCATTATATGCGTCGCGGGCAATCCCGCCTCACTTCACATCCACCGCATCTCCGCCGCGCCGGGACGACTCGTAGAACGCCAGCACAATCGCCACCGACTTGCGCGCTTCCGCCGGGTTCGTCTCCGCATCGCGGCCGGCTTCCCAGCATTCCAGGATGTGCCGCACGTTCTTCACATGCAGTTCAATCTTCACATCCTTGTTGCTCGCCCCTCCTGCCGTGCTCACGGCCGCGTTAAGCCCAAGCTTCTCCATAACCGCCGGCCCGCCCGCCTCGGCCAGCCGCTTCTTCCAGATGTCGGGCATTGGCGGGACAAATCGCTCGAGCAGTTGCGCATCCTCCGGCCGCTCCTCGCGGAACTTGAACACCCGCAGCCCCCCTTCCGACACCGCCGTACCGTTCTCTCCGCCGATCTCGATCCGCACCGGCCCGCCCGGGAACATCGCCGTCGTCCCCATGATCGTGCCGTAGCCGCCGTCGGCGAACTCCAGCGCACAGCAACCCGTGTCCTCGGCCTCGATCTTGGGATGGATCCGGCTCGACGAATACGCCGACACCCGCTTCACCGGCCCGACAATCCACTGCAGCAGATCGATGGCGTGAACGCTCTGGTTCATGATGGCCGCCCCGCCATCCAGCGCCCAGGTGCCACGCCACGGCACCTCTTGGTAGTACTTGTCCGGCCGATACCACGGCGTGAAGCACCCGGCCCAGGCAATCCGCCCGAACCGCCCCTGCTGCCGGGCATCGTACATGGCTCGATTGGCCACATTCCACCGGTTCTGGAAGATCCCGGCGATCCGCACCCCATTCTTCTTCGCGATCTCGGCCAGTTGGTCGATCCGCTCCAGCGTGATCTCCATGGGCTTTTCGGTGATGACGTTGATCCCGCGTTCCAGCGCCGTCCTGGCCGGCGTGAAATGGTCGCCGCTGGGCGTGCCGACGTGGAGAATGTCGATCTTCTCCTTGCCGAGCATCTCCTCGAGCGAGGTATAGACCGGCGTATTCGGAGCCTTGGCACTCTCGATCGCCGCCTTGGCATGGGCCGGATCGACATCGCACACCGCCACGAGCTGCGTATTCTCCAGTGTCGGCAGAAGCTGCACATGCCATCCGCCGGCCAATCCGCTACCCACCACCGCACATCGCCATGTCTTCGCCATGAACCGAACTCCTTTTCTGAATCAACGCGGAAAAGACTACGGCAAGCCGGGGTTCCGGGCAAGAGAAACGGGAAATTGCTTTACAAGTCGCCGCGCTCAGAGCACAATCCCACATGACACGTCCGTTACTGAATTCCTGCGGCATTGACGTTTGGAGGTTTGCATGGCCGCCCGTCGCGGATTTACGCTCGTCGAACTGCTGGTGGTCATCGGCATCATCGCGCTGCTGATCTCGATTCTGCTGCCGGCCCTGCAGCGTGCCAAGGACCAGGCCAATCGCGTGGTCTGCTCCAACAATCTCAAGCAATTCGCCACCGCCTGCATCATCTACTCCAACGACAATCGGGGATATCTCCCCTACCCCAACGATGATGACACCACCGTCTGGAAGGCTCCCGGCTGGCTTTACGACATGCGCCCACCCCATGGCCCAAAGCCGGTCGCGAAACAGGACGAGGTCCAATACGGCACCTGCTGGCCGGTGATCCGCAACTATCGCATGTATCACTGCCCGGTCGACGATGGCCCCTACAGCCAGGGTGGCAAGTGGCCGGCCCAGAGCCAGACCAGCTATGTCATGAACTGGGCTGTCGGCGGCTTCGGGGGCTTTAACGTGATCACCGCGACCACGCCCGCGCTGAAACTCACGCGGATGCGCCCCGACGGCATCATCTTCTGGGAGGCCGACGAGCAGGCCACCGACGTCAACATGTTCAGCGATGGCACCAACGAACCCTCCAACGGCATCACCCACCGCCACGGCAACACCGCCTGCGTCGCCCGCTTCGACGGCGGCGTCGACTACTGGCGCCGCGAGCAATACGCCGACGAAGTCAAAAAACTCCCCGGCCGCCTCTACTGCAACCCCGAAGCCAAGGACGGCTACAAAACGCCGTGGTGATGACCTCCGTTCAAGCGCGTTTTGCAGCGGCGTGGAGAACTTTCGGTGGCTTGTTGCGCAGCGACAGCTTCTTCGGCTGAACCACGGGCTTGGTAGCCTTCACCGTCGCCCGGCCCTGTCGCAGCGATGGATCCACAACCCTTGATCTCTTGAACCTTTGAACCCTTGAACTCTTGAACTCTTGAACTCTTGAACCCTACGCCTTCGCCCCAAAGTTCAGCGTAAACGTCCCATGTCGCGGCCGGTCCACGCCCGCATCTTCCCAGGCATACCCGTACTGCCCGTAGTGCCAGAGCCGGATCGTCGTGTCGGCCATGACCTTGAACCCGCAGCGCCGGGCCCGCTCGCAGAACGCGTAATCCTCGGCCAGATACCAATACCCACCTTCGACCTCACACGCCATCGGCTGAAAGTACGGCACCATCGGCCGGCCAAACCGCTCGTTGCACACGGGCAGCGTGAGCTTCTCCTGCAGCGTCTGATACACCTCGCGCCGGACCAGCAGGAAACCGGCCCCGGCATACAGGATCTCGCTCAGCCCGCCGTCCCGGCCGAACGTGAGCTTCGGCGTTCCCGGCATGACATGGCACGCCACGGCCCGCTTGCCCTTCTGCGGATAGATCCCGCAGACGATCGGCAACCGCCGCCGGCGCAGGGCGTCCACCGCATCCGGCTCGAACCCCACATCAGAGTCGATCCACATGGTTTCCTCAAATCCCTCGCCCATCGCATCCGTCGCCAGTTGGTTGCGTCCCTGGTCAATGGCCGAAAACCCGACGACCCGGCGGACGACGTACCCGCGATGTTCGAGGGCCTTAAGCCCATCCTCGCACGCCTGCACGATGTGGCTGGTGTAGGGGACCAGAACGACGCATTTGCGGGGATCGGCGGGGAGTGTAGGTTGTGGCATAGGATTCACTTAATGGCGACGTGGATTAGATTGAGTATTGAGCATGATCCCCTGTGAATTCTATTGAAAGCACCCTGCGCGTGAGTACAATAGAGAGTATGAAGGGGTGTGCAGGGATGGTCCTCTCCGTGTTGGCGACGCTCGCATGTGTTGCGTTGGCGGCAGTTTGGATCTGGGACTCTGATTCCACGCACGTTGGCGAGCGATATCTATCACAGTTTGTAGCTTTTGGCAACGGTCGCACCGTGTTGGAAGCACGACTTGCTGGTGACGGTATCTCGTTGGCCGTGTGCCGTTACCAGAAGCCGCTCAACCATTACGATCCGAGGGCGCGGTTCGTCCGGACGCGCGGCCACGGGTGGTCCGTCGCGGAGGTTCGCACTCGCGGCTACGCTCTGGCCGGATTCGCTGCCACGGAGCAATGCCTAGAGGGGGACCTTCATGCGGCCTTTCTGACGCGATGGGAGCTGACCACTCCAATAGGGTTCCTCATCATAATAATCGCACTGGTGCCGATTTCGTCGACAGTTCGACGGCGCAAAGGGCGGCGGCAGTCACGGATAGACGCGGGATTGTGCGAGCATTGCGGCTACGACCTTCGCGCTTCAACCAACTGCTGTCCAGAGTGTGGGACACCGATACCAGCGCGACGTGCAGCAAGCGTTAACGTCAGTGCAGCCAGTTCCGAGTGACCTTTCCTCCGCCGGCTTCAATCTGCTGGTCCACCTGCCGTAGTACGTCGTTTGCCTTTTGTATTGCGTCCCGGTCCTGGTCCTTCAGCCCCCTGCGTCGCTGCCCCTCTGCAACGATCTCCATCGCTAAGTCTCCCAGCGTGAGATCGGTACTCAAGCCAATCACAGTTATTGCTTCCGGGTCGCCACCTTGCGGGGACGTTGTTGAGTACAAGCCCGTGCTTATTCCATGCACATGCCCAATGTCGATTCCATCCTGTATGGCTTTGGCGTTAGCTGGGCTGAACTTCATAGCGAGTGCCATGGCATCATCCCATCGAGGATTTTTGGTAACGTCAAGAATGTCCCAGCCAACAGCAGCACTAATCTTTCCGCAGCCTCCGGAGCAGCCTTTGAAGAGTGTTCCGAGGGCCACGACACCACCCAGCCCAGGCACGCACACGGGTGCAAGCCAAATGATGAGGAAATCCTTCTTAGTCATTCCGGAACTCGCCCCCGCCTGCCCGGCCTGCCCTTGCGCGCCCGGATCGCCGCTTGAGCCCGCCGCGCCACCCGCCATCGGCGTATTGCTGGTGCTAGTTGGCGGCGTTCCCTGCCCGGGGCCCACCGGGCTTCCGCGCGATCCGATGGTGGCAACGACGGCGGCGTCTTGGTTGTATGACTCGGCGCTGAAGCCCGGCGACAACGGCCTGTCCAAGTACGAATCCGATGTGCTCGTCGACGATGGCGCGCTTCCGAAAGAACTGGAACCGCTCGCGCTGTCACCACCTGATGCCGATGCATCCCCGAACCATTCCCACCAGTTGACCTCTGCACCGCTCCATGTCGACCGTGAGCCGCCGCCACTATAGCTGCCCCACGTGGAGTTGGAGGCCCAACCGTCGCCGTAGGATTCGGACCACCCGCTGTCGACGCGGTAGAAATCGCTGCTGTCCTCGCCGGCGCTTCCCACCTCGTCTATATGCAGAGTGTGCAACGGTTCGATGAACCACGTCGTGACACTCCAACTGGTGTCACCGATTTGATTCGCCTGGCCGTCCTCCCAGCCGGTACCGTCACCGGTGCCGCTCATCACTTGGGACCCGTCGCTGGCCAGGGAAATAGTCAGGCTCCGTCCGAAGCTGTACCCGGAACTCACCGCTATTGTGTCGTCCATGTTGCTGCACTGGTGCAGGCTCAGGCTTTGCGTTGCATCGCCCGTGGTCCGGACCCAACTGGTATCCGTGACAACCGTCGTGTTGTCATCATACGAATACGTCCCGGTTCCGGAGCCACTGTCGCTGCTGGTGATGTCGGTCGCGATCCTGTTGCCGCCATCATCCAGCGCCCAACTGATCTGCGTGTCCGCGCCCCGGCTTTGCGAACCAGATTCGCTGAAGGATTGTGCCCTGGTGGTCGTCTCAGTGGTCTCTCCGCCGTCGACCGGCGTGGTGGTCGATGAAGAGAAAGAAGTCGACCCGCTACCCGAGTAGGTGAAATTCCCTGTGAACACATCCCGTGTAGTGGCGCCGCCGCTGACGTAGCAGATACCGTCGCCGTCGCTGGCCATCGTAGTCCAGATATTGTACGTGCTTACCCGCGTATCGCTTTCGGCAGTGCTACCTTCCAAGGCAATATCGCCGACGGATCCCGTGTAGGCGGCACTTTCCGAGTACGACATCTGAGACGTGCCCCAAAGACCATTGGTGACGCTTCCCGAGGTCGACCATTGCCCGTCCGCGCCAAGCCAGGAGTTTGTCGTAAGTTGGTAGGAGCGATGCTCCTCGCCTGACTCCCATGTGCTACCTGCGCCCGTGGAGTAGCTCGACAGGTCGCTGAAGGAGAAGTTGTCGGTGCTGTATTGCGAATTCGTTGCGCTGCCGGAGGTCCAATACCAGTTGCCGTCGACACCCATCGCCTCCGTCGCGTCGTACTCATAGGAAGAACCGGCCGTACCGCTATTCAGCATGATGATGCCCGAGGCAGTATTGCTGGCGAATCCGTTTCCGCCGTAGCTCATGTCATCGTGGCCTTCGGCGTGCTCGATCGCGCTCCCGGTGGCGACCCAGACGCCACTCACGACCTGCGAGTTTACCGTTACTGTTGCCGACTGCATACCTCCGGCGGATTCAGTCATTGTGTTGTTCATCATGCCGTCGTACCTGCCCGATACGTACGATCCGCCGCCGCCGGTGTAGGACCAGTTTGAACTGGAACTAACTTGCTGCTCGCTCGTGCCCGAGTCCAACCTCCACTGGCCGGTGGCGTCCACGATCTCACCCCAGGTGGAATCGGTCGAGAAATGACCGCTGCCGGCCTCGACTAGCGTGCCGTCGACGCCACCGCCGGAAGCCGTGCGGGAATAGTCCCCGGCGCCGGAGTAGGCTGACTGCCCGCTCGCGTGATAGGTGCCCGATGCCGATCCGGAACGCAGTTGCCATTTGCCATCGGTGCCCAATGCCTGGGTCCAATGGGAGTTGGTGGCGAGGTGTTCCCCACCGCCACCAGTACTCGTCCCGGAAACCGAGCCGCCGCTGCCAGCAGTGGCATAAGTGCCATCGCCGGTATAGATCGAGTCATCGCTGAAACTGGCCGATCCGCTTTCGGTCCAGGCTCCGCCGGAGAATGTCGAGGTTGCGGCGAGGTGATAGGATGTTGTCTCGCTGGCGCTTTGCGCGTAAGTCTCACCCACGCCGCCGACAGAGAGGTAACTGTATTTGCCATCCTCAGTATAGTTGCCGCCGCTGGCCGTGTAGCTGTAGGAATCGCCATAGCTCTCGCTCTCGGCGATGGTGCCGCTTACCGTGCCAGCGCCTGCGATGTAAGTGTAAGTGCCGTTGGTGGTCGAGAAAGAACTGCTGCTCCCGCTCATGATGCTGGTGCCGGTGCTGGTGCTGGTGGACGCATCGAATGTGTTGGACACGTCGGCCGAGAAACTGGCCGAATTCGTGAACAGCGTCGTCGTGCTCCCCAGCGATTCACCGGCCACGTTCCACGCATACACCGACGACCCGCCGCTGCCTTGGCTGCCGCTGGCCGAGAATGTGTAGCTGGAGCCGGCCGCGCCCCCGGCCGCCAGGAACGTGTGCTGATACGTCCCCAGCAGCATCTCGCTCAGCCCCTGAGTCTCCGAAACCGGCGACGCCGTGAGATCCCCGGTGCTGGTCAGTGCCTCATCGTAAGTCCAGCTCCCATCGCCGGCTTCCGTGGATGTCACCGCAAGCGTGTCCGACCCAGAACTGCTCACATTGTGCGCGATCCCGGTGCTGTCCGTCCAAGTCAAGCTATCGACCGTCGATTTGCTGTCCGTAAACGTGAAGTTCCCCAACGCCGACCGCGTATAGGTCGTAAACGCGCCCACGACGAATCCATCACTCAGCGAATAAAACCCCGCCCCGCGCGGACCGCCCGGGTCCACGGCCGCCGACGGCGCGGTCAGCGTCACGCTCACCCCGGCCGTTTCCGGCACGCCGTCATCATCGAGAATCGTGTACGCAAACGCGTCCGTCCCCGCATACTCGGCGCTGGGCGTATATGCCAGCCGGTCCCGCGCGCCACCCGTCCCCGCCACGAGTGCCACCGTCCCGTGTGCCGGCTGCGTGAAACTGTCGAGGACCATCGCCCCGTTGCTGGCCGCATCGTTGGCCAGCACGTCAATCGTCAGCGTCACATCCAGCCGCCGCACGGCCACGATGTCGTTCACCACGCAAACCGTCAGCATGGTCCGCGACTCGAGCGCATCAACCACATTCCGCGCCGCCTCACACAACACTTTGCCCCGACGGGATCCCTTGCGAATTCGGCCGGCAGCAAGACCAAGATGCGAACGCAACGTCCGAAACCAGTTCGTTGTCATGAGATGTTCTTCCTTCGCAGATGAATTCCCGACCGCGGCACACCCACAAATCCAAGCCAGATAACAACTTATGATCCAAGAACGACCAACGCTCCTGAACCCGATATACGCTGAATTACAGAGAGAGAGAGAGAGAGAGAGAGAGAGAGGCGGCCCCATCGTTCGCGGCGGCAGCCCCGCATCGCAGCCCAAACCCCGTCATGTTTCCCACAAGTCTTGCCAAGGTGACCTCAGAGAAGACCAATTAGAAAGTAGACTACTCGATTTGCCAAACGACTGCAAGTGTATTTTCTGAATATGTATTTTCTGAATATTTGATGTTTTTCTTCCGCTATCCTGGTTCCCGGCGAATTCACATCCACCCATCGGATGCCGCAATCCCCGCGCACGATACGGGACCAATTCCGTCCTCGTTTGGAAACATGGGCGACTTTGGTTCCGTGTCACCTCCGGCGTAATCCCCGCCGCGCAAGTATGGCCAGCGTCCCCGCTGGCCTTCTTGCCGCGTAACCAAAACCCACTTGCGCCTGACACCCCAACACCACCCGCGCCAAAGAGCAGTATTCTCTCCCGCCTCTTGGTTCCCTGGCTCCGTTGCGGTTGACCGTCTTGAGTTCATCCGTCACGAAGCCCCAGGGCAATCGCATGTGGTAGGGCCGACGCCCTCGTCGGCCTTGCCCGGTCGTACCCAAGCGGCCGACGAGGGCGTCGGCCCTACTTTTCGGCAGCTTTGTCCTCCACATGCAATTGCCCTGCACGAAGCCCGGCAACACCGCACCAAGACCGCGATAATGGAGTAAGCTTCTAATATAATAACGTCATGCCCATGTCAGTAATCAAGAAGATACATCTCGCCGCGGCGTTCATCCTCATATGCCAATTCGCCACGGCCGCTTCCGCCGCCACGGCCATTTCCGACGTCACGATTTCCGCCACGTCCAGCCAGCCCGCGAGCGTCGGCAATCTGACCACCGGCAGCGGCTTCAATCTCTTGGATCCGACCACCGCCGAGATTCAGTCCTCCGCCGGCGCAGCGCTGCAGGTTGCCTCTGCAGACCCGCTCGAACCCCTCGCCGGCAGCCTGCGAATCATGCCCCCGGTAATGACGGGGTTGTACAGGGCCGCCAGCAACACGCCGACCACCGCGGCATTCGCGCCGCACAGCGCCGCCTGGGTCCAGGCTTTGGATCGCAGCGTGTGCCAGAACGGAAGCGTCCCGCCGATCAGCAGCCACCCGGGCAGGAACAGGGCAACGAGGCACCAGAGTCCCCCGGCCCAGGCATACCGGCCACCCCACATCACCGTGCCGAGATAGCCGGAGAACGTGAATAGCGGCCCCGGAACCGCCTGCGCCGCGCCATAGCCGGCCAGGAATGTTTCGTCCGTCAGCCAGCCGCGCGGAACCAGTTCCGCCCGCAACAGTGGCAGCACGACGTGCCCGCCCCCGAATACGAGTGCTCCGCAGCGATAGAAGCTGTCGAACATGGCAATGGGTTTTCTGCCGCTGGCGGCGGCCAGGAAGGGAGTCCCAACGAGCAACACGACGAACATGATCAGCGTCGCGGCCGCCGCGAGGTGTGCCCGCGGGCTGGGCCGTGTCGCCGGCGGCGTCGCGATGGCGCCACGATATAGCCACCAGCCGACGGCCGCCCCCGCAGCGATAATCGCAATCTGGCAAAGGGCGCCTGGGACCGCCAGCAACACCGCCGCCGCGGCCAGGCACATCGACACGCGTGTCCGGTCGGGACAGAGTTTTCGGCCCATGCCCCACACCGCCTGGGCCACAACCGGCACGGCCGCGAGTTTGAGCCCGTGCAGCCAGCCGGCGTTACGCAGGTTGCCCGCCGCCACCACGCCGTACCCGAAGATGATCATGGCCAGCGCCGAAGGCAGCGTGAAACACAACGATGCACAAATGGCCCCAAGCACGCCCGCTCGTTGCATACCCAGAGCGAACACGAGTTGGCTGCTGGCCGGCCCGGGCAGGAACTGGCAGAGGGCCACCAGATCCCCAAACGCGGCGTCATCGAGCCATCGCCGCCGGGCAACAAACTCGGCACGCAGGTAACCCAGATGGGCGACGGGACCGCCAAAGGAAGTGAGCCCCAGCTTCAGGAACGCCCCACAGATCTCCGCCAGCCGCCACGGCCGCGACCCCGCATCAGGCGCAGCGGATGCCTGCAGGGGATCATCCGCCCGGCGCTCGCTATCGTCATGCATCGGGTCATCGACCATCCGCACGAATGATAGGAGGCCCGCCAGCCGCTGTGTGGCGTATATCGCTTACCTATGGACTACCGCGCCACTCAATTCCACAGGATCAGGCCCGACTCAAACGGCGTGGCCAGATCCTCGTGGCCAGGGACGATTCGCACGGCAAAGCCGTGGCGCCCGCTGATCTGGCACTCGAGCTTGCCCACGAACAGGTGACGGTTCGGACCCATCTCCCGCACGTATTCCATGTTGATCGGCCGGGCGTTCTCCAGGGCGTTGTACGAATTGACTTCGCCCGCATAAAGCTGGACGCGCACATCCGTGGATTTCAGCTCAGGCAGATCGATGATGGCCTCAACCTGCATCGACTGTCCGACCTTGTAGTGGCCGTTGCCCGAGGAATGCACGCCGACGATCCGGATGCCGCCCCAACGGGAGCGGACGTAATCCTTGTACGCCGACAGTTCCACCGCCTTCTTCATGCCCTCGGCCACCAGATTCTCGCCGCGCGCCAGGGCACGCAGGTAGAGCTTCTCGGCATACTCGCTGACCATGCGGTTGGTGTTGAACACCGGCGCCAACAGGCGCAGGCAAACCTTCATGCGGGCGATCCAGTTTCGGGGAATGCCGTCGTGGCCACGGTCGTAGAACAAGGGAATGATCTGCTTCTCGAGAATGTCGTAGAGGAGCTGCGACTCGACCTGGTCCTGGTGGTTGCTGTCGTTGTAGCCCTGGCCGACCTGCTCGCCGCGCCCGATCGCCCAGCCGGCGCCGGCGTCAAGGGCGTGACCCTCAACCCACCAGCCGTCGAGGATGGAGCAATTCAGCACGCCGTTGGCCGCGGCCTTCATGCCCGATGTGCCCGAGGCTTCGTAAGGCCGCCGCGGCGTATTCAGCCACACGTCAACGCCCTGCACCAGGTGGCGGGCAACGTTGATGTCATAGTTTTCGACGAAGATGATCCGGCGGCGCATCGACGACTGCCGCGCGAAGTTCACGATGGTGCGGATGAGTTCCTTGCCTTCGGTGTCGGCCGGGTGGGCCTTGCCGGCAAAGACAAGCTGCACGGGCCGCTTGGCGTCCTCGAGCAGGCGGCGCAGGCGATCCGGGTCGCGCATGATCAGCGCGCCTCGTTTGTAGGTCGCGAATCGCCGGGCGAATCCCAGGGTGAGCGCTTCGGGATCGAGGATCTCGTCCGCGATCGCCTGTTCGTCGTAGGCCGCCCCGCGACGCGAGAGCTGTTCGCGAAGCGACTTGCGAGCCCAGGTGACCAGTCGCTCGCGGCAGCGCTCGTGCGCCCGCCACAGCTCCTCGTCGGGAATCTGGTTCACATATTCCCACACGGTCTGGTCAGTCGGATTGCTGATCCACCGGCCGGGGAGGTATCTCATCAGCACTTCGGCAATCTCCGGCGCCAGCCAGGAACGAACGTGAATGCCGTTGGTCACATGCCCAATCGGTACCTCGTCCGGCGGAACCTGCGGCCAGAGGCTGTGCCACATTTCGCGCGACACCGTACCGTGCAGCGCTGACACCGCGTTGACGCCGTCGGCCAGACGAATGGCGCAGACTGCCATCGAGAATCCCTGCTTGCGATCGGAAACGTTCTCCCGGCCAAGCGCCAGGAAACCCTCTTCGTCGAGCTTCAGCGAGGGCACGTAGTTCTTGAAATACTTGAGCACCATCTCCGGCGGGAACATGTCGATGCCGGCCGGCACGGGCGTGTGTGTGGTGAACACGTTAGTGGCCATGACCGCCTGTCGCACCTGGTCGAAGGTCATTGAGCTGTTCTCGAGCTTGGTGCGAATGCGCTCCAGGGCCAGGAACGCGGAATGCCCTTCGTTCATATGGAAAACAGTCGGCGTGATGTTGAGCGCTTCGAGAGCCCGCACGCCGCCGATGCCCAGGACGATTTCCTGTTTGATGCGCATCTCCGAGCCGCCGCCATAAAGCCGCGCCGTGATATCGCGGTCGGCCGGGGCGTTCTCGGGGAGATTCGTGTCCAGCAGATGGAGGTGAATGCGGCCGATGCGGGCGCGCCAGACTTTGCAGAAGACGGCATTGTCGGGCATGTCCACGCGAACCGTCACCGGAGAGCCGTCCGTGTAGCGGCAGACCTCCACGGCCAGGTTGTAGAAATCCAGCTCGGGATACGCTTCCTGCTGCCAGCCGTCCGCGGACAGGTACTGCTGGAAATAGCCATTGCGATAGAGCAAGCCGACTGCGACAAGCGGCAATCCGACTTCGCTGGCGCTTTTGAGGTGATCGCCGGCCAGAACCCCCAGGCCGCCTGAGTAGATCGGCAGTGACTCGTGGATGCCGAACTCCGCCGAGAAATATGCGACCAGCAGCTTCTGCTTGTCGCCATGGGCTCGCTGGAACCAGCAGGGCTGGCTGAGGTGGGCTTTGAATTCCTCGTACACCCGCTTGAGGTTGTAGAGATAGCCGTCGTCGGCCGCCGCGGCCGCCAGCTTCTTCTGCTCGATCAGGCCCAGGAACTTCACCGGATTGTGATTGACGGTGTCCCAGAGCTTGCGATCGAGCCGGCGGAAGAGCTCCACGGCATCGGGATTCCAGACCCACCAGAAATTCTGCCCCAGCTCAAAAAGAGGCTGGAGCGCTTCCGGCAGATCGGGAAACACTTGGAATGTCTTGATCGTCGGTGTGATGAAGCCTTGCATGTTATTACCACTTTCTTCGCGTCAACGTGTACCCGGCCGTCGAGCACATAAGCGACCGCAAACCTATTGTCGTCCATTTCCCGCAGGCGATACAGTTCAATAAGGCCGCAAAGTCTATCCAGAGCGCCCAGATTACACGATACCCGTTAATTGTATGGCTTGGTTAGTGAGGCGATTCAACGCGTTTGACATAGAAAAGCGAATCCGTCGCCCTCGGGCCTATGTAATGTAAGTTGAATGCGTAAGGCAGTTTACATTTTCCGAAGAAATCAAACACGCGCTCGCCGTGCTTGAACTGCCGCTCCAGATTGTCGTTAACCTGGTCCGATAACTCCGCCGGGATCAGTTTCTGGCGGTCGTAATCCCAGTTTGGATCAATCCGGACCAGCAGTTGAGCTTCATCCCACTCGATCGGATAACCGTGGATCAGCCCTTCTCCGGTGCGAGGTGTGTAGAACCAGAAGCAAATGAAGCGGTCTTTCCACACGGTCGACGTCGCATTGTCGGTACCGGTGATAAGTCGGGCGTGTGAGGTTCGAATGGCCTGTCCGGCGAGCGGCTTGCAGACCCAGACCCGCCGCGCCCGGGTGTCGTACAACCCCACATGCGGGTACTTCCCGTTGAAACTGTCGGTGCAGAACCTGGTGGAAACCCGAGGGCCGATTTCCGGTTCCGCGCGCTTGAGAAACCCGAACATGCTAGTGAGACCTTCTGCGGTGCGGTGGTTCGCGTACCACAATACTAGGAAGGGAGAGAGAATGCCAGCAAGCGATTAACAGCATTTGCCCGACCGTGACACGACCCGGGCGGAAGGACGCTGCAATCACCGATCGCAGCTACACGCAAACAGACGCCCCGACGATTCGTCGGGGCGTCCGGGAAATAGCCAATCGAATTGGACAGAATCGTCGCGGCCTACAGAGCGCCGTCCAGCGTGCTCCAGCTTTGGAGGATACGCATGTAATTCGCGCGCTCGAAGGCGTGCGGA
>JANYKD010000505.1 GCA_025361735.1 Phycisphaerales bacterium
AAAAAAAGCGGCCGCGTCCAAGGGAAGCGTGTGCCGATCTTTCTTGGCAACTGACGTATGGACCGCTCGCCGAGCGGCGCGTTTAGCGCGCCAAGACAGCGGTTTCGGCGAAACCTCCCAATCGCGTCTGGCTCGGATCACGCGGATGGAGTCGGATTCCTCGGCGTCAGGCGCGGTGTTGACATCAACGGAGAACAACGTTGGAATGCGTCATAAATGTGCCGGCCGTCGTTGTCTCTTGCAAGCCGATGGAAGCGTCTGGCCGGCCAGACGCAGCAGTCGGTGATCAACGCCGCCGATACATGGGCCGGGCAGCGGGCTGAGTCCAACAGAAAATAACCCCAATTGGTAGTCGCTATCCGAACGGGCTTGAAAGGGAGTTGGCGATGGGCGATGAACTGGTTCCGGCAAACTCGGGCGAGTTCCTGTTCTATCAAACGGAGGACGGACAGACTCAGATTGAGGTTCGCGTCGTGGAGGAAACCGTCTGGCTGTCGCAGAAGGTGATGGCCGACCTGTTCCAGAAGGACGTGCGTACGATCAGCGAGCACATCCGAAACATCTTTGATGAAGGGGAGTTGCCAGCGGAATCAGTTATCCGGAATTTCCGGATAACTGCCAGCGACGGCAAGCAGTACGACACGCAGCACTACAATCTGGACGTCATCATCTCCGTCGGCTATCGCGTCAAGTCATTGCGCGGCACGCAGTTCCGCATCTGGGCCACCCAGCGGCTCCGCGAGTACATCGTCAAGGGTTTCGCGATGGACGACGCGCGGCTGAAGCGGGCCGGTGGGGGCCGGTATTTCGAGGAATTACTTACCCGCATCCGCGACATCCGCTCTTCCGAGCGGGTCTTCTGGCGGAAGATTCTCGACATCTACGCCACCAGCATCGACTACGACCCCAGGGTGGAGGCCTCCCAGCTCTTCTTCCAGACCGTACAGAACAAGGTGCACTGGGCGATCCATGGGCAGACCGCCGCCGAAGTTATCCACGACCGCGCCAATGCCGCCAAACCGCAGATGGGTCTGACCAGTTGGGCCGGTGACCGTCCTCGCAGGACCGACGTTGCCATCGCCAAGAACTACCTCAAAGAAGAGGAGATCAAGACGCTGAACCTGATCGTCTCGGCCTACCTCGACTTCGCTGAGCTCCAGGCCCTGAACCGCAAGCCGATGACCATGCGGGATTGGATTGCCAAACTTGACGACTTCCTCCGGCTGACCGACCGCCAGATTCTTACCCATGCCGGCAAGATCTCCCACGATCAGGCCGTAGCCAAGGCCGCCGCCGAATTCGAGATCTTTCGCCAGGGTCAGCCTGGCCTTACCCCGCCGGTAGATAGGCATTTCGATGAGGCTGTGGATGACCTGAAGCGTCTGGAGGCGAAAAAGCCACGCGGCAGGAAACGCAAAGACAAGGGAAGCGGTCACGAATGAGCCGGCCGCGCGGGTGTCATCTAACACCATTTCGAGGCCAGCCGATCTTCCGATCGGGATGGCCCATCGCGGGTATCGAACACGACGGCGCGGATTATTTCCGTTTCATCCCCAGGATGGAGATGAAGAAGCTCGCGAGGATGGTCTGGAAGCCGACGGCCGTCAGGGTGGCGCCGGGGATCACCCAGCGCATGGTGCTGGCGTAGTCCAGCCGTCCGAACCCGCCCAGACGCCATTGGTTGACCACCATAAGCAGCAATACGATACCCGCAATCAACGACAGCAGCCCGACAATGGCGCCACGTTCGAGATTGAGCATGGACATGATGCGCTCGAGCCGCGCATCGCGGGGCATCAGCCCCTCGCTGATGGCGAAGGTCTTGGTGAACACCGCGAAGAGCACGGACTGATAGCCGCAGAGGATGGCCAGTGTCGAGAACAGCAGCGTGTGCGCGTCGAATGTGGCCGGGCCGATCTTGACGGCGGGCATGGCCAGGCCATAGCCGAGCAGGCCCAGCAGGCAGAGCAGCATTCCCGGCATCAGGAAAAGCCAGCGCGGCGAGTACATCATGAAGAACCGCAGCGTCCGCCAGCCGTCGCGGAAAGTTTTCAGATGTGGTGCGTGGGCCTTGCGGCCGTCGGGGTGGAGCGTGATCGGCACCTCGGCGATCCTGGCGCCGTAGAGCGAGGCCTTGATGATCATCTCGGTGGCGAACTCCATGCCCGTGCAGCGCTGGTCCAGCGTGTGATACCAGTCGCGGCGGAACCCGCGCAGGCCGCAGTAGACATCGTGAATCGGCGCCCGGAACCACCAGCGGACCAGGACCGAAAACATCGGGTTGCCCCACCAGCGGTGCAGGAAGGGCATGGCGCCGGGCATCACCGTGCCGCC
>JANYKD010000531.1 GCA_025361735.1 Phycisphaerales bacterium
GGGCTCCTTTATATCTATTCAACTAACTAGACCATATCCGCCGCAAAAAGCAAGACAAATCCGTATGTTTTCGATAAATTCACGAAAGTCATGTCGTCAATGGACTACGCGCAGGCAGGGAGAAAGGGCCAAACTTCAGGGGTGTGCTGAAGCACACCCTATCGACTGGCCAGGGTGGCCATCATGGCTTGTCTGGTTGTCTGACGTGTCGACGAAGCAGTTCATCGATCAATTTCTGTGACGCGCGGAAATTCGTGGTGGTCAGACGCTCGACCGCAAGGCGAAGGTCAATGAGCTGCTTTGTCGCCGCGGCATCGAGAATGCCCAGCACTCCAAGCGGCCGCAGACCGTGAGCGAGAGCGACATTGCGTCCCCGTCGCTCGTCAACGAGCAGAAGCGATGCCCCGATTTCCTCGGCCAACGAGATGGCTTCGAGTTCCCCGGCGTGCAGGCCCGGTTCTGACAATTCGTGCGAAGGCGAGCGGATGGAAATCCAGTCGGGATGAGAAGCAAACCATCGACGTACCGCGTCCGGCGTGCCTTCGTCAGACAGTTCACTGGCAACAGCAGGCGGAATAATCACGCCCCCGTACAGATCGCCGAGAACGTCGACGGCGCCGATCAGAACGAGATAGTTGATGGGCGAGGTATCGCTGACGACGATCATGCTCCAGCGGCCCCGTCATTGTATTTGAGCTCCTGCTGGAACTCATCCAGTGTCAGCAGATCTTCCACGACCCCATGACGCTTGAGAACGCCATCGACCTGATATCGCGAGAGGCCAAGTGCCTCGGCCAGCTCGAAGTGGCTGATCCTGCCCTGTCGATACATTTCAACCAGCGCCGACTCTTTTGCCTGCGCATCGAAGTCGGCCACACGGCGTCGCAGTGTGTTCTCGATTTGCGTGGGCAGCTCAAATGTGACCGACATGATACGGCCTGCCTTTGCTAGCGTAGTCCGTATTATATGCGCTCGCTGGATGAAAAAGGAAGACGCCTGTGCCAGATGGCGAGTCAACCTGCCCTTGGCCGCCGAGTTGGCATCTTCTTCTAATCGTTTTCGCCTGTCTGTTTGCGCTCGGAGGCTACGGTCTTTGGCGCGTGGTATTCGGCAGACAGTGACAACGTGGAGTCGCGCTCGACAAAGAGCGAATCCACTTTCTTCGCGTCCGTCTTCGCGACTAATTCCGCTGCCTCCGTTGTCGCGCCGTGCCATCGTTCGATACGTCTCGCATCTGCCCGGCGATGTCACTGGCTCGCCTTGCTTCTTGCGCAAATCGCGTCGGTCATGGTGTGCTGAAGCACACCCTTCTGACTGGCAACCAATACCCAACAACTGGCAATCAATTATGCTCCAATCTTCTTCGTCTCGCCGGGCTTCAGCGTCACGTCGGTCACCTTGTCCCCGTATTTCACCTTGCACGTTGTGCCGGTGATGCTGCGGAGGGTGGCCGTGGTCAGTTTGCCGTCCTTCCAGTCGATGTCCACTTCGAAACCGCCGCGGGCGCGGAGGCCTTTCACCGAGCCGGTCGGCCAGACACTGGGGACGGCGGGGAGCAGATGGATCACGTGGACGCCGGTTTCGGTGCGGATGTGGCTCTGCACGAGCATCTCGGCGATGCCGGCTGCGGCGCCGAAGTTGCCGTCGATCTGGAAGGGGGGATGGGCATCGAACAGATTTGGATACAGCCCGCCCTTGCCTCTGCCGACGGGGTCGAGCAGGTTCTTGAGGATGACGTACGCATGGTCGCCATCGAGGAAGCGGGCCCAGAGGTTGACCTTCCAGCCCATCGACCAGCCGGTGGCCGCGTCGCCGCGGAAAATCAACGACTGCTTGGCGGCCTTGAAGAACTTCTCGTCGCCCCACGTAATGTCATAGCCGGGATAGACTCCCCACAAATGGGACACATGCCGATGCTGGTCCTTGGGATTGTCCTTGTCCTCGACCCACTCCTGAAGCTGGCCGAACTTGCCGACCTGGTTGGGCACAATACGGGGACGCATCTCGGCCAGTTTGGCCGCCAGGTCCTTGTCGGTGTCGAGGATCTTCGACGCCTCGATTACGGCCTCGAACAGCGAGCGGATGATCTGGTGGTCCATGGTGGGGCCCATGACCAGCCCGCCCTGTTCGGGCGAGTTGGACGGGCCGCTCACCAGCCAGTGCGTCTTGGGGTCTTCCACCAGGAAGTCCACAAAGAACAGCGCGGCCTCCTTCATGATCGGATAGCTCTGTTCAAGGAACTTGCGGTCCTGGGTGAACAGGTAGTGTTCCCAGAGATGGGTGCTGAGCCAGGATCCGCCGCTGACCCAGATGCCGTGGTTGGAGGCGTTGATCGGCGCCGTGCCGCGCCAGAGGTCGAAGTTGTGATGCAGTACCCAGCCGCGGGCGTTGTAGTGGGCCTTGGCCGTGTCCCGGCCGGAGATCATCAGTTCGCCCAGCGCGGCAAACAGCGGCTGCGTGCATTCGCTGAGATTGGCCGACTCGGCCGGCCAATAGTTCATCTCGGTGTTGATATTGCAGGTGTACTTGCTGTCCCACGGCGGCGTCAGCGATCCATTCCAGATGCCCTGCAGATTCGCCGGCTGCCCGCCCGGCCGGCTCGAGCCGATCAGCAGATACCGGCCATACTGGAACACCAGCGCCGCCAGGGCCGCATCGTTGCCGGCCTTGAACTCGCGAAGCCGCTCGTCCGTCGGATTCTTGGCGGCATCGGTGCGGCCGAGATCCAGGCTCACGCGGCGGAAGATGGCCTGATGGTCGGCCAGATGCGCCTTGCTGATCTGCTCCCACGATTTGGCCTGGGCGTTCTTGAGCAGTTCGGCCGCACGAGCGGCCGGATCGGCCGAGATATCGCGGAAGTTCTTGAAGTTGGTGGCCGCGACCAGACGAACGGTGATCGCATTGGCGCCCGTGACACGAAGGTTGGCGCCATCGACCGCGATCTGTCCGCCATCGAGTTCCACGCCCGCCCGCGATTCAAAGCGGATGCCATCTGCCTCGACCTGCCCCGTGAGGGTCAGCGTATTGCCCGTCGCCTGTACTTGCGATTGCTTGTGCGGCGAACTCAGCCGGATCACGCAGTCGAGCTTCCCGGCTTTGTCGGCCGACAGGCGCACGGCAATCGTGCGATCCGGGAACGACGCCAGCGCCTCGCGCTTGTACACGGCGCCGCCCGACGTGTATTCGCTGCCGCAGATGCCCGTGTCCAGGTCGAGCCAGCGGCGGTAGTTGCTCGCCTGTGTGTGGGCCGGGAAGTCAATCCAGAGATCGCCGCACGGCTGATACGCCTTCTGCCGGATCGGCACGCTCATGAACTCCTTCATGGCCAGATCCTCGGCCGCCTTCTGCTTGCCGTCGATGAGCAATTTGCGGATTTCCGGCAGGAACTTGGCCGCCCCTTCGTGCTGGTACGCATGAGGCTGGCCGGTCCAGATGGTGTGTTCGTTGAACTGGATGTGCTCGCTGTGCACACCGCCAAAGACCATGGCCCCCATGTGCCCATTGCCGACGGGCAAAGCCTCTTCCCAGCCCTTGGCCGGCTGGCGATACCAGAGGATCCACTGTCCCTCCGGCGCCGCGGCCTGGCCGCTTAGCTGCGCCTGCGGCATCGCCGGATTCGGCTGGGCGGCTTGAAGCGTGAGAGAAAGGAAAGCAAACAAGACAACGGGTATTGACCATCGGGCGATTGGGGTCATGGGATTCTCCATAAAGGACAGTACACGAGCAACGCCGTGTTGTTGGAGCCGGCATGGAAACGAAGATGCCGAGGCATTAAGATAGATGTACATGCATGTACATGGAGAACAGTTATGGCAACCAAGACAATCACGATCGATACCGAGGCATATGGGCGGCTCAAGAGCGTTCAGAAGACCGACGAGTCGTTCAGCCAGACCATCAAGCGAGTCGTCCGTCGGCCTGTCAGTGCCGCCACTCTGGCAGGACAGCTTGGCAAACTGGGCGATAAATTCTGGGATGCCGTAGCCGAGCGGGAGGCGTCGCGTCGCGCGGCCCGCAATCGAAGGGCCCGGTGAGTCATGGCCTGTTTTGACACCACGTTCTTCATTGATGTCGCCCGTCGTGGCGGCGCGGAGTTACGCCGGCGTGCCATGCAGTGTCTGCGCGAGCTTGAAGCCGAAGGCGAAGAGGCGGCGACCACGCGAATGAACGTGGCCGAACTGCTGGTCGGCGTTTACCGGTCTGATGATCCTGTCGGGCAGAGACTCGTGGTCGAACAGGCACTCGCTGATTTCGTGATCATTGAATTCGACGAGGCAGCGGCGGAGCACTTCGGACAGATCACCGCCCATCTTGCGGCCCTTGGCCGACCCGCGGGCGACATGGACGTCCTAATTGCCTCAATGGCTCTCGCCGCTGGACAATTGCTGGTGACGCGAAACCCCCGGCATTTTGTCGACATCCCGGGTCTGCGGGTTCGGACTTATTGACTACGTGTTTGCGTGCTCCCGAGGAGTCTCACCAGCCTCAGGCAATAGATCAAGGGAATCGCCCCGAACACACCAAACGAGCAATCCACCACTCGCCACCCAAAGGGAATGCCGCGTATCTCGCCGCAGATCAGCGCCAGCGGAATCACCGCGGCGCACGCGATCAGACCGGCCCACAGCACCCAGACATTTCGCACCGGATTGACCAGTGGCCCGATGAAGAACACGGCAATGACGAGGTGCGCGAACGCCAGCCAGTCGGTGCCATAGGCCATCCAGGGATACCGCACGCAGGTGTCGTGCAGTCCGTTGCGAACGGTGAGGATCCAGTGATCAAAGCCCGTGTGAGTGTCGGCCGGTGTGGCGTTCGTCAGCCCGCGCATGGCCACCAGACGGTCCAGTTCGTACTGCAGTGGGAATGCCGTGACGCCACTGAGAATCAGGCCGAGCACGAACAATCCGAGCACGCAGCGGAAGCGGCGCAGTGCGGCGGTGGCGGGTGTATCGGTATGTGTCATCGCTGGCGGGCTCCAGCGAGTGTTACCCGCCAGCGAGTTCTGTGTTTTATGAGGGCGACTCTGACGTCCGGCCGGCGGAACCGCCTGGCCCGCTCAGGCGGCGAGCTTGAGCGGCGGTTTCTCGGCGGGCGGTGTCTGCTGACGTGGTGACTCCGATGGCGCCTCGGCCTCGGCCATCGTGGTGCGATTGCCGCCACGGACCAGCATCTGCAGGTCCAGGGCAAGCTGTCCGAGCTCTCTCGCCTGGGCGCTGAGTTCCTCGGCGGCGGCGCTGGACTCTTCCGACGAAGCGGCCACCGTCTGTGCGGCCTGTGCCGACTCGCCGCTGGCCGCACTGATCTGCTCGATGCCGGTGTCGATCTCGCGGCTGGCGGCCGTGATTTGTTCAATCCTGGAGCCCATCAGGGTGGCCGTTTCGACGATGGCTTCGAAATTATCGTTGATCTCGTGGATGGCGCCGGAGCTTTCCTTGACACGCAGCGCGGTGCCTTCGAGCAGTTCCTGGGTGCTGCGAGCCGCCTCGGCCGAGCGCGAGGCCAGGGCGCGGACCTCGCCGGCGACGACTGCAAAACCACGGCCGGCCTCACCCGCGCGGGCCGCCTCGACCGCGGCGTTGAGGGCGAGGAGGTTGGTCTGAAAAGCGATGCCGTCGATCGTCTTGATGATCTTGCCCATGGCCTTGCTGTCGGTCTCGATCTGGGCCATGCGCTGGGTCATGTCCACCACGGCCTTGAGCGACAGGCTGCTCTTGCGGATGTTCTCGTTCATCATCTCGGTGGCGCCGGTGGTCAGCGTCGCCGCGCTGGCCGACTGGGCGCGAATTTCCGCGACCGAGCTGGCGGTCTCCTCTACTACCGCGGCCTGTTGGGAGGCTGTGCTCGAGAGGCTCAGGCTGGCCGAGGTCACCTGCGACGCCGTGGCAGCCGTCTGCTGGGCGCCTAGCGTGAGCGAGTCGATGATCCGGTTGATCGGCCGGGTGATGCCACGGGTGATCAGCACGCTCAGGACGCACGCGACCACGACACCGATCGCGAGACCCACCCACATGATCCGTGAAGCATGGAAGATGGTTGCCGATGCCTGCTGGGTTGCCGCGGTGGTTTCGGCCATGCTGTCGGACGCGCTCTTGGAGGTCAGGTCCAAGGCTGCATTTCCAATAATCGTACGCTGTTTGCCGAGTTCGTCTCGCTTGAGCCAGGAGGCGTGCAGGCTGGCCATGGCCTTGCTGTAGTCACTGGCAGCGGCCGCGCATTGCTCCACCATCTTGAGGTTTGCGGCCTGGACGGTCATGGACCGCAATTCCGCAAGTTGGCGGTTCACATCGTCAAGCCCCTTGAGCGCCTCTTCGAGGAGCTTGGGATTGCGTTCACTCTGTGCCTTCCAGGCCAGGACGCGCAGGTTGTTCCCGATTTGGACAACCTTATTCACGGCCTTGACGCGGAGGTAGCGATCGTCGAGGCGTTTGGCCAGGGCGGCCGCTTCAGCGGGTCGGGTTGTGGCTCCGGCGACGACCTCATTGTTGGCTGTCGACAGTTGCTTCTCCTGGGAGGTGAGATACTCCTGGCAGGCATCCATATACCGCTTGGCGGCTTCATCCAGGTGGATGCGGTCGGTGCGAATGGCCTGCGTGCAGGCGACCCCTTCATTGACGAGTTGTTCGTACTGGCGGAGGCGCTCGGCCACCGCAGTCGCCGTCTCGGCCACGTCCTTGGCGCTTTCATAGCGGGCACCGTGCTCGCGTGCCAGGGCGATTTCCGCCTTGACCTCGTCGAGCCGCTTGCGGCCCAGGGCGAGGAACGTGTCGTTTTCGGTGTAATTGTACCCGCGCATTTCAAACATGGTGCGCTGGTAGGCGCGTTCAAGGTCCGCGGCCACGGCGACCGCGGGGACGCTTTCCACCTCGATCAGTCTCGCTTTGGCGCCCACTGTCCTCATGTTCCAAAGTGCCACGGATGCAAGTGCGACAGCGATAAGCGCCACGCTCGCGAATCCCAGGGCAATCTTCGTCGCTAGTTTGAGGTTCCCCATGTCAGTCGCTCCAAGATACGGTCTTTCGGGCCGAGTCGGCTTCAGGTTCACGTTATGCAGGTCCAGGTCACGCCGGATGTCGCGTCAGGACACCTTGAACAGTGTGTCCAGCCGCAGTTCCGCCATCAGTTGCCTCAACTCGGGCGAGAGGCCGCCCACGCTCATGTGGACGCCGGCGGACGAGAGTTTCTTGTAGAACAGCAGAAGTTTGCCGAGGCCGGCGCTGCCGATGTGCGAGACGCCGCCGAAATCGAATGCCACTTCCTGCCGGCCCGCCAGGGAGAGTTGATTGAACTGGGTCTTGAGTTGTTCGGCGCCGCGCTCGTCAATGGCGCCGGACACGTGCAGTGTCGTCACGGCGCCCGAGGTGTTTATCGCCAGATCCATGGGCCATTCCTTCTGATGCGTCCTTCCGGCGCGGCCGAGGCCCCCGGAGGCGGACTAAGTGTTATTACGTAGCCGTACACAAAGCAACCGATGCGATTAATTGTGTACCGCCATTCCTCCATCGAGCCGAATCAGAGGACTCTTTAATTAGAAATATGCCTCGCCCCGAAATGTCGGACCGGTGTTCCAGGGTGCGCGGGTCCGGGACGGCGTCGGGATCAAACCCCTGTCCCTGGTCGGTGACCTCGATGCAGGCGTCGTTTCCCCGCCACCAGCGTACGCGGATGGGATCGCCCGGCCGGCTGCCGTTGCCGTGTTTCCAGGCGTTGAGGATCGCTTCTTCGATGAGCAGCCGCAGCCGCCTGGAAGTCGCCCCCTGCGTGCCCCATTGAGTCGCGATCAGAGCATGGAGATCCTCGATGTTCTGGCAGACCTCATCCAGGTTGACGGGGCAGAGCGTCTGCTCGCAGGCGTTTACGCGGTTCTCCAGTTCCAGGCCCAGCACGGTGACATCGTCCGCTGCAGTGCCGGGCTCATTCGCCCTGAGCCGTTCTCCGCTGATCGCGGCGATCTTGTCGACCAGCGTGTGGACCAGCTGGCACATGCCCAGGTCCGGCCGCTCGGCCAGGATTGAGCGGAGGATGGCGATCAGGTCCGCGGTGCTCAGGCGTGCCCCGCCGTTGTGCAGGGGCATTTCGGTCAGGCCGTCTGTATAGAGCAGCAGCCGGTCCCCATCCTTGAGGGCAAACTCGCCGGCGGTGTAGGCGGCGCCAGCCATGGAGCCCACAGGGAGGTTGTGTCCGGGCTCGCCGGGCCTGGGCATGGCCAGGATGTCCGGACCTCGAATGAGCAGCAAAGGCGTGTGGCCGCAACTGGCGTAGCGCATGAGGCGGTTGTCGTGGTCTATTTCGAGGGTCAGGCTGGTGAAGAAGTCGTCTTCATTGAACATGCCCGAGCGGCAGAGTTCGTTATTCAGGCGGTGAAGCGATTGCTCGATTCCGGGACAGCAGCGATCCGAGGTGTGATGGACAAAATCCGAGGCGATGCTGCGGAGTATGCAGTTGACCTCGTGCCCCGACTGGTCCTTGAGGCTGACAACGGTTCTGACGTGGTCTGAACTATCGGACTTGATCGTGCGGATGAAGAAGTGGTCGCCGCCGGCGCTGTGGCATGGGGACCAGAAGTGGGTGACGAACAGGGAGCGGTCATCGTCGAGATCGACGTAACGCGGCGGCGCGGCGTTGATGAACGTGAGCAGGCGATTGGCGATGCTGACACCGATGCGCTGTTCCTCAACAAGTTGCCTGACTTCGGTCGTTTCTTCGAGAACCCCGAGGTAATGAGTGATGCGGCCTTCGGCGTCGGTCAGTGGTGAGATGCAGGCCAGCCCCCAATAGAGTTCGCCGTTCTTGCGGCGGTTCTGGAATTCGCCGTGCCATTCCTGGCCGCTGGCAAGCTGGTGCCAGAGTTCGCGATAGACCGAGGGGTTGACCAGGCCAGACTTGAGGATTCGCGGGTTCTTCCCCAGGGCCTCGTGAGGCTCGTAGCCGGTGATTCGCGTGAAGCCACGGTTGACGTAGGTGATGTTTCCCCGTAGATCGGTGATGACCACGCAGGCGGAGGTTTGGGCGATGGCCCGGGCCAGGTGACGGGTGAGGTCCCAGTTTGAGGCCGACGATGGCGGACCTTCCGCCGGCCTGGCAGCGAGACGGTTGCCCACACGAGTGAGCAGAAGCCCGGCGGCCGGGATGAAGCCGGCGGCAATACCGCAAAGTAATTTCCACATACCTGGCACGGTCTGCTCCCAAAATCCAAGACACTGAAACGGCGCGGATACCCCGACCATGAACCCTCTGCCGCAGGGTTCTGGCAACATTGGTTGCTATCGGTAAACGTGGCGTGACTGATGAACGGTATTTCGGCCGATAATATCGCCGTTCTGGCCGGGCGGGCATCCCGGTGGTGCGGGAAGATCGAGGATGCGACGGTGTCGATCCACCGCTCCTGAAATCAATGTGCGTCGAGGCGCAGGACCGTCAGGGAATTGGCCGGAAAGCCGTGTGTAAAGTTCGCGGCGGCGTCTGATAGTCTGGCGGCCTTGGGGTTGATTTTCAGCGGCTCGTCGAGCGTGTTCTCGTCTTTCGGATCACCCGAGAGGGTGATCATGTCGGCCGATTTTTGCACGTCGGTCGCACCGGCGAGCTTGATACTGACGTTCGCTGCTTCGGACCGTGTGTTCACCACCTTGATGATCACCTGTTTGTCGTCAGCACTGCGGCCAGCAACGACGAAGAGGCCATTGCTGTCGCCGCCAAGCGTGGCCGGCAACACGCGGGCGGCGCGGTGCAGGGAAAAGAGCTGTTGCACGTAATAGCTGGGCGTGCCGAAGGAGCGGAGGTTGTCCATCCAGATGAGATTGGGCTTCCATTGCCAGCGCTCGATATGGGCAAAGAGCGGAGCATAGGAAGCCATGACCACCAGATCGCCGTTTCGCTCCAGGCCGGTCATCAGTGCGGCCTCGGAGACGGCGGCCAGCCAATTGTTGGATTTGTTCTGCACATGGCAGGCATATTCACCCGCGAACACTTTGGGGCCGCTGCGATCGTAGCTGTCGTAGCGTGTCGCGTTCTTAAGGAAGAAGGCGGGGTCGCGGTAGTAGTGCTCATCGACAATATCGGCGTTGAGTTCGCGGAGGCGTTTCCATGCGAAGGTGAAATCTTTGCCGTCGGGGCTCGGGCCGGCGGAGGAAATGAGCTTGATCTGGGGGTACCTGGTCTTGATCGCTTTGGCAAAGATCTCATAGCGGTCGACGTACTGCTGGCCCCACTGCTCATTGCCAATGCCGAGGAGCTTGAGGTTGAATGGAGCGGGGTGGCCCATGTCGGCGCGGACCTTGCCCCAGGTGCTGGTGGCCGGGCCGTTGGCGAATTCGACAAGGTCCAGGGCGTCTTGCACGTGCGGATCGAGCTGGTTGAGCGGCACCAGTTCGCCGGAGTTGAACTGGCAGGACATGCCGCAGGCGAGGATGGGAAGTGGCTCGGCGCCGATGTCCTCGCAAAGCTGGAAATATTCGAAGAAGCCCAGGCCGAAGGACTGGAAGTAGTCGGGCGCGGCCCGGTTCTTGAACTCATCGTTCCAGCGGTTCATGAGCAGCTTGCGCTGCGGCAGCGGGCCCACGGTGGATTTCCACTGGTAGCGGTTGGCGAGTGTGTGACCTTCGACGATGCAGCCGCCGGGAAACCGCATGAAACCCGGCTTGAGGTCCTTGAGAAGTTGAGCGAGGTCCGGCCGCAGGCCGTTGGGCCGGTCGGCGAAGGTCCGGTCGGGGAACAGGGAGATCAGGTCCATGTCGATGGTGCCCGCGGAGCCGGTCGTGACGCGCAGCCGGCCCTTGGGTTCGGTGGCGGCGGGTTTTATCTGAACGGAATGTTTCTTCCAGTCGGAGGTGAATCCCGAGAGCGTGGCCTGTCCGATCGGTTCGCCCTGGGCAGAGAGGAGCTCGACGTTGAGCGATTTCAGATCGTTGGAGCGAGCGTAGACGGAGAATGTGTACGAGGCCGCGGCGGTAAAACCCATGCCGCAGAAGCCTTCGTTCTCGATGCCGACGCCGGCCGCCGAGCCGTAGAGGCTGAGGTAGCGTGCGGTATTGGGGTGGACGGGTTTGTCGGTGCAGATTGTGAAGAACGCCTTGCCGCGTTCGGGCGCGATCTTCTTCCAGCCCATCATGGCATCATCGAACTCGAATGCGCCGTTCTTGACGCGCTCGGGGTAAAGTCCGCCATCGGCGCCGAAGTTGATATCCTCGAAGAAGATCCCGTTGAGGAGCGGCGAAATGGCCGGCCCGGGTTTGTCGGTTTGAATGATGATGCTGGCGGGTTCGGCCGCAGCGGCGGCGAGTGTCAGGAAGCCGATGATTGTAAGAGCGAGGTGTCGCATGGCGGGAATGTAACAGACGGATGATGGGCGTGGGAAGGCAAAAGGGGAAGAATGAAGCAGGCAAAACAGGAGGAAGGTCCGGCAATTTGCACGCTTCATACGATGCCGGCGTCGTCGCGCAATTCACTCATCGTGATGGGGAATGGCCCGCAGTCACGGGTGGCCGGGAAAAGAGCAGCGTCCCGAAGCCGGGATGGTCGGCGTTGAAACCGGCGCCTTCCGGCCGGATTTTCTCGGCCGCCTGCTGCGTGTATGGGGCCTTGATGCCTTTGCGGTTCTGATAGTGATTCCAGACCATTTCGTAGATCGGGCGGAGCCGCCCGCGACCTTCGGTTGAGATGATCTTGTGCTTGTACTTGCCGGTCGTGTCGACGTCGGCGATGAACGGCAGATCATTGCCCAGGTTGTACTTCGCGGTGTATTCAAAACCCGCCAACAGCCGGTTGTCGGCCGCGCCGTACATGTCCAGCCCCTGATGCCAGCCAACCTCGCACGCGTCGGCCAAC
The DNA here is from genome assembly GCA_025361735.1 of Phycisphaerales bacterium. GTDB lineage: Bacteria > Planctomycetota > Phycisphaerae > Tepidisphaerales > Tepidisphaeraceae > JANYKD01. The sequence goes on from JANYKD010000531.1 coordinate 11,824, forward strand.
TGACCCAGCCCCAACTGCGTGTGCTGCTGGTCGCGGCCGCTCTCCTGGCACTGGCCGGTTTCGTTGATGATGTAGTGAGTCAGCCGGCCGTTACCCGAGCCGGTTTTGAAGTAGTCGACCGCGCGGTCGAACATCTCGCGGTCGTCGCAAAAGACGCCGATGGCCATCATGGTTTTGATGCAAGCTCCGTCCCAGTTGCCGTTGGCAAAGGTGGCGAAGTCCTTGATCGGCGGGTAGACGGCTTCCTTGAGCATGGTCTGAAACTGCCGCACGTCCTGGGCCGGCCAGTTCGGATAGGTGTGTCGCAGCAACTCGGCCGCGTTGACGAACTTGAACCCATCCAGCCCTGCTGCCAGTTGCACATCGCGGCCTTCCATCTTCTTGAGCTTGTATCCCCAGGCATTGAGGATCTCGATGGCCTTCTTTGCGTGGGCCTCGTCGCCGGCGATGCACCACATCAGCGCGTTCTGGTAGGCCGCGTTGCCATCCTGCACCATCTCCGCATCGTGCAGGCTCCCGCGCGGGTCGCGCGAGACGATCTCAAATGGCCCGCGAACCCGCCAGTCCGCCCGCGACTGCTCGTGCATCCGCAGTCTCTCGAAACCGCTCTTCCACGGCTCTTCCCCCGCGGCCACTTTCCGCTTGATAAGCTCCAGATCCGTCCGGCCATGGAGCAGACCGGGATGCACAAACACCTGCGCCGTCGCCGGCCGGGTCGCCTGGCCGGCCGCTGCCAGGGGTGTAACGCACGGAACCAGTGCGAGTGCGAGCTGGATGCAGGCGCGTAGCACGGCGATCGTGTTGGAATGGTCAGTCATGGGCATAGCGCATTGTACTCAGGCGCCCGGAGACTGTGGCTTGAACGTACGGATCGGGTCGCCCACCCCGCGTACTATGCCTTCATAGCCCTGATTGAAGGGCACGGCATCGCCCGCGCCGTTCCGTGTTGCCTCGGAAACCAGGATCAGCGAACCATCGAGTTTGGTCAGTTCTTGGATGCGCGAGGCGACATTGACAGGGTCGCCCACGACGGTGTATTCGCGCCGGCGCGGCGAGCCGATGTTGCCGACGATGACGCGGCCGGTATGGATGCCGATGCCGGCCCGGAGTGGCACCTCGCCCCGGGCCACGCGCCGGGCGTTCAGTCTGTCCAGCGCCTCGTGCATCGCCAGGGCACAGCGCACAGCCCGCGAGGCATGATCCGGCTGCGCCACCGGTGATCCGAAGTAGGCCAGCAGGCCATCGCCAAGGAACTTGTCGAGTGTGCCATCGTGGGCGAAAATGGCCTCGGCCATGGCGGTATGGAATTCGTTGAGCAGTTCAACGACCTGTTCGGCCGGCATTTGCCGGGAGAGGGCCGTAAAGTTGCGGATGTCGGCGAAGAGGATGGTGGCCTCGCAGTCGATACCGGCTGCCCGGGTTCCACCGATTTCCTCCAGGTACTTGGCGATCTGTGGCGAGAAGTACATTTCCAGCCGCTGGTGCCGCAATTGACCGTCCACCGCGCTGGCGATCAGGCGGCGGAGTCGCCGCATGACGTAGCATATCGAGACTGCCATGGTACACATTACCATCGCCGTCTCGGCGAACTCGAATGCGGTCGATTCTGTCTGGAACATGAGTCCCCATGCGAGCAGTGTGGCCAGCAGCGCCGAGAGGATCGTCTGTCTCGCATCCAGCGTCCAGAGACTCAACGAGACGGCGACGGCAAAAACGAGCACGGCGACCTGGGCCGGCGCTCTCGACCCCGCCGTCCCGTCCAGAGTCGCCAACCGGAACAGGAAAACCATGAGCAGGTCGATGTGCGTGGACAGCAGGCAGGTGATTCGGCAGACTCGCTTCGACCGCCGGGCAAACCACCATTGGGCCAAGGCGATGCAGAAGTACGCGATGAAGATGCCGGCCGGGACCGGGCCGTTGAAGCGGCGAGTGGCCGGATCGGAGACCAGCACCAACTCGATCACAAACGCGACCAGAAACACGCCAACCACGCAGACTCGCAGCAGGTTCAGCCACCGCGAGTTGTGAAGACGCTCACGATCGAAGGCCGCGATAAACGCCGCATGATCCAGGGTGATTGGCGTCATGGTCTCCGCCTTCATTTCCTTTCCGACTCGCAGTTCAGCGGGAAGATTGCTCCGCGGTGCTCATGCCTTGATCCGATCCGCACACCGTTTGCCCGGCGCGTTCGAAGTGTTCCTGGACAAACGCCGTTACCGCATTCCCGTATTCCACCCAGCCGATCGACCCGGTATTGTTATGTTCGCCTCGTTCATTCTGGCCTCCTGCTCCACAGGCCATGTGTCTACCACTGGAGAGACATGTCTATCTCGATGTCACCGAGATCCAGAACGGGGCGGCTGTTGTCGGCGGCGACCTGGTTGAGCCGGGACCATGCTCCATTGGGCTTGAGGCGGCCAAAGTAGCTGTCGTTGGCGCCCTGGCTTTTGCGAGTGAAGGTGTTGGAGCCGCGGTCAAACTGCACCTTGTTGGTGAAGATGCCGCCGACATACAGGCCACCCTGGGCATCCACCGTCATGGCGGTGGCGCCTTCCGCAGTGTTGTCTTCACCGAACAGGCGATGCCAGCGCGGCGACCCATTGCCGCCATTGAGCCGCATGATGAAGGTGTCATCAACGCCCCGGCAGGCGATCATCTCCACCGCCTTGGTGGGATTGATGTCGCCCCGAATACGAATCTTGCCGGTGACGTACACATCGCCATCGTTCCCAGCCACGATGGCAGAGACGTTGTCATCCGATTCGCCGCCGACACTCCCGGCCCAGAGCGTCTTGCCGGTGGCATCAATGCGGGCGATGAAGGCATCCTGCGCGCCGTTGCTGGTCAGCGTCGAAGGTTGCTTGACCGTGCCGAACTGAGCGGTCTTTTCGAAGACACCAGCCAGAAAGACGTCGCCATTCGGGGCCGCCTTCAAGGCAGTAGCGCTGTCGGTCCCGCCACCGCCGTACTGGCGACGCCAAGTTAGAACGCCTTGGGAATCATACTTGGACAGAAAGACATCATTCGCATTGGTCTTACTCGCCAGCTCGGCGTGTTCTGAATTGTCGGTGTTGAACTTGATTATCCCGTGGAAACTGCCGGTGGCGTACACCTCGCCATTGTTTTCGGTGGCGATAGCGGTGATGTAGTCATCGAATCGACCGCCGACACTGTTGGCCCAGAGCGTCTTGCCGGTCGCGTCAACGCGGGCGATGAAGGCATCCTGCTTGCCGTTGCTGGTCAACATCAACGGTTGTCCGACAGTGCCAAGCTGGGCCGTGTTCTCGAAGAGACCGGACAGAACCACATCGCCGTTCGAAGCCAGTTTCAAAGCGGTCACGCCATCGGATCTGGGGCCGCCGTACTGGCGACGCCAGGCCAGGACGCCTTGAGGATCGTACTTGGCCAGAAAGACGTCATTTGAGCCGTTCGTACTCGTCAGCACGGCCTGTCTTGAATGGGCGGTGTTGAGATTGATGGTTCCGTGGAAACCGCCGGTGATATACACCTCGCCATCGTTTCCAGCGACGATGGCGTCGATGCTGTCATCGTCTCGGCCGCCGACGCTGCCGGTCCAGAGCATCTTGCCGGTGGCATCAATGCGGGCGATGAAGGCATCCACCTTTCCGTTGCTGGTCAACCTCAACGGTTCCTTGGCAGTGCCGAACTGGGCAACGTCTTCAAAGATACCGGCCAGGAAGATGTCGCCGTTCGACGCCAGTTTCAGGGTGGTAGCGCGATCGGACTTGGGACCGCCGTACTGGCGGTTCCAGATCAAGATGCCCTGGGAATCGTACTTGGCCAGAAAGATGTCGTTCGACTCGTTCCTGCTCACCGACACGGTCTTCCTGGAATGGCCGGCGTTGAAATCGACTGTCCCGTGGAAACTGCCGGCGAGGTAGGTATTGCCCTTGGCGTCGACGGCCATGGTCGAACCCCAGCCCGTTGTGTAGTTGTTGCCGAGTTGCGCATCAAAGCCGAGCGTGTCGGCCAGCAGGCGACGATCTTCCAACTCCTCAATCACTCGCGATGTGCGTAGCGTCCGCCCGCGGTTCCGATCCGGACAATTTCGCGAACGCACCGGGGTTGTGGCAGCGGTAAGACCTCCTGGCATTTCTCTCTTCATCGCTTGAGGACGGATCTGGCTGATCATGGCTTCTCCTTCTACTGCGCCAGCAAGGGATAGAAACGACGCGGTGCCTGTCGCTGCACGACCTGCTCGGCGGCCAGAGCGAGACGCAGGAGAGTTGGCTCGTCGTATGCCCGGCCGATGGCCTGCATTCCGATCGGGAGGCCATCAACGCCGTAGCCTGCCGGGAAGGAAATGGCCGGCAGGGCAGTCAGATTTGCCACCGTCGTGAAACGGATGATCTCCGTCAGCACGGATAGATCGGATTCTCCGCCGCATGCGGCTCCTGCTGTGATCCGCGGCGCCGTCACCCCGGTTGTTGGGGTGATGATGACGTCCACCGTTTTCAGGACGCGATTGAAGTGGGAGATCATTCGCGTCCGCACGCGTTGTGCCTTGATGTAGTCTCCGGCCGTGCAGGCGCGAGCCAGGGCAAGATTGATACGCACGTCCAGGTTGTGCTCCCGGTGATGTTCGTCCCAGGCATATTCGAGCGCCTGGGCCATTTCGGTGGAAATGGTGATGAGGTGCGCCACGCGCGCAGCCTCCAGGTCCGGAACTTCGATTGCGCACACGCGGGCGCCCATTTGCTCGAGGCGTTCCAGCAGGCTTTCACACGCGGCCACAATTTCAGGCGAAGCATGGCGGAACCAGGGCCAGAACACGCCCAGGGCCAGGCCGCTCAGGTTCAGGTTGTTCCACCCCGTCAGCGTGGGAGAGGGCTGTCTCAGCGAAATGGGATCGCGAGGATCCGGTCCGGCCAAGACGGCATAACCCAGCGCTGCGTCGGTCGCCGTGGCGGCGATGGGGCCAATGTGGGCCACGCTCCAGCACAAAGGCACCGCCCCAAATTCGCTCACCCGGCCATAGGTCGGCTTGAGTCCGACCAGACCGCAGAAGGCGGAAGGTATGCGAATCGACCCGCCACCATCGGCGCCGATGGCCAACGGACACAGACCCGCCGCCACCGCGGCCGCCGAACCGCTGGAACTGCCGCCGGTGTAACGGTCGGGGGCGTAAGGATTTCGCGGCGTGCCGTGAACGAGGTTGAGACCGGTCGCTCCGATCCCAATCTCGTGCATGTTGGTCTTGCCGATCAAGAGAGCACCGGCCGACCGGAACCGGGCGACGACGGTGGAATCCTCGTTGGCGGACGTCATACCGACGAATGCCGTGCCGGCGGTGGTTGGATACGGCACCATGTCCACCTCGTCCTTCACCGCCACCGGTACGCCGTCGAGGATGCTCAGAGCTTGTCCGAGCTTGATCCGCCGGGTGGCCGAGTCCGCCTGACGCAAGATGTCCTCGCGTTGTACGGCGATGAAGGCGCGCAGGGGCGGGTCCGTGGATTCGCCGGCGTCGATCGCGGCGATGACTCTGCGGGCTACCTTCTCGGGGGTGGTTTTTCCTTCCCGATAAGCCGCCGCAAAGTCATGAACCGAGGGAAATCGGAAGCCTCCAGCGGGTGAGGCCACTGCGTCTGGCCAATCCTGTGGCTCGATGCCCCCCGCCGCCGTCGCCGGCGTTCCTGTGAAAGCAACTGGATGCAGAGTTGGAGGCTCATCAGCCTGCCGCTTCCTGAAGGCATGAATGCCTGCTTTCCGAAGCAATGCGGGAATCAACAGCCCACCGAGCGGGCTTTCGAGCGCCCAGGTCAGCGCGCGAAGCGCCATGCCTGTCAGGCGTGGCAGGCTGACCGACTGCAGATCGTAAGATACCTCAGTGGGTGTTGAAGGCATGTGCTGTCCTTCCACGAATCTGGACAAGGCATCGAACCAACCCAAACAATCAAGGCATGGCTGAAACTCGCGACCGGCGTTTGTCCGTTTCCATCTGGGTGCCTGTTGTCGGCGATCCGCTGCTATCGCCAGGCAAGAACCTGGAACACGCCCGCTTTATCGCGAATCCGTTGTGGCAGCGCCAACAGCTTTTCCCGATAAACGCTGAGCAGCAAGCCAAGGGCGAAGATCATCGCCCCGCCGGCGGCCAGATAGACGCCCAGGGCAAGTTGGGCTCGCATACCGGCGAACACGAGCAGGATGGCCACATGCAGGATCAGCAGTGATCCGCCCGTCAGTGTGGTCGCACGAATGCGGAGCGGGATGCCGGTGACAAACATCAGGACGCTGGCCGTCAGCAATCCCAGTTCGTCAGGCAGTGAGATCGTATCGCCAAGCCGGTGGACCAGCACTGCGATGAACAGCGGCACGCCCACAAGCAAACTGCCGGCGGCCAAGCCGAAGCTCACGCCGCCGCTGTCTTGCTTCTCCTGCTCGCGATACCAGCCGATGTGGCCGGAGATCAGTACGATCAGGCCGGCGGCGACCGAGAAGACTTCCAGGTTCTGCACGGCCGTCAGGTTGAGCCGCGTCTGCAACACCAGCAGCGCCAACGCGCCTTCAATGATCGCCAGCACCGTGTAGCTCCGGCGCAGTCCCTGGACCGGCACCAGGGCCGCCGCCAGCAGGCTCAGTCCCGCCAGCATCGCCGGCAGCAAGACCAGTGTACGTCCCTGGCCACCGGCCAGCCGGCCCAGGGTGATGAGCACGGCGGAAATGAATGACAGCATCATCAGCGTGTTGGCCGACTGGAATGCCGCCACGGACCAGCCTTCCGGCTCCGGGGTTCTGGCCGCCAGCAGCCGTTGCGCTGTCAGCAGAACCAGTCCGGCCACGGCGTAGGCCAGGGTGTAGTAATCGGAACTCACCGACCAATAGTTCAGCAGTTGCCACAGCGCGCCGCTGGCCATGACCGTGGCCGCGAAGATGCCGAATGCGTGCCGGCGATACAGAGACGTCAGTCCGAAGAAGATGGCGGCCTCGGCGGTAAAAGCGGCCAGCAGCAGATTGATGTGATGGCCCACCACCGGCTGCACCACCCGTGGCGTGATCTCCAGCGCAGAACCGAGCACCGACGCGATCATCACAAACGTGCCTATATGGGCGACACCAGACCATGTATCGCGCACCCTGGGTCCACTCTCGATATGCCCGGCCAACAGGTACGCGATTGGCACCAGCATCATCAGTGGAGCCTGTGCTGCCCAACTCTGCACGCCCAGCACCCAAAGTAGACCGGCCAGGGCCACCAACAGGGCGGCGGCGCTGGCGATCAGGTGCGGCGGCACCCACCAGAAATCACCGTGGCGGTTGACATACGCGCTGATCCGGCAGGTGGCCGCCGCCACGAACATCGCCAGCACGTAGGTCCAGGTGATATGGAATGGCCAGATGCCGTGCAGCCCGGCCTGGGTGGCGCGGAAATGCAACGTAATCCCCAGCAGCACCGGCAGGACTCCGAGCAGCAGGCCCAGGGGTGCGACCGGCCGGGCCATGGCCTTGCCGCGCCAGATAAAGGCATCGCAGAGATTGATAAGCAAGGCCGTGCCGGATGCAACCAGGATCATCACGTTGGCCGAGTAGGACAGGTGCAGCACGTCCACGGCGATCACCTCGGACCACAGCAGCATGCACGCCGCCGCGTAGACGTACCAACCCACGCGGCGGACCACCAGGTCGCTGTACAGATAGGCATAGGCCGCACCGATGACCAAACCCAGGATCAGCAGCTTCAGCGAATGCTGCACGACGATCGCCGGCCGCTCGGCCAGATGCCAGAACTGACTCAGCGGTTCCCAGAACAAGCCGGCGATGCGCGCGCCCATGACCATCAACAATCCGGCGGCCATGAGCACATGTCCGGACCAGAAGAACGCCAGGCCGAACCGTTGCCGCGAAAACAACCCGTCATCATCGGCAAACGCCCGCTCGGCGTGAATCCCGATCAGACCGAGAACCACCAGCAAAGTGGCTGGGGCCGCGATCTGAGCCAGCGCATGCATGTCGGCCAGGATCAGCAACCCCGTCATCGCCACGCCGGCCATGAGGACGTAGACAAACGTACGGTCCCGCAGCACCCAGGCCGATGCCGCATAGAACACGCAGCACACCAGGGCGGCCATCCACAAGTTTCCCTCCAGCGTCAGCATGTGATGGGCGTGGTAGAACCACAGGTTGAGCGGCATCACCAGACACGCCAGGAGCGTCATTGCCCGCCCGGCCATCTGGTAGCGGGAGCATCGCGTGGTGAACCAGCCGAATTCCAGTATGGCGATGGTCCCGGCGCCCAGGACAAAAGCGATAACCCGCGGGTTCTTGAACACCCCGAGGCTGGCCAGCCAGATGATCAGCCCGACCGTCAGCAGTCCGCCGCCACTGGCGAGGAGCCACTGGATCGAGCGCGGATCCAGGAGAATCTCCAGGATATTCCGCCGCCGCGCCGGCGGGTTTTCAGGAGGCCGCGACAAGGGTGTTGGCGGAACCGGGGTCTTGTTGTCCATCCCATTAAGGAATTGATTTACCTGCATAGAAACCTCCTGTGCTTGAGGAATCTTGCCCAACTTGCAATAACAAATGATCAAAGAATGCCGAACGATGTCAGCCATCGAGCAAACAACCGATCCGGAAGCCATGGCTGCCGGCACCCATTGGCCTCATCATACCTTTGCCGGGGCTGGTTTCAGCGCACAAACTGGCCCGAATATCCGTGAAAGCAACAGATGAGCTGGCAGGTAGAGAACGATGGGGAACGCCGCCAGCAGCAGCGCCAGCCACAGTTGTGGGGCCATCCAGTGCTGAGGGTCATTGTCGCTCAGGCCGAAGACGTAGTTGATATTCACAGCCGCGTTCGGATCGACCGCCGGTGCCGGCGGTGCCGGGGTAAAGAAATAGCACAACAGCAGCAGCGTGATGCCGCAGATGCACTGGATAGTGAATGCCCGGCGGTCGTATCCGAGTTTGTGTACCAGGTAGATCAGCAGAAACGGCAGCCAGCCGTGGAACAGCGAGAGGCCCCGGGCAAAGAGCGGGAGTTTCGGGTCGAACATGTAAGCGGTCATGCCGATCGGTCCCTTGCCCGACAGACCGTAGAACACGAAGTCCACCACCCACAACATCTGCGGCAGCAGAATGGCGACCGCCTGCATGCTGACCAGCAGCCGGTTCTCCAGCCAGATGGCCAACAGAGTGACGAGCAGGGCCACATCGCAGAAGTAGAGGAAGTTCCGCGGCCCGTAGGATCTCCAGTAGACCGGGATCAGCACGCACATGAACGCCGTGTAGGCGATCTTCAACCACAGTGGGATTCGGGCTGGTTGTGACGGGGCAAGCTGTTGCATGATGGCCTTTCGTTCGTGTCCGTGGTTCGATGGAAGCGAGCTGTCTCAAGAAGTGAATAACAACGCCCATGCCCGAATTCCCAGATTATCGTAAGTCGTTGTTGTGATGATTTTTACAGGATAATCGTCGTATATAGTTGCGATTGCCATATTAGTATTTCCCTACATCAGATGTACCATATAGTCCATGGAATGCCGGTATCGATTTGAATTCTGAGTTGGGGAAGCTGATCTGCTTCTTCCATTCGCCGGTTTGTTAATTTCACCTGTGAAAACACGAATGCCTTGGCGTTGGCGCCAAATAATTATCTCGTAACCATATATTAATGATAGCCTTACGTATTAGTGAAATAAATCACAAATAGGGATTGACACGTTACTAAGAAAGGGAATACTAGAGGACTTAGAGGTCCTTTGATGCGGCGACGTTCTGCCCAGATCGATAGCTCCAAGCCGGTTCGCCGGCGATGGCATGTGACTGGACAGGTCCAGGGGGTTGGCTTTCGTCCGTTTGTTTTCAATCTAGCATGCCATCTACATCTGTCCGGTCTGGTTCGCAATGATGCCAAGGGTGTTCTGATCGAGGCCCAGGGGTCTGCCCGCGAACTGAATCGTTTTGAACGCCAGCTTAAGACCGATCCACCGCCGCTGGCGCGTATTGACTCCATGGCCGGCGACGACATCGTTCCAGCACCGGGCGAGTCCGATTTTCGGATCGAAGTCTCGCTCGATGCCGCCGCTGTTGGGGCCGAGGTTACGGTCGATACGGCGGTCTGCCCCGATTGCCTGCGCGAGATGCTCGATCCGAAAGACCGGCGCTTCGGGTACGGCCTGATCAACTGCACGAACTGTGGCCCGCGGTTCACGATCGTTCGCAAGGTGCCCTACGATCGTCCGAACACGACGATGGCCGGTTTTGCGATGTGTCCGGCCTGTGGTCGCGAGTACGGCAACCCTGCCGATCGGCGCTTCCATGCCCAGCCCATCGCCTGTCCAGAGTGTGGTCCGCACGTCGAACTCGTCGACAACCAGGGACGCAAGATTGACGGGGATCCTTTCGACGGGGCGGCCAAACGACTTCACGGCGGACAAGTCGTGGCCATCAAGGGGCTGGGTGGATTCCACCTGGCATGCGACGCCACCAACGCTGAGGCTGTGGCCACGCTGCGCAAACGGAAGAATCGTGATTCGAAGCCGTTTGCGCTGATGGTTCGCGATCTCGATGAGGTTAGAAAGCTCGTGCATCTCAGTGAGTCGGCGGCGTCGCTGCTGGCTTCGCCCACTTGTCCGATTGTGCTTTGTCCGCGACGGGATATCTCAGTGGGTGGAATGGCAGTTCAGCGGAGCACTGCGGATGTGTCGGAGTACCGACACCACGGGCTGGAAGCCCGTGCCACCATTGCGGCGGGCGTGGCCGATGGCATGCATCGTCTGGGTGTCATGCTCCCGTACACGCCGGTTCAGCATCTGCTGTTCGCAGCCGATGCGCAGTTGCCACCACTGGTCATGACCAGCGCCAATATTTCCGACGACCCGCTGGTGATCGACAACCAGGAGGCGGTCTCCCGGCTTGGTTCGATGTGCGATGCGATTCTCTGGCACGACCGGCCCATCGAACGGCCGGTGGATGACTCCGTGTTGATCGACATGGGCGATGATGAGGAGCCGTTGCCGATTCGCCGGGCCCGCGGTCTGGTGCCGGCCGCGATCGAGTTGCCCGTATACGCTGCTGCCGGATTGGCAGTGGGCGCGGAACTCAAGGATACCGTCGCCGTCGTGCGGGACGGAAAGGCGATTCTCAGTCATCACCTGGGCGACCTGACCCACGCGGCCAGTTATGATTGTTTCCGTAAGGCCATTGTGGACATGAGGTTACTATTCGGGGTGCAGCCGCAGTGGATCGTCCATGACATGCACCCGCTGTATCTCAGCACCTCGGCGGCCAGCGAACTTGCCAACGAACTTGGCGTGCCGACGGTGGCCGTGCAGCATCATCACGCGCACGCGGCGGCGGTCATGGCCGAGCACGGCATCAGCGCTCCGGTGCTGGCAATCATCTGCGACGGTGTGGGGTACGGATCCGATGGCCAGATCTGGGGCGGGGAATTGCTCGTGGCCGACCTGAAGGATTTCACGCGAATTGGACATCTGACTGCGATGCCGCTGGCCGGTGGCGACGCGGCCGCGAGGGATACCCGCCGCTGCGCGATGGCTCTTCTGATGCAGGCATTTGGGAAAAAATTCACGGAGTTGCCCATCGTCGCCCGGATCATGCCCAAGGCCGTGGATCGCGACTTCATTGCTGAGATGCTTCGGGGGAATGTCCGGTGCGTGCCGTCCACGGCGGCCGGGCGGCTGTTCGACGGCGTGGCGGCCATTCTCGGCGTGTGCGAAAAGAACACACACGAGGCCGAAGCCGCCATGAAACTTGAAGCTCTCGCGGCGGCGGGGGCGTATGTCGAAGGCGAACCGGATTACTTCACAGTAGTGCGGGAACAGCCTTTGCGGATCGATTTTTCGCCGATGATTGTGGAACTCGTCGAACGGATTGCCAAGGGTCATTCGGCGGCGGATTTGTCGGCGTTTTTCCATCGCCAGTTTGATGCGGCCTGGATCGGGATGGTGGAACTGGCGGCCGTCGACACGGGACTGAACCGTGTGGCGATTTCCGGCGGCGTTTTCTGCAATGAGATCCTGACCAAGGGCCTGACCCGAAGGCTGCGGCAACGCGGCTTTGAGGTGTTGCGGCATCGGCGTGTGCCTCCCAATGACGGAGGCATCGCGCTGGGACAAGCGGCCGTCGCGGCGGCGAGAATGGGGAGTTCACCATGTGCCTAGCTGTACCGGCCCAAATTGTGAGCAAAGATGGCGAGCAGGCCGTCGCCGATCTGCACGGCAATCGCGTCGAGATCAGCACGGCATTGACGCCGGAGGTGAAGCTGGGCGACTGGGTGCTCATTCACGCGGGGTTTGCGATCAAGGCGTTGGATTGCGAGGAAGTTGAGGAGACGTTCCGGGTGCTGGAGGATTTGAGCTATCGCACGCAGGAAGGGGGCGGCGATGCGACATCGAATCGTTGAGAGCCGCGAGGCCCTGGCGCGACTGCGCGCGGCGGCCGAGAAGCTTTCCGCACCGGTCAACTTCATGGAAGTCTGCGGCACACACACCGTCAGCATCTTCCGTTCGGGGCTGCATAGCCTGATGCCGGCGAATGTGACGCTGCTCTCCGGGCCGGGGTGTCCGGTGTGCGTGACGTCGCAGGGCGACATCGATCAGTTTATCGAACTGGCATTGCGGCCGGGCGTGGCGTTCTTCACCTATGGCGACATGCTGCGGGTGACGGGATCGGCGGGGAGCCTGGAACGGGCACGCGGGCAGGGGGCTGACATCCACATTATCTACAGCCCGATGGACGCGGTGAAATTCGCGGCCGCCAACCCGTCACGCGAAGTTGTCTTCGCCGCCGTCGGATTTGAGACGACCACGCCCGCAACAGCGGTGGCGATTCTCGAAGCTCAGAAACTCGGCCTGAAGAACTTCGCCGTGCTGGCCAGCCACAAGCTGGTCATCCCGGCCATGCTTGCCCTGCTGGAAGGGGGCCAGGTCAATCTCAATGGCTTCCTCTGTCCCGGCCACGTGTCGATCATCATTGGCTACGAGGCGTATCGGCCGATTGTCGAACGATTTCATCTGCCATGCGTGGTCGCGGGGTTTGAGGATGTGCATTTGGCCGCCAGTGTAGCGCGGCTGACGGAGCTGGTCGCCGAGGGCAAGCCCGCGCTGGAGAACTGGTATCCGCAGGCGGTGACGGCAGAGGGAAACAAACTGGCATGGAACCTGATTGAGAAAGTGCTGGAGCCGGCCGACGTGTCTTGGCGCGGCGTGGGCGCGATTCCCAGGAGCGGCATGGTGATCCGCCCTGAGTATGGCCAGTATAACGCCCGCGTGCGTTACAACCTGCAGCCGAAAGAGGTTCCCGAGCCGCCCGGCTGCCGCTGCGGCGAGGTGATCACCGGGCGCTGCACGCCGGTTGAGTGTAAGCTTTTTGGCAACGTGTGTACGCCGATCGATCCGATCGGGCCGTGTATGGTCAGTTCCGAGGGGACGTGTCAGGCGTGGTTCAAGTACCACAGGAATGCAGGAACAGAGGCACGGAGGCACGCAGGCACGAAGGGGGTGGCGCAATGATGAACAGCCGCCACACTCACGTCATGCTCGCTCACGGCGGCGGCGGACAACTCACCGATGAGCTCATCAGCGAACTGATCCTGCCGCGTCTGGGCAATGCGATGCTGAATGAGTTGCTCGACTCGGCCATTCTTCCGGCCGTGTCCGGGAAGCTGGCGATGACGGTCGACAGCTATGTGGTGCAGCCGATCCAGTTCCCCGGCGGGGACATCGGGCGGTTGGCGATCAGCGGGACGGTGAACGATCTCGCGGTTTGCGGCGCCGAGCCGATGGGCATCGCCCTCTCGCTGATTCTCTGCGAAGGACTACCCAAGAGCACGCTCGAAGTGGTGCTCGATTCCATCGCCACGGCGGCCAATGAGGCCGGTGTGAAGATTGTCACGGGTGACACGAAGGTGATCGGCCGGAATTCCGGCGACGGGTTGTACATTACGACGGCCGGGCTGGGAGTTGTGAAATATCCGGGGCGACTGCATCCCGATCAGGTCAGTGCTGGCGACGTGCTCATTATTAATGGCCCGATTGCCGATCATGGATTGGCCGTGATGCTGGCGCGGGAGATGCCGCAGGTTCAGAGCGTGCTCAAGAGCGACGTGGCGCCGCTGAACCGGCTGATAGCCCGGCTGCTGGCGGCGGTGCCGACAGTGAAATTCATGCGGGATGCCACGCGCGGGGGACTGGCCTGTGTGGCGAGCGACCTGGCAGCGAGAACGGGCCATCGCGTGGTGCTGGATGAGGGCGCCATCCCGGTGCGCCCCGAGACCCGCCATGCGGCCGAGATGCTCGGCCTGGACCCGCTGGAAGTAGCCAACGAAGGCAAAGTTGTGATCGTGGTTCGGAAACAGGACGCGGAGGCGGCGCTGGCCGCCCTGCAAGGCGATGAGCGAGGAAGGGAGGCACGAGTGATCGGGCGAGTTGAAGAAGCCCGAAACGGCGTATGCGAACTGGAAACATCGATCGGCGGCCGCCGCATTCTCCAGAAACCGTATGGAGAGCAGTTGCCGCGAATTTGTTGATAAAGGAGCGTCAAAAATGACCCTGACAATGGCCAAGCCAGCGCCCCCAAGCACGGACAAGCGCTGGAAAATCGTTGAGGCGACGGCCCGGCGGCATGGAAACACCGGCCACGCCCTGATCGAAACCCTGCACACCGTCCAGGAGACCTTCGGGTATCTGGACGAGGCGGCGCTGAAGTTCGTCGCCGGGTTGCTGCAGCTGCCGCTGAGCAAGGTGTATGGAGTGGCGACGTTCTACCACTTCTTCACGCTCAAGCCGCAGGGCAAGCACACCTGCGTCGTCTGCATGGGAACGGCCTGCTACATCCGCGGTGCGAATGAGGCGCTGGCGCAAATCGAGAAGAAATACGGCGTCAAAGCCGGCCAGACCACCGCCGACGGCAACCTCTCGGTTGTCCAGGCGCGGTGCATCGGCTCGTGCGGTCTTGCCCCCGCGTTCGTCTTCGACGGCGAAGTTGCCGGCAAGCTCGATGCCAAGGCTGTTATCCAACGTCTCGGAAAGTGGGATGAAAAATGATTCCTGAAGATCTATCAAAAATCACGCATGAGGAGCTGGCCAGCCAGACACAGTACACGCACTTCGTGAACGTCTGCGTGGCAGCCGGCTGCCTGTCGACCAAGAGCGACGCTGTCAAGGCCGCGCTCGAGGCGGAAGTCAAAGCCAAGGGCATAGAGAAGTGCTGCAAGGTCCGCGGCGTCGGCTGCCTGGGCCTGTGCGCCGCCGGCCCGCTGGTGGCCATCGAGAAGCCCGTGCCGCCCGAGAAGGAAGACGACGAATACGTCGCCACGCCGGCGAGCATGACGGGCGTCCCGCAGCGCATGTACCATTCGGTTAAGCCGGAGGATGCCGCCGAGGTCATCGCCAGCGTCGGCAACAAGCCCGTCGCCCGCATTGACTACGACGTCACCGTTCCGTTCTTCGCACGGCAAAAGAAGATCGTGCTGGAGAACTCCGGGTTCATCGACCCCGAGCGCATCGAGGAGTACATCGCCGTCGGCGGGTACAAGTCGCTGCTGAAATGCCTTACCGGCATGGCTTCGGCCGATGTTGTCGCCGCCATCCAGAAGTCCGGCCTACGCGGCCGCGGCGGAGCGGGCTTCCCGACAGGGCTGAAGTGGAGCACGGTCGCCAAGGCCAAGGGCCCGACCAAGTACGTCGTCTGCAACGGCGACGAAGGCGATCCCGGCGCGTTCATGGATCGCGCTGTGCTCGAATCCGACCCGCACCGCGTGCTCGAGGGCATGGCCATCGCCGCCTACGCCGTCGGCGCAACCAAAGGCTACCTCTACGTCCGCGCTGAATATCCGCTGGCCGTCAAGCGGCTGAAGCTGGCGATCAAGCAGGCCGAGAAACTCGGCGTGCTCGGTCAGAACATCTTCGGCACGACGTTCGGCTTTACCTGCGAGATCCGCCTCGGCGCCGGCGCGTTCGTCTGCGGTGAGGAAACCGCGTTGCTGGCCTCGATCGAAGGCCGCCGCGGCCAGCCCCGTCCGCGTCCGCCGTTCCCGGCCGAGAAGGGCCTGTGGGACTGCCCGACGCTGATCAACAACGTCGAGACCTTCGCCAATGTTCCCCCGATTCTTCGCGAAGGCCCCGAGTGGTTCGCCGCCATCGGCCGCGACAAGAGCAAGGGCACCAAGGTTTTCGCCCTGGCCGGCGCGGTGAAGAACACCGGGCTCATCGAAGTGCCCATGGGCATCAATCTCCGCGATATCATTTACGATATCGGCGGCGGCATCCTCAACGACAAGAAGTTCAAGGCCGTGCAGACCGGCGGCCCGTCGGGCGGCTGCATCCCCGAGCAGTTCCTGGACATGCCGGTGGACTATGAGTCACTGGCGCAGGTCGGCTCGATCATGGGCTCCGGCGGCATGATCATCATGGACGAGACCGCCGACATGGTCGATGTGGCCAAGTTCTTCATGGAATTCTGCATGACCGAGTCCTGCGGCAAGTGTACACCCTGCCGCGTCGGCACCTGCCAGCTTTACAACCTGCTGAACAAGATTTCCAGGTGCGAAGCGACCGACGCCGACATCGAATTCCTCAAGGAACTCTGTGACATGGTCCGCAACACCAGCCTGTGCGGGCTGGGCATGACCGCCCCCAATCCCGTGCTGAGCACCCTGAGGTACTTCAAGCACGAGTATGACGCGAAACTCAATCGCCCGACCGAACCGGCGGGCGTGGAGGTGGCACGATGACTACTGCAACTGTTGCTGTTGTAACCCTGAAAATCGACGGGCACGACTTCAGTGCCGCCGCCGATCAGACCATTCTCGATGTGGCCAGGGAAAACAAGATTGATATCCCGACGCTGTGCTATCTCGACGGTCTGTCGGGCTGGGGCGGCTGCCGTCTCTGCCTGGTCGAGATCAAGGGCACGCCCAAGCT
>JANYKD010000550.1 GCA_025361735.1 Phycisphaerales bacterium
GGGCAGGGTGTGGAGTTCAAGCGCTTGGAGCGCGGCCGTCCTCGGCCGCCATTGGGAGTGGGCGAGGACGCCCGCGCTCCCAGATCTTCGTGTATTGACCCCCTTCCCGAGACGATGTCCTTGCATCAGAATATGTCCACCATGATCAAGCTACTGACTCTCACATTTCTGGTTGGCATTTGCGTGCTTGTTTCCTCCAGCGGCCTGGCCGCCAAATCCGGCAACCCCGTATTCCCGGGATGGTATGCCGACCCTGAAGGCGCCATCTTCGGCAAGGAGTACTGGATCTATCCCACCTATTCGGCTCCCTACGACCAGCAGGTGTTTCTCGATGCCTTCTCCTCGCCCGATCTGGTGAAATGGACCAAGCACCACCGCATTCTCGACACCGCCGCCGTCACCTGGGCCAAACGCGCCATGTGGGCGCCGGCCATCGTGGAGAAGGGCGGCAAATATTACCTCTTCTTCGGTGCCAACGACATTCAAAACGACAAGCAAGTCGGCGGCATCGGCGTCGCCGTAGCTGATCAGCCGGCCGGGCCATTCAAGGACTACCTGGGCAAACCGCTGATCGACCGCTTCTACAACGGCGCCCAGCCGATCGACCAGTTCGTCTTCAAGGACAAGGATGGCCAGTACTACATCATTTACGGCGGCTGGCGCCACTGCAACATCGGCAAACTCAAGGACGATTTCACCGCTGTTGTTCCTTTCGCCGACGGCACGCTGTTCAAGGAAATCACGCCTGAACAGTATGTCGAAGGCCCCTTCATGTTTCTCAAGAACGGCAAGTATTACCTGATGTGGTCCGAAGGCGGATGGACGGGACCGAATTACTCAGTTGCCTATGCCATGGCCGATTCACCCTTCGGCCCGTTCAAGCGAGTCGCCAGGATCCTGCAACAGGACCCGGCCGTCGCCACGGGCGCCGGCCACCATTCGATCATCCACGTCGCCAAAGATGATGCCTGGTACATTGTCTACCACCGCCGCCCCCTGGGCGAGAAGGACGGCAACCACCGCGTCACCTGCATCGACCGCATGTACTTCGACGATGCCGGCCTCATCAAACCCGTGAAGATCACGTTTGATGGCGTGGAGGCTAAGCCCCTGGAATAGCGGTTGGAGCAGAGACCGACGAATCGTGTTTGTATTCGTGTGACAGCCTGAATGAAGAAACACGTTTCTCGCCCTCTCCCAACCCGGCGTGCTGTTCGCTATGATGGCACATCGCCAACCCGGAGCCGTAAACCATGAGCACCTGGGACGACCCCAATTCGCCCGCCTCACCCAACGCCGGCCCGACCGGCGGATCCGACTTCTTCGGCGATCTTGCCGATCCGTTTGCCGAGCCCGACGAGGGCGACGACACACGCACCGTCGATCTATCCCCAACCCAGCCCGTGGCGCCGGCGCCCGTTCCAGTTCCGTCCCAACCGGTCGCGGACGAACCGGCCACGCCGACTCAGCGTGACGCGCTGCACCTGGAACGTCTCGAGAACGAGTGGCGGCGTCTGCAGCGATCTTTCGCCTATCACCCGCATGTCCGCGTGATCGCACTCGAAGGCGACCCGCCTGACCAGTACCAGATCGACTACCGCTTCCGCACCGTGCTGATGGATGAGCACGGCCAACTCCAGTATTCCACGACCTGCTCCGTGCATATCTGGCTGCCGCCGGAATTTCCCCACGAACCGCCGCTGGTCCGGCCGGTGTCGGACCTGTTCCATCCCAATGTCGTGCCCGAGGGCATCAACATCGACCACTACTGGACCAGCACGCGCTCCACGCTCGTGGACGTGGTCTGTGGCGTCGGCGCCATGCTCTGCTACCAGGACTACGACACGCAGAACGCCTGGAACCCCGCCGCAGCCGAGTGGACTGCCGCCAACCCGCGCATTCTTCCCCTGGACCCCGACGCCAGCCTCCACCCCGATGCCGGCGGCGATCCGCTGCAGCGCATCTGCCGGCACGGCCCGCGCACGCTGGAACAAACCCGCCAGCAGCTCAAGCAAACCTGCGACTCGCTCCTGGTCACCGGGCAGGCGCCCGACGATCAGGAGGTCCGCAGCTTTGCGGAGAAGACACGCCAGTCACTCTCGCTGTTCATCGAGGACGACATCCCGGAGGAGCTGCGCATCACCGTGGGCGATCTTGACGATTTCGCCGGCGAACTTCCGGACTCCGTGCCGCTCTGGGAAGGCCTGCGCCGCTACCGCGATAACGCGGCCGTCGCCACCCAGACTTCGCGCAAGCTCCGCGACGCGGAGAAATCCATCGATTTTGAAAACCGGGCCGTCGACGGACTGGTCAGCCAGGCGCCGCCAACCGATCCTCAGGCCGCAATCCGTCTGCTGCCGCCGGTGGATACGCTGGAGATGCACCAGCAAAACCTCGAGGGCCTGATCGCCCGCACCGACCAGGTTGTCGGCGAGGCCCGCACGGCCTCGGGGCGCATCGAAGCCCTGCCCGAACTCGCCGCCACCACGCGCAGCAGCCTGCTGCAAAAGCGGCTCGAGTCGGAAATCGAACGCGCCCGAACCACGGTCACCGAAGCCCGCAACAAACTCGCCGAGGCGCTCACCGCCCTGGAACCGATGCTCGCCCGAGGCAGGGCCTATGCACAACTCGTGCGCCGCATGACCGAATGGCGCAGCTACGCCGACATGATCGACCGCGCCGAGCAGTTCAGCCACGAAGTCCTCTCGCTCGGACCGGCCGGCACGCAGGCGTTCTTCATCGAAAACGAATCCGGTCGATTCGGACCGTTTGAAATCGAGCAGAAACTCACCCTCGGCTCCTCGTCGCTGATCGTCCGCAATCCCTCATCGAGCACCATCGAACTGATCGAGGAGCCA
>JANYKD010000098.1 GCA_025361735.1 Phycisphaerales bacterium
CATGCCGAAGTTCGGCAACACCACCGACAGGTCGGCCACGTCCACCTTGCCGTCCAGGTTCGCGTCACCCAGCAGGGTATACCTCACCAGGACCGAGCTGTCGGTGGTGTTGCCGAACTTCGGCATGGCCAGTGGCGCGACTTGGGAAATGGGCGACTTCAACTACGACGGTCGCGTTGACGTGGCCGACTTGTCGGTGATGCTGCCCAACTACGGCCAGTCGCTACCGTTCCTGGACCCCGGGCTTGTGGTGTCTGCCAACGCCATCGCGGCCGAGAGCGGACCCCTCAGCGCAGTTCCCGAACCCGGTGCATTGACCCTGCTGGGCCTCGGTGCTCTTGGGCTCATCCGCCGTAAACGGCGTGCATGAGCAAGCGTAAGAGTGTTGTCGCTGTAATCAGTCGAGGCCGCCCCGGATTTCCGGAGCGGCCTCGGTTTGTTGACGGATGTGTGCGAAAGAAACGCGTTCTCGGCGTCATCCAATACGATGATAGCCCGACCCGCATCGGTCTGGCTGGCAGTGCGTCTTTGGCGTGGAATGGTCTTTGAGGCTTTGGACGTCGTGGGATGACAGTCAAACGGACATAAATCGATCTCAGTCCCTTCGCCGCGAGGCTCTTGGCGCGTACCCAAACACCAACGAGTGGGCTGAAGCTTGCTTCTGTTGTCCGGCCTGCAGCCGCCGAACATGTTTAGTAATCATTGCATCAGTCCGTGGCCGGGCCATGATCGCGGCTGCAATTGGAGCGATATCCAAGTCCAGTTTCGGGTCTCGGCGCTCGCGTATCGTTGTGGCCTGAAAGTGTGATCATCGACCCTTCTTGCGGTACTCCACGCCACGCGCGCAGTCGGCCACGTTGTCACGACACACATTCAGTCCATCGCGATCGGCAGACAGCGCCACCCCGTCAACTCCCGCTCTTATCCATCTCGAAGTTCGCGTCATCTTCTTTTTCCAACGGCACGGAGTCCGCGTCGGTGAAATCGTTGGGATCGTGCGCCGGGCGCGTCGAAGGCGCGTGGTGCAATGGCGATGCACCGCCTCCGAAATCGCCGCTGAACCCCGATGGCTCGGAGATGTATGCATGGCCCCACGAACCGGGACCGTAGAAGGCGTAGCCCGGGTAGTACAGGTCCGAGTACCAGTACGGGTCATAGGGGTCTCGATAGCGATGGACGGACGAGTTGCGGTTTCCGCCCAGCCGCTTGGCACAGGTGGTACACACGGCCGCATTGTCCGTCACCGGTCGGGGCTGGTTGGGATTGAGCATGTTCAGGGCGGTCAGTTCCGCGGTATCGGCCCATTGCATGTGCTTTTCGCACACGGCCTTGCCGCAGACATCGCAGCGATGGTACGCCATCTGTTGACAGGCATGGCTGAACAGAAAGCCCATCTTCTCTTCGCATGGAAGGCGATTGAGTCCCTGGATCTGCATCCTATTTCTCCAACTTCTGCGACTGTTCCATCGCCAGCCAGAACGCTGCGCGTTGCGGCAAAGTCATGTCCTTCAGCACGAAAATGGCGGCCACCTGAGGCTCGATTGCCGCGTCCGTCGTCAGCACGACTTTGTCAGTGCCGTCGTGGATGGCCGTCTTTCCGTTCTTCGTCTGCACGCGGAACATCGCCTTGCCATCGGCGTCCGCGACCTCGGCGTGAGCATCACCCTTCACGATGCGATACAGCACGTCCCCGGCGTCATCCGTCAGTTGCATATCGCCGTTGGCCTGGCGGGTGAGTCGAAACATCGTTTTGGTCTGTTTCGCGTCCTTCAGCGTCCATTGGGGATCTTTGCCAGTGACATATCCAAGCACCGCGTCTTGCGCGTCTTTGATCTTGATCTTGCCGTTTTCCTCGACGCGGACCCGGGCCAGTTCCGTTTCCTTGTCATCAACAACCTTGAGCCCGTCGTCCTTGATCTTGAGCGAGAATCCCTCGGCGCCCTTGAACTTGAGTTTGTCCGGCCGGACCGCGGGCTGTGCGCCAATCGCCAGCAAGGCGATGCCGACGATAACAATTTGGACGAGCCTGGTTCTCATGCGGCGTGACCTCGTTTGTCGATGGCTTTGGAGAGATTGAGCACCTGGTACAGACTCAGAAGCATTAGTGCCACCAGATGCGGCGCGTTGGCCTGGCCTGCGGGGGGCGTTTGGGGAGCACCGGCCGTCCAACCGCTGGCATCAACCGTCAGGTCCAGCGCGTCGGCCGTGATTCCGAGGTGGTGCAGCCTGGCCTCGGCGGGAAGCTTCACCGCCGGCGCGGCGCCCTGGGCAAGCTGCCCCACATGGGCGTATTTCTCTGCCTTGATTCGCAGTCCCACGTAGACTCGCAGCGATTCCTTGGTCTTGATTTTCCGTTTGCTCTTGCCGCTTCGCGACCGCTTCCATTTCTTGCGTGCCTGAAAGCGGGTGATCAGCCGGATGTCGAACCTGGAACCATCGAGGAATCGGCCGGTCAGCGTGAGCCACGGGCTGACATAGTACTTCACATCCCAGCCGCCGGCTTTGCCTTCGCCGGTGAGTTTCTCGCGGCTGTCGTGCGGCCGCATATCGAGGTGAAAATGCACCTGACTATCGCCGGCCGTGTCGGCACTGATCAGTTTGACGATCTGCTCGGCCGCGTCGAACCGGCGCATCTCATAGGCCGGCGTTCTGGCGAAGATCATCCCCGAGACAATCGTGCCGACAAGGGCCGCCAGAGGCAACAGGAACAGGGGCGGGAAGAGAATCGCGACGACCAACAATGGAATGATCGCGATCGCGCAGGCGATGATGATCATCTTCCACTTCGATCGAGTGGCGGCGTACCTCGCGGCGATCTCGCGTAGGCGCGGGAAATCGGCGAGAATATCCCCGGCCGCCGCCTGGCGATCGTGAACGTGGCTCTGCTCGAATGGACCGGCAACTGGCAAAGGCGGCGGGGAAGTCATGTATATCTCCCGTAGATGCTAAGGCTAGAATCCGCAGAAGACAATGTCAACTCCCAAGTGTGTCTATGTCGTGTTTGACCGCTTCGGCGCACCCAAAGGCGCCGCCGTTCACATCTCGGCGTTTGCACGCGCGCTGGGCGAGGCGTTTGGTTCCGTGGACCTGCTGACCGTCGCGGGCGACGAGCCCGGCGCCGTCGTGCCGCCCGGCGTACATCATCACCCGCTCCCGGCGCGCGGGCTGAATCTGGTTGCCCGGGCCAACGACTACCGCCGCAACATTGCCCGCTGGTGGAACCGTCGCAAGGTTGATGTTCTCCACTTCCGCTCGATCTTCGAGGGTTATCCGCTGGCCCTGCACAAATCGCACGTCTGCAACAAGCTGGTGTTCGAGGTCAACGGCCTGCCATCCATCGAACTGAAGTACCACTATCCGGCCATCGCCGACGATCGCGAGTTCCTCGGCAAGCTCATTGCCCAGGAAGACGTGTGCCTGCGGGCTGCCGATCTGGTTCTGACCGTCAGTCCGACGAATGCCGAGTACCTAATTTCCCGCGGCGTCCCGGCCGGGCGGATTTGCATCATCCCCAACGGTGTGGATCTGTCGCTATTCGAGTACTCGGCGCCGCGACCGTCGTTCGCGAGCCCGATTCGTCTGCTCTACAGCGGCACGATGGCCGCGTGGCAGGGGGTCTACCGGGCCATCGAGGCGCTCGAACTTCTGCGCAAAGATGTACCCGCGACGTTGACCCTGCTCGGGCCGATGACGCCGACTCGGCGGGCGGAGATATCGGAAACCTGCCGTGAGTTGGGCGTGGCCGAGCATGTTGCCATTCTCGACGCGGGGGATCAGGCGATGGTCGCCCGCACGCACCACGAGCACGACATTGCCCTGGCCCCGCTGCTCCGCAACGATCGCAATCTGGTGCAAGGGTGCTGTCCGCTGAAAGTCCTGGAGGCGATGGCCAGCGGCACGCCGCTGGTGGCGTCCGACATGCCGGTGGTCTCGTGTCTGGCGCGCGACGAATGCGAAGCCCTGCTGGTCAAGCCGGGATCGGCCAAGGCGATCAAGGATGCCGTCCTGCGGTTGCTGGCCGAGCCGGGGTTGGCGGCGCGACTGAGTGATGCTGCGCGGCGTCGCGTGGAAGCGGAGTACACCTGGGATATCGCCAGCCGACGGTTGATCGAGGCCTATGAACAGGTGCTGGGCATCAGTGGGGCCAGCGTCCTCGCTGGCCAGGAACACCAAACCGGTCAAGCTTGCTGATGGCTGGCAGGGTCATTGCACCAACCGGGCAGCCGCGCCAGGACTTGCCGCAGCATCTGCGTTTCAGCAGCCGCGGAGAACGAGGCGACCATCTGCTCGCGCGCGGCCTGACCGAGCGACGATCGCACGCTGGCTGGCTGCGCCAGCAACTCAGCGACAGCCTCGCCCAGGCGGTGAAGCTGTGGCGTGGGAATGATCAGGCCGGTTTGGCCGTGCTGGATCACCTCGGGAATCCCGCCGGCCGATGAGGCGATGCACGGCAAGGCGCAAGACATCGCTTCGAGCAGCGCGTTGGGCATTCCCTCCCACAGTGAAGGCTGGACGTAGACGTCGACCAGGCGCAGATGCTCGGCGACCGTGGCCGGCGACTCGATGTGTCCGGTGATCACGATGTGCCGGGCGATCTCCGGATGATCTTGCGAGAGCTGCGCCAGGCGTTGCTGGTCCTCGATGCGGGCCTGGCCAATCACCAGCAGCGTCGCCGGCCGGCTTTGCAGTACCACGGGCAGCGCCCGTAGCAGGAAGTCGATTCCCTTCTTGTAGCGCAGTTCTCCGGAGAAGCCGATCACGGAATGGTCCGCGGGGATTCCCAGTCGCTGCCGCAATTCCGCGCTGGCAATGCCCGGTCGGAATATGCCGGTATCGACGACGTTGGGCAGCACCTCGATGGGTGTGCTGTCGCAGACGAGCCGCATTTTCCTGGCCAGATCCCGCGAGACGGCCGTCACCAGCGACGCGTTCTGTAGCGTATACTGCAAACGTGCAAAATCCCCCGGAGGATAGAGCAGTCGGTCAACGTCGTTGCCCCGGGCGCTGACGATGACGGGAATGCGCTGCGCGCGGCCGAAGAGAACGGCCGCGAATCCCGCCGGATGCAGGTAGTGCCCCCAGATCAGGTCCAGGGGTGATCGCGCATGCAGGTCTTCGAGAAACAACGAGGTATGTTGCAGGGTGGTGTCGGCTGCCGCAAACAGTCCCAGGCGGTGGAGCATTTCGCCGCCCTCGCCGGATATTTCCGAGGCGGCCGTTCCCGGCGGAAGCTGGCGCGTCCAGGCCACGACATGGACTTCGTGTCCGAGTAACCCAAGTGTGCCCGCAATGCGGCTGCTGGACCTTGCCAGGCCGCCGATATCCGGAGGAAATCGTTCAGTGAGAAAAAGGATGCGCATGGGTCTGGTGCGATCAGTTGATGCTGGAGCCACGCCGTTGTCCTGTCTTGCACGACGCTCGCGGCGACGGCCGTGCCGGGAAAACAATTTCGACGCGACAATTCGACAGGGCCATGGTGATGCCTCGCGAGTGAGTGTACCGGGTTGGCGGGGATAAGTCAGTTGGCCAGCTCGCTTTGGCACGCCCGACACGATCCTGGTCGGGAGATCATTCTCAATGCGCCCCTCGCGTGTCGCCCCGTTTTTGTTATCCTTTACCGTTTTGGAGAAAGGCACGAACGCGAAATGGCTACTACTGAGGAAATTCTTGAGCGGGGCAGGACTGCACTGATCGGCAATTATGGCCGTCTGCCCGTGGTCATGCAGCGCGGCGAGGGATCGCTGCTCTGGGACACCGATGGCAAACAGTACATCGATCTTTTCGCCGGCTTCGGCGGCGCGATTCTCGGCCACTGCCACCCGGCTTTGATCGAGGCCGCCACGCGCCAGGCCGCGAAACTCTGGCATGTTGGCAACACCTTCTACACCGAGCCGCAGATCGATCTCGCCGAACGCCTGAATCGCACGGCGTTTCCCGGCCAGGCGTTCTTCTGCCACTCGGGTGTCGAAGCCAATGAAGCCGCCTGCAAACTCGCCCGTCTTCGCGGCAAGGAACGCGGCCGGTGGAAAGTCATCTCCCTTAATAAGAGTTTTCATGGCCGATCGCTGGCCATGATTTCCGCGACCGGCAACCCCAAGACCAAGGCAGGTTTCGAGCCGATGGTTCCCGGTTTCATCCAGGTCGAACCCGGCGATATTGCTGCGTTGAAGTCGGCCATCGACACGGAAACCGCCGGCATCATCATGGAGCCGATCCAGGGCGAGGGCGGCATCAACGTCTATCCCGCCGCTTATCCGGCCCAGGTGCGTCAACTGTGCGATGAGAACGGCCTCACTCTGATCTTTGATGAGGTCTGGACCGGCTGCGGCCGCACGGGCAAGTGGTTCGGACATCAGTACTTCACCGACGCCGCCGGCCGGCCGGTGCTGCCCGACATCATGACACTCGGAAAAGCCATCGGTGGCGGATTGCCCGTTGGCGCGATGTTTGCCCGGCCCGAGGTGGCGAAACTCCTCGTTCCCGGCACACACGGCTGCACGCTCGGGGCAAATCCCATCTGCATGGCCGTGGCGACGGCCGTCTTCGACACCATCGAAAGCGGCAAACTCCTCGACCACGGCAACCGCCTCGGCGAGTTCGCCGTGGCCCGACTTTCACGCGAGCCGCGGCTGGCGGGCAGGATCGCCGGTATTCGCGGCCGTGGTCTCATGCTCGGTATCGAGATGACGACCCCGCCTGAGAAGATCGTCGAGAAAGGTCTGGAGAAAGGGATCGTGATCAACCTCACAGCGCAGAAGGTCATTCGCCTGGCGCCGCCGCTGACCATTCCCCAGGAACTGTGGGAAAAGGGCCTCGACCTGTTGATCGATACGCTGGCCTTGGTGTGACCGGAGCGCAAAGCATGCGAAAGTTGGCCGTCTATTGTCTGCTGCTCACCTGTTCCGGCTGCAGTCTGAAACAGGGCTGGGGGCAGTTGACGGACTACAGCAAATGGGAATCGGGCACGTCGGCTGATTCGCCGGCCGGGGCCGCTGGCCGCGACGATTCTCGTTCAGGCGAGCGTCCGCAACCCCGGGCGGAATTACAGCCCGTTACCATCAAGCCTCTCACGCCCCCCAAGGCGACGTTGAGCGGTGGCGATCCGGCGCTTCGGCCGCAGGAGGTCCAGAAAGTCATCCAGGCGCTCGATCCAGTGGCCTTTGTTCGCCCGCAGGTACACTTGTCGATTTTCCAGTTCACCGTCCCCATCGGCACAATCGGCGGCAACGAGAAGTTCTGGAAGCGCGTCGATGAGGCGGCCATCGACGCCCGCACGCATGACATTCTCGACCGCAACGGCATCCGCGTGGGCCTCGTGCCCATGAGCGAGTTCGACACCCTGATGGCGCAGACGGCGAAACTGGCCCCCGAGGCCAAGCCGGCCATTTACGCCGCGTCCGGCACGAAAGATATTGAGCTGACCATGAAGGAGGCCGTTCCCTATCAGATCGTCTATCACTTCGGCCCCGACGGCGCCATGCCCGTCCGCAGTTACGACGACTCCGACAACCTCTTCTGCCTGGAATTTAAGGCCGCCCCCCGGAAGCCCGGCGATATTCGGGTCGGAATCTGTCCCACGATCCGTTCCCGTCGTACCCAACTGGTTGCCGTGAACAATCTCAATGTCGTTCAGGTCGAGCGAATTACGCCCGAGTATTTCTTTGATCTCAATCTCCTGACGGATATTCCCCTGGACAGTTTTCTCGTGATGGCTCCTTCGGCCGAGTCGCGATCCGGTATGAGCATCGGCAGCACCTTCCTCGTCAGCGGGGGCGACGGCGGCCAGAAAGAAACGATCATTCTGCTGATTCCCCAAGCCGTCCAGAGCAAGGAAAAGCGAAACGCCGAATCCCGGCCCGTGAGCCGCCCCCAGTAGGGCCAGCGTCCTCGCTGGCCTTCTTCACCGTGAACCCCGTTGCGCTCGATACCAACGAGCACGCTCACTACGAACACCCGTGCTTCCCCAACTGCGTCAGCGTTGCCCGGAAATCCTTCGGCAGGGGGGCGACGATCTGTATCGTCCTGCCGTCGATGTGTGCAAACGTGAGTCTTTCCGCGTGCAATGTCAGCCGTGCGATCAATGGCCGCTCGCCCTCGCTCGGTTCCCGGTAGTCTTTCTTGAAACTGCTGAGCAAAAGTCCCGGCGCGACGTCCGGCGGCAGGGGGTTGTACAACTCGTCGATCGCCAGCGGCAGTCCGATTGACCGCAAGTGCACGCGAATCTGGTGTGTCTTGCCCGTCTTGGGAAACACGCGGAGCAGCGCGAAGTCGCGAAACTGCGACTCGACCTTCCACAGCGTGAGTGCCGGCCGGCCATGTTTGCCGATGCTCATCAGCCTGTGGTTGGCCGGGTGTACGCCGATCGGCGCGTCGATCTCTCCTTCGGATTCCATTGGCCGCCCGGCCACCAGTGCCAGGTATTCCTTGGTGATGGTGTTGTTCTGGAACTGATGCGATGCGTGCCGTTGGGCCTCGATGGTCTTGGCCAGCAGCAGCACGCCCGAGGTCCCCTTGTCGATGCGGTGGACCACGCGCAATCGGGGGTCTCTGGTGCCCGTGCAGGGCAGCTTGAGTTGCACGGACAGTTGTTCGATGGCGCAGGTTGTCTCCCCGCGGCCGGGAATGGTTGCCAGGCCCGTCGGCTTGTTCAGCGCGACGTAGTATTCGTCATTCAGCAATAGTTCAAGTGGCATTTTGGCTCAGGGGAACAGCGACTTGTCGGTGTATTCTTTCAGCATTGCCTGCACGCGTGCCTGCTCGGGATAGATCTCCAGGCTGGCCTTCCAGTGTGCCACGGCGGCGCTGCGTTTCTTCTCGTCCAGCATGGCGCCGGCCCGGTACTGCTGGATTATCGCATCGCCCAGCCCGTTGTGGGCCTGATAGTTCTTGGGATTCTGTTTCAGGGCGGCTTCAAACGCGCGGACGGCGTCGTCCATTCGTCCGGCCGCAAGCAGCGCATATCCCAGCCGCTGCCGCACCATCGAGTCGTCGCGGGTTCGCAGGAGTTGCTCGTAGATCGCAATCGCGTCCTTGTAACGCTTCTGCGACACCATGTTTCCTGCGAGATTGATGACCGTCTCCGTGCGGTTGGAGTCCAGTTCCAGTGCCGTGCGATAGTGCCGCTCGGCTTCGGGAAAGAGCGACAGCGAATCCAGCACCACGGCCAGGTTGGCCTGCGCATCGGCCGAGCGGGGCTCGACCTCCACGGCCTTCTGTGCGTACGGCAGCCCCTTGTCCGGCTGGCCCAGTGCCGTATAGACCAGGCCCAGGTTCATGTTCGATTTGGGATCGACCGGGTTCAAGTGGACGGCCTCGAGGTACGAGTTGGCCGCCTCCTGCAGTTTCGCCAGAAGGTGGTACATCAGCCCCAGGTTGTAGTGGTTTGTATAGCTGTAGGGGTCGAGCTCGACAACCTTCTTGTAGTTTTCGGCCGCCGCATCGAAGTTCCCTTTGTCGCGATAGAGGCCGGCCAGCAGGAATCGCGCCATAATCAGGTCGGGGTTGTCCGACAGGGCGTTCTGCAGCGCCGCCAGGGCGCGATCGCGATCGCCTTCCTGGTAGGCGATCGCCGCATCGACATAAAGGTGCGCGGCCCGCTCGTTGTGCTCCGCCGGCGTCGTTGGTTCCGGCGGCAACTGCTGACAGCCCCCCGCCAGCATGGCCGCCATCGCCACCATGCCGAGAACCAGAGTCGTTTTTGTCCGCCGCCGTGTCGTTTTTGCTGGCATCACGGATTGAATATAAGCCCGCGGCTCTGTGGGTCAATGCGGCGGGGCCCGTTTGACCCGCTCTCGCCGCAGATCTACTATTGGCCAGCGGATCGACGGCACCGCGGCGGCGGGCGTGCCAGCCGCATAAATTGCTTCGAAGGAGTCGCCTGTGCGAGTGCTAATTGCTGTACCAGTCTACAACGAGCAGGAATCCGTCGATCGCGTTCTGGGCCGGATTCTCAGCTATCACGGCGACGTCCTGGCCGTCGACGACGGCAGCACCGACGGCACCAGCGATGTGCTGCTGCGCCGCGACGACATATACCTGATCCGCCATACCCGCAACATGGGCTATGGCCGGAGCCTCATCGACGCCTTCAACTTCGCCGACTGCCACGGGTTTGACTGGGTCCTGACCATGGACTGCGACGAACAACACGAGCCCGGTTCTATCCCCGATTTCCTTCGCGAGATCGAGGCCGATCGCGCCGACATCATCAGCGGCTCGCGCTATCTCGCCCCCCGGGCCGACAACGATCTTCCCCCCTCGGACCGGCGATCGATCAATGCGGTCATCACGGAAGTCCTGAACGATTCGCTGGGCCTGCACCTGACCGATTCCTTCTGCGGGTTCAAGGCCCACCGCACCAGCGCCATGATGAAGCTGAATCTCTCCGAAAGCGGCTATGGCTTCCCGCTGCAGTTCTGGCCGCGCGCCGCTTTTGCCGGTCTGCGCATCAGTGAGATCCCCGTCCGGCTCATCTACAACGACCCCAATCGGCATTTTGGCGGCCGGCTTGACGACGCGGCATATCGCCTGAGGCATTATTTGAGTATCCTTGGCGCTGAGATGACGCGGGAGCCGGCCGATTATCTGGCCTGCACGTGCCGATGAGCCAGAAGACAACAGCCACCATACTCCAGACGCCTGCCGCCGACGGCGAGGTTCTGGTTTTCCCGGCCCCGTCGAAATTGCTCGCCAGCGCGCGCGACGCGGCGCGGGCCTTTGCCGTCAGCGCCAAGCCCTTTCTCCAGGGCACGCCCCTTTACGAATTGCGTGCTTCGGCCCGGCAACCGCTCGGCCAGCCGCTGGATCGTCCGTTGATTCTGACCGGCCATCAGATCGAGTTCTGCCACCCGGGCGTCTGGCAAAAGCAGGTGGCGGCGGATGCCATGGCTCGCGCTGTTGATGGCCTGGCGTGCCTTCTTGCCGTGGACACCGATGTGCCACGGAATCTCGAATTCCGCTGGCCCGGTGGATCGGCACTTTTTTGCGACTCCGCACAACTTCGTGAGGCACATTGGCTGGCGGCCATTCCCATGCCCTCGGGCGAGCGAATCGCCGAGTTCTCGCGGGCTCTGGAGGCGGCCGCGGCGAAATGGCCTTTTGAGACGCTGCTGCCTTCGTTCATCAGCGCTCTCAAACAGCATACGCCGGCCGGTGGCAATCTGGCATCGCTGCTTTCCAATGCGATGCGTCAGGTCGATCTCTCATTGGGCCTGTCGTATCAGCCGGTGATGGCGTCGAATGTCTGGGATTCGCCGCCGTTCCTGTTGCTGTCCCACGACATCCTGGCCCGGGCGCTGTCGTTCGCCGCTGCCTACAATCGTGCCCTAGAGGAATACCGCGAAAAGCGTGGCATGGAGTCCGACGGCCGACCCTGGCCGGATCTCGCGTTCACTCCCGATACCTGTGAAGTCCCATTCTGGCTGGACGACCTGCATGCCGGCACGCGCAGCCGGGCGATCCTGCATCGCGGCCGGGCCGGCTGGGAATTGCGCATTGGCGACGACGCCTTCACATTCTCGCAGTTCTCGCGCGGCTGGGGGGTTGCCGAAAAGCTCTCGCGATTTCTTCGCGAACACCACTGCCGGTTGTGTCCCCGCGCCCTGGTGCTGTCGATGTATTGCCGCCTGGTCCTGGCCGACCTGTTCATTCACGGCATCGGCGGCGCCGAATATGACAAGGTCACCGATCGCGTGATTGAGCTCTGGTACGCGGTCAGGCCGCCGCCCGTCGCCATTGTCACGGCCACACTCTACTTCCCGACGGCCGAGACTCAGCCGCGTATCGATCGGAATCTGCTCCAGTTGCAGGAGCGTCGTCG
>JANYKD010000122.1 GCA_025361735.1 Phycisphaerales bacterium
GCCTCCTGGTAGTACGCCTCCAGAGTCCCCGGAATGTTGTAGTGAACCACGAACCGCGTGTCTGGCCGGTTGATCCCCATGCCGAATGCGTTGGTTGCCACGGCCACGCCATTTGCCGAATCCATCCATCCCGTCTGGCTCGTGGTCCGCGCGTCGCCTTCCATGCCGGCGTGGTACGAAAACACCGGCCGCTTGGGAAACCGCTCCTTGAGCATGGCGGCCGTATCGTCGACCTTCTTTCGCGTCGAACAATAGACGATGCCCGCCCCGGCGTTCTTCTCAACCATCTCGATCAGTTCGTCCTGCTTCTCGTCTTCTTTGCGAAGCTGCCGGCACGCATATCGCAGATTTGGCCGGTCAAACCCCGTCACATAAACGCTGGGCTCGCGCATCCCCAGTTGCACGATGATGTCATCGCGCACTTCCTGCGTCGCCGTCGCCGTCAGGGCGATGGTCGGCGGCGACCCGAGCAGTCGCCGCACCTCGCCGAGTTTGTAATACTCCGGCCGGAAATCATGCCCCCACATCGAGATGCAATGCGCTTCGTCGATGGCCAGGAATTTGGGCTTGAGGCGCTCCAGCACCTGCAAGAATCCGCCCGCAAAGAACCGTTCGGGCGCCACATAGAGCAGCCCCTGGAATCCCTTGTTCAGAGTGTCGATGGTTTCCCGTCGTTCCTGGGCAGTCTGATGCGAGTTCAGCAGCATGGCCTGCAGACCCTCATCCCGCAACTGCTCGACCTGGTCGCGCATCAGCGAGATCAGCGGCGATACTACAAGTGTTAGCCCGCCCTGCACATACGTCGGAAGCTGATAGCACAGACTCTTGCCGGCCCCGGTGGGCATGACGCAGAGCACATTGTGCCCCTCGAGCACTTCGCCAACGATCTCCCGCTGCGCCGGCCGGAAATCATCCAGAGCGAAGAGGTCATGAAGATGTTCCCGCAAGTTCTTCTGCATTGGTGGATAACCCGCCGGTAGTTTACTCGACAGCGGGAATGATGTCAGTGCCCTGGCCGCGTTCCTGTAGCCGGGTGTGCCCGTCTTTTATGGCAACTGAGGTAGGGACCGCTCGCCGAGCGGTCCGTTTCGCACGCCAAGACGGCGGTTTCGGCGAAACCGCCCTACTTGCCAAAGAAGACTGGCAGACCCCGGTGGTCCGATGGCCGATTGCGCCACCGCGTCCATCCCTTGAACTCTTGAACCCTTGAACTCTTGAACCCTAACCCCCGATTCCATCCTTCGCCATCTTTTATATCCCACTCCTCGCCGACTCACGGTACAATCCGACGTCAACAAGCATATGTCGAACTCTACCGTCCAACTCGTCGTGCGTACGGCCTCGGGCGTGCAGGTCCGGCCAGAGCCCGTGCGGATTTCCTGGGTGTTTGATGACCTCGTCGCCTCCGATGGCCACAAGGTCCGCTGCACATTCACCGCCGCTTTGCGCGCTCTGGACCGGCCGGCCGAATTGCAGATGCTCTGCGAGTCGCTCATGCAGGGCGCCGCCAGCGTCACGGCCGACACGGTCAAATCCCAATGGACGGATCCCCTGCGTTCCTCGGCCGCTGGCGGCATCAAGTCCCGCACCGGTGAAGACGCCACCGCCGACACCGGCCGCTCGGCCATCGCGGCCGCGCTCACCGATGCCCTCAATCGCCTTGCCTTCGGCTGCGGCATCGAAATCCTGCCGCCATGCCAGGTCGATACCGAAAGCCCAACGCTCACGCGCCAGCGCGTCGAAGCCATGCGCCAACAGGCCGCCCAGCAGCGGGCGTCCGGCCAGCTCAAACAGCTCGAACATGCGGCCACGCTGCTCTCGCATTTCGAACATCTTCGCCAGGCATCGCCCCAGCTTGGCGCGGGGCGAATCCTTCAGCAACTCAACCCCGCCGAGCAGGCCGACATGCTACAGTCGCTTCTGCTGGCATCGTCACAGAAAGAACGGACCCAGTGGCTGTGGGCCGTGGCCGGGCAGTTGCTGCTCCAGATTGACCCTGCCGTGCCGGCAACACCGCCGCGTTCACGCCCACTGCCGCAGGATCTGGGCCCCATTCGTAGCGTGAACCGCTGCGACGACGGCACTTTGTTGATCGGCGCCCGCAGCGGCGTCTACGTCTGCGGCCCGGCCGCCGCGGTGGGCCAATCGCATGCAGTGCCGCCGGTGTCCTCACCGGCGGAATCCGCGGGCGCGCATTCAACGCCGACCACTGCCAGTGGGGGCACTGGCAGCACTTCTTCCTCACCGGCGGAACCCGACGCATCGCCCCAGGCCTATGCCGACCCCGGCATCGTCTCGCAGATGGGTTTCAGCCACGCCCTGCGCTGGGGCGAGGAACTCTGGGCCTGTCACAGCGAGGCCGGCATCGCGGGTTGGAAACTGGACATGCCCATCAAGCCCCACATCGCCCTGCGCCCGCCGCAACTCAACGGCGCCTCTCCGCGCAATCTGGCTGCCCTCGATTCCGGCCGCCTGATCTTCAGTTCCGGCCCGCGCCTGATGATGCTCTTGCGGCAGGATGGCGACCAGATCCGTGTCTCCGCCTGCGGCCCGGATTCCCCGTCGGAAATCATCGCGGTCCTGCACGCCGGCGATGCCGTGGTCACGGTCCTGCGCAGCGGTGAAATCGAAATCAGGCAGGTCGATGACCTGGGCGTGGTTGAATGCCGCACCGTCGCCGGCACGATCTCGGCCGCCTGCCTGCTCCCCTGGCTCGGCGAGTGGCGCATCCTCGTGGCCGAGGAATCCGGCCCGGTCTCCTGCGTCGGCCTGAGCGACACCGTCGTGACGCAATTCTCCTGCCCGTATCGCGGCCTGAAGGCCCTGGGCGCCGCCGCCGATGTCGTTACCGGTGTGACGGCCGACCGCCAGCGCATCGTCTGGTGGCAGACCACAACGCCCGCAAAACTCGCCGGAGACGCGTACATCATGCCCACAGCCAAGCATCGTGCGGCGGATGTGGCGGTGTAGGTGTGGGTTTGGAGTCCCGGCTTCAGCCGGTCTTCGCTCCTACATAACGCGCGCAAACCTCATACGTATTCCTGTTTATCAGGCTAGACAACTGAAGTAGGGCCGGCGTGCTCGCAGGCCTTCCCGAATCGACAATCGTTCGGGAATCCAAGGCAGCGAGGACGCTGGCCCTGCCTGCTGAGCCGGCGCTTCCGAGATTGGTGCAGAATTATCTAACGGGCTCTCTGACTCATCGGCTGTGTTGGCGCGTTTGTCCAATCTATCCCCAGTGGCATCCCTGCACGAACACAATGCCGAAGACTCTTCGGGCCAGCGCGACAATATCAGGATGCAGCAGTTGGAGGTTGGCATTCTCGATCGCCGGGAAGAGAAATTTGCCCAATTGAAACTGGATCCAGAATCGGGCGGCACCAGCACTCGGCACCTTGATGACGCTCATATCGTGAGGGTTGCTGAAATAGCCGGTGCTGCTACGCGATCCGGCCGGTTGGCCAAAGGATGCCACGTCCTTGCCAAACCCCGATTCCTCATGCAGGTCCGACGTAGACAACAACTTCGGGGAGATGCGACAATTGGCGGTTACCGCGTACTGCTCTTTGAATTCAATCGGCAGTGGCGGCAACTTGGGCCTCCCGACTCCTTCGACCATCACCTCGTAGTCGAGCAACTTGCCCCCCGCCTTCGCGACTGCATCCATTGTTTTGAGTTGTTTGCGCTTTGACATCTCAAAGGCCTGGATTTCACCAGTAAATGGGTTTCTTATGCGCCTGAACTTTCCCGATGGATGCAACAGCGTGATCTCAGGTTTTCCTGGAATCACACCCACTGCCACAAGCTTAACGAAAAACTCCTGCACCTGCATCGCTGAAGGCACAAAGTCGGGGGGCTTTGCGATGAGTGTATGGCTGTAATTGAGTGACATGGTCCGGCAATCGTACGTCAAAACTTACCCTATGCCAACGTCCCGCCGCGTTGTGGTGCATTGCGGTTACACCCCCGGTGCATATCTACTTGTGGCAACGCTTTAGGGCGCTGCCGGCGTGCCGCGTTCTTCGATCCAGTCTGCTCGGACAAAGTACGGACCGCCCAGAGCGAAGTCCTCGTGCGTACGCACCAAAGTCCAAGCCAGATCGGGCGGAGAAACGAAGAACTCCACGTTGATGAAGTCACCGAGTTCGAGCAATGGCCCCTCGCACTCAAAGGCGCTGAGTGCCAATGAGACTACGTGAACAGACGTTCCGGGAACCGCTGACAGAAACGGGATGAGCCACCAGTGCGCCGCCTGCTCATTCAGGTACTCATGAATGGCCTTGGCTCCCTTGCGATGTCGGCCGGGCGTGCGAAAAGGACTCCCGTGATTGCGGCCGCCGGCAACGAAGGCGTGTCCATACACCTGTCGCCATGCCGCTTCACGCTGGCGATGTTCGTCAGCGGGCAGTCGGCGATAACGGACGCCTGCCGTAGCGAACTGTCCAAGCAGTTCGCCATCGCGAGGGCGTTCGATCTCGTTCATCCTGGACCACTCCTCTGCTTGCTGAGATCCACTTCAATCCACGGTTTGCTCCCGCGCCTGGAGACCCAGTAGCCCTTGGCATTCTTTGCCGACGTGATCGTACCGTCCGTCAGGTTACGCGCGCCGTACTTCTCATCGCCATCAAAGACATCGCTCGCGGCCGCCGCGCAGCCCAGGGCAATGTTCTTCCCCATCCGAATCACTTCGATCTCCGCCAGGCTCGAGCCTTGCCCGATGTACTTGACGACATCGATCCGTATCACGGTGTAGCCTATGGACGGCAGCGTCACCTTCGTGGGACAGTCCTCGTCACGCCTCCAATCGCAGGCGAGGTTCTCTTTCGTCCACAGCGTCTTGCCGTTGGCGCAGAGGCACACGCGAACCTCCGCCACCCCAAAATCATTGCCGCCCGCGTTGTGCGAGTTCCAGATTACCAGCGTGTCGCCGGGAGCCCCGGTCTTCTGGGCCGCGGCGGCGATCTCCTCAATCCGTTTCTCGACCCTGACCCTGGACAACCCCGTCAAATCGGCGAGCGACTTCTGATACCATGTGGCCGCCCGCTGCTGGAACCGGCTCCTGGTCAGCCCGCTTGCCTGCTCGCCGGCGGCCCAATAGTCATCGCCCAAGTCGACAGGCTGAGCTGCCTTGGAGAGTTCCTTCTGTGCCAGCGTTTTCAGTGTCACGTCGCCACCTTTGGCCAGCAGCGGCAACCCCTTTTCCCAGTCGCCTTTGGTGAAGCAGAGGTATTTCCCAACCTGCAGATTGGCGGCCGGATCGGCCGGGCGTTCTTTCAGCGTCGCCAGCGCCTTGCCGGCTTCGCTGAAGGCGGCCTCGGCGTCGCGGGCCGCCTGCACGCGAGACTGAACCCAACGCGCCGAACCCGCGTCGTTGACCTGTCCGCTGATTCCCGTGGCCAGCGATCCCACCTGCCGGGTCAGATCAAACCGCTCCGCGGCGATTGCGTCGTCAAGCAATTCAACCAGATAGCCGACCAACTCCGTCCGCTGCTCCGGATGCTGCAGCGACCTGCCGCACTTTACCGCCAGCTCGGTTCTCATCTTCAAGGCGTCGATGTCGAAGGTGTTGTGCACCTCGTCAACCGCCTTGCACGCCGTGGGATAGTCCCCGGCGTCGGCCGCGATGTCTCGCGCGAGCGCCAGCATGGCAAACTTCGCCGCCAGGTCTCGCTTTTCGTCTGCTCCCGCGTGGATCATCTTCTTTGCCAGATTGAGTTTCTCAACCGGCTGCCTCGCCGCCGCCAGATCGGCCGCATAGACCTGCCGTACAGCCGTTGCCGCATCTGTAAATTGTTTTCCAGCAGGCGGGATCGGTTTGGACTGCATGTCGTTGCCCCGACCAGCAACGGCCGCGGCGATCATGGCGAAAAGGCAGACGGACAATGCACACGCGCGAACCCGCATGATGCGCTCCCTCTTTCGAAGTGCCGCCAGTCTACTGCGGCCCAAATGAACGGTAAATGATCTGCAATGAACGCGGGGCGGTCGGCGCGGCAATGTCCTCGGGAGCATATGGAACTGCACGGGCGTCTGGCCTGTGTCAAAGTGTTCGGACACAGCCGGGACGGCTCACCCTGATATACATCCGGGACGCCGTCGGAAAAGACCGCTCTGTAGGTGGGACCAGCGTCCTCGCTGGCCTGGAATTCCAGACGGTTCGTGCTGCAGGCCGGCCAGCGACACGCCGGCCCCCCTCAAATCAGCCTGCTCGCAAGACGTGGATAAGGGCGAGGCGACACGGCCGTGCTACGTTCGTCGGCCTCGGTGCTCGCCGGAAGCAATTGCCACGCCCGCCGCTGTTAGGGTGGTCATCCGCCCATTTCGCCGCTAACTCGCGAATGGACCCATACTTCCAGATTGTGTGTTGCGCGCGGGTGTTGCGCGCCCGGAAGAATTTCCATTTTCGAAAAGCGCACCCCCACAGCGTACACCCGCATTTTGCGCTGCGCGCTGTTGCGCGCCAAACGCGCCGGGCGCGCAGCGCCACGGGTAATAGGGAGAGACGAGTTTCCAGCTTCCAGTTTCCAGTTTCCAGTTGCCAGTGGGGATGCCATTGCAGGTGCCGATTTCGCATTCGGTCTCCCACTATCAACCATCAACTATCTACTATCAACTACCCAGAAGGGACTGAACGGGACGGGGTTTGGACGTGGTAAGGACGGGGTTTTTCCAGACGCCACCCGACCACCCCAGGACCTTTAACTCCCTTTGGCCAACAGGCTTATGCTCCGGAGACGCCATTCCCACAGTGCAAGACAACAAAATCTCGGCCTCGACCACGACTGACCATCAACTATCAACTATCCACTATCAACTGTCCGCACTGGACACCTTCCCTTCCTGCGGATATTTTGCCTACGGAGTTCCATCAGGTGCTTCGCAGGAGGGCTTGCCATGAATCCAGCCGCCACCCAGCGCGTCCCCGGCCACAATCCGGCATCGGCCGATCCGCGACAGCTTCTGGATTCACTGAACTTCACGCTTCCCGAGTTGACCGTCCCGCCGGGCTATGGCTTCTTCCTCGGTTGTCTGGCCACGCTCCTCATGCTCATGCCCGTGTTCTATGTCGCGCTGATCGTGTTCCTGGGGTGGCTGGTGGTCTGGCATGCCTACCAGGCGTTGGCGTCTCTGCAGCAGGGGCCTTTCTTTATCTTTCACGGCCCGATGGCGCTGCTGGGTCTGCTCCTGTTTCTCTTTCTGGTCAAACCGGTTTTCTTCCGCTGCCGACCCGACAAGGATCGCATCGTCACCCTCAATCCGGCCGAGGAACCTGTGCTCTTTGCCTTCGTCCGCAAACTGTGCGATGCCATCGGGGCCCCCATGCCGACGCGCATTGAGGTCAATTGCGATGCCAACGCCAGCGCCGGCATGGACGGCCTGGGCGGGCTATTCGGCGGCCAGTTCGTGCTTCGTATTGGCCTGCCGCTGGCCGCGGCGTTGCCGGCGCGGCAACTGGCCGGCGTGCTGGCGCATGAGTTCGGCCATTTCAACCAGCGATCGGGCATGACCGGCTCGTACCTGGTCCGTCGCCTGAGCCACTTTTTCGCCCGCATCGTCTTCGAGCGCGATCGCCTGGACGAGAAACTCCACGAGCTTCGCCTGCGCCGCTCGCTCGGCGCCCGCGTTCTCTTCGGGCTGATGGCGATCGCGGTCGAGGCGGCCCGCGGCGTGCTCTGGCTGCTGCTGATGCTGGCCGAACTGCTCACGTGCTCGGTGCTGCGGCGCATGGAGTACGACGCCGATCAGCGCGAAGCCTGCATCACCGGCGTCCAGGATTTCATCCGCACCAGCCGCCTGCTGATCTTTCTCAACATCGCCGCGCAGCAGTCGCACCACCACATGGCCGACACCTGGGACCAGCGCCGCCTGGCCGACGATTTCCCCCGGCTGATCGTCGCCAACGCCCGGCGACTGGCCGAGCATCGCCAGGACATTCTCAAGATGCTGAAGGAGGGCAAAACCCGCTGGTTCGACACGCACCCTTCGTACAGCGACCGCGTCGAGAACATCAGCCAGCTCGGGGTGCCGGCCCTTATGGAGGCGGATCTGCCGTCGTCGGTGCTCTTCGCCGATTTTCACGCGCTGTGCAAACGCGCGACGCGTGCCCTCTACCGCGGCATCGTGGATGAGAAACTTGACGAGGCCAAACTCATTCCCACGCCGATCCTCGTCGAGGAAATCTCCGGCCGCCGTGAGGCGTTCAAGGCCCTGGGTCGCTATTTCCAGGGGTGCATCGTACCGCTTCGCCCCGTCTTCCCGGATACCGACGCGGTTCGCGCCGCGTGCGATGCCCGCGAGTCGGCCCGCGAGCTAGCCCGGACCCGCAAGGAGATGCTCGACGTCGCCCCGGCGACGGAACGGACTCTCAAGTCGTACGAGGAGACGGTCGAGATGCTGGCCCTGGCCCGCAGCGAGGTGGCGCTGTGTCACATTTTCTCGCAGTCCCCGCAGGTCCACCAGTTGCGAAAAAAGGCCGAGGGCATGCTGCGCTGCAACCAGCCGCTGCACAATGACGCGGTCAGCACTCTGACCAAGTTCGAGGACGCCGCCCGTCGGCGGCTGACGGCCGGCCTGCAACTGCTTCACACTGACGCCATCGCGCCCCGTTTTCCCGAAATCGCCAAGGCACGCCGGCAGTTGGCGTCGCTGTTGAAGGTTTGCACGCTGTTGGAGTTGGCCGTGCCGTCGTTGGTCATGATGCGCGAACTCGCGCTGTCTGTGCGGCTTTTCAATGCCGCTCTCAATCCGGCCGAGCCCAACAAGGCGCTGGTTCGCCGCATCAATGAAACCTCGCGGCAGACGCGCGACATGCTCCGCAATCTCCGCGAAGATCTGGGCTCGACGCCCTATCCGTTTGCCCATGCGGTCGAGGGGATCTCGATCGGCGCTGCCATGATCCAGAACCTGCCAAAGAGCGACGACCCGATCGATATCCACGCCTGCGTGATCGGCGCCATCGACGGGTTCTGCAGCATGGCGTATCGCACGATTTCGCTGCTGACGAAGTGGGCCGAGCAGGTTGAGGGCATCGTCGGCCTCGACCCGCTTCCCGAACCCAAGGCCCGGGATGACGACGATGCCAAGCAGGAGGGCGATCCGCGCGACCAGCCGAGTTTCTGGTTCTGGTACGGCCTCCGCGCCCTTGCGGGAACCGCGATGCTCACGGCGCTCGTCTGGTTCAGCATCGACCCGCCGATCTTCTCGTTCGCCTGGCAACACTCCGACAACCCCGGTTCCAGCTATCGCCCGGCCGCCTTCCATGTTCCCATGCGTCAGAACACCGAGCCGCGGACTCCGACGATCTATCCGCCCGGCTACCAGGATTGGCGGAACAACGCCGGCCCACGGCCAACACCCCGAC
This sequence comes from Phycisphaerales bacterium, assembly GCA_025361735.1. Taxonomy (GTDB): domain Bacteria; phylum Planctomycetota; class Phycisphaerae; order Tepidisphaerales; family Tepidisphaeraceae; genus JANYKD01. Next base: position 9,362 of record JANYKD010000122.1, read on the forward strand.
CGACTCCCACGCCGCAGCCAGGTTGGCCGCAGCCGCAGCCCCAGCCCGCGCGTCCCCCCGTGTACACGCCACAGCCGCAACCTCCGCAACCAGCCCAGCCCACGCGCCCGCCGACCCCGACGCCGCAACCGCAACCACAACCCGCGCGTCCACCCCACGCGCCCGCCGACTTATACACCTCCAGCGCAACCGCCGCGGACCCCGCAGCCGCAACCTCCCCGGCCGCCCGGTCCCGCCATGCCGCGTCCGGGTGGGCGATAACGGACGCTCACGGTCAAATTGCATGGAGTGCCGCCGGTGTCCTCACCGGCGGAATTCCGGGACATGCGTGCAACGCCAAACAACGCTGGTGAGGACACCGGCGGCACTGTTTTCGGACATGCGACTACGGGTTTGTAGCCGCGATTGTTGCTGACTCGCCGCGATGATCCATCGCGGCTACAATGCCGCAGTCATGCGAATCCTCATTTCCGGCGCTGCCGGCTTCATTGGCTCACACCTGACTGACGTTCTTCTTGCGCAGGGCCACGATGTCCTCGGTATCGACAATTTCAGCACGGGCGAGCACGGCAACATTGCCCACCTCACGAGTAACCCTAAATTCCGCCTCATCCAGCATGACATGGTCCAGCACCTGGACGTTGACGGTCCGCTCGACCGCATCTACCACCTGGCCTCGCCCGCCTCGCCGGTGGCGTACAAGAACATGCGGGTGGCGACGCTCAAGGTCAACGCCGCGGGGACATGGAACCTCCTCGAACTGGCCGGCCACAAGCATGCCCGGTTTCTCATCGCCTCCACCAGCGAGATCTACGGCGATCCTCTCAAGGCAATCCAGCGCGAGGACGACTGGGGCAACGTCAACCCCATCGGCCTGCGCTCCATGTACGAGGAATCCAAGCGCTTTGCCGAGGCCTGTGCCATGGCCTACCACCGCGAACGCGGGGCCGACACGCGCATCGTCCGCATCTTCAACACCTATGGCCCGCGCATGCACCCCGACGATGGCCGGGTCGTCACCAATTTCGTCTTCGCCGCACTCTCCAATCACAATTTGCCCGTCGTCGGTGACGGCACCCAGTCTCGCACATTTTGCTACGTGTCCGATGCGGTGCATGGTTTGGTGTCGGCCATGGAGGCCGACTTCCACGAACCCATCA
>JANYKD010000129.1 GCA_025361735.1 Phycisphaerales bacterium
TTCTCCGCGGCCCAGAGAGGCAGGGCGATGGCAAGTCCGATGAGCAATGCGAAACGAGTGCAGCGATTCATGGTGGGTCTCCTTGTATGAAGAACTCTACCATGCGGGGCGAGACTCCGCCATGCGGGCGATCCGCCGTTCGGCCACTACCACCGGCAGTTGCTTGCCCATGAACCGCGCGAACACTTCGGCCCCCTGCCGGGTCATGTGCCAGTGATCCGCGGTGAATTTGTCGGGCGTCAGGCCGTCGATCCGCCTGGCGTCGATCAAATCCGCACCCGCGTCCTTGATGCACTGGAGCAGGTCCGTGTTCAGTTCATAGAAATCACGGACGGGCATGGCCACAACCACCACGATGATGCCCCGTTCCCTCGCCAGTTGCATCATCCGGGCGATCATCTTGTGCGTGGATGCCGGCGCAGCGGCCAGCGAGGATTCAGCTTTCGCCGTCGCCTTCAGCACATCGTTCATCCGGCCCCAGCCTTCGAGGTAGTGGGACATGAATGGCCACTGACACTTGGGACGCAGTTCCTCCCGGTAGGCGAAAGGCGGCATAACGGTCGCTGCCAGGTAATCGCCTCGGGCCTCAAAGCGCGGCATCGCCCAGGTGACGATTTCCGGAACATTGCCCAACCCCCCTTCCTGAGGCAACCAGCCAATGCGCGGATACGGATAACCGGGATCGGCCTCGGAACCCGGAGAGAGATTGATCACCAGAACATCCAGCGGCCGGTTGGCATCGATATAGCTGTGCTTGAAAACGTAGAACCACTCGGCCAGCGTGGAGCCGTACAGTCCCATCATCTCGCAGTGGTAGTCGCTGTGCCCGCCCGCGCTCGCCGCTTGCAGAAATCCTGAAAAGTCGCCGTAGCCGCCGATGGCCAGCGAATTGCCCACGAACGCCGCGCGCACCCCGCTTTGGGCGGACAGAATACGGGCCTTCTCGGGAAACTGCGCCACGCGCTTGCGATCGTAGTTGAGCTTGCCACCCCACCGCGACAGGTACAGGCTCAGGACAACCTGCACAACGATCACCACCAGCACCGACAGCAGGTGCGAGCGCCCGATCTGAGTGGGCGAACCCGACGTCGCCGGACCGGCCGCGACACGGATGTCAGAACTGGAGGTAGATGAACTCATGCGCGGTCTCGCTCAAAAAGATCTGGATCGACAGCACCAGGTAGGAGTACACCAACCCGCGCGGCAGCCAGTGCGCCTTGCCCAACGCCAGCAGATCGCCCTTGCGATCGACCCAGTACTCGTAGATCAGGAAAGGCGCGGCCAGGAAAGCCATCAACTGCAGGGCGAAAATCGAAAAGTGCGTCGGCCGCAGGTCCGTGCAGATGAGCCGGGTCATGGCAAAGACCTGTGCCATCGACTGGGCGCGGAACAGCAGCCAGCCGAAACAGACAAGATGGAACATCAGGATCATCCTGATCCAGCGGCCGGGCGACCATGGCCCGGGCGCGGCATCCCGCCGATGTTCGAACGGACGCCAGATGCACAGCAGCAAGCCGTGATAGATGCCCCAGGCCAGGAACGTCCAGTTGGCGCCATGCCACAGTCCGCCGAGCGTCATGGTCAGCATCAGGTTGCGGTAGGTCCGCCAGCGTGTGCCGCGGCTGCCGCCCAGCGGGATATAGAGATAATCGCGCAGCCAGCTCGAGAGACTGATGTGCCAGCGCTGCCAGAAATCGCTGGGCGAAATCGCCAGGTAGGGCATGCGGAAATTGTCCCGCAGACGAAAGCCCAGCCAGCGGGCGATGCCTTGCGCGATGGCAGTGTAACCGGAGAAATCACCGTAGATCTGCAGGGCAAACGCGTAGACGCCGACCAGGCATTCGCTGCCGGTCAGTTGCGCCGTCGGCGTGCTGAAGATGGTGTTGGCGATCGTCGCCATGTTGTCCGCGATCACGAGCTTGCGGAACAGCCCGGTGAGAACCAGGTACAGGCCATCGGCGTAGTCCTCGGCCGTGACGCGGCGCGGAGCGAGAACCTGGGGCAGCAATCGCGTCGGCCGCTCGATGGGCCCGGCCACCAGTTGCGGAAAGAACGACACGTAGAGTGCGAAGTCCAGGAAGTTCCTGGCCGGCTTGCACTCGCCGCGATAGACATCAATGGTGTAGGCCATTTCCTGAAACGTGTAGAAGGAAAGGCCCACGGGCAACACCACCTGCAGCACCGGCAACGACAGATGCACTCCGACGCCCGCCAGGGCGTTCACCAGTTCGTGAGAGAAGAAGCCGTAATACTTGAAGAACCCGAGCAGACCGAGGTTGGCGCAAATTGAAACAATCAGGCAGGCCTTCCGCCGAGCCGGGGACGAACTGGCCTCGATCCCCAGGGCCACCAGGTAATCGACGAGGGTCGTGCAGAAGAGCAGGATCAGAAATCGCCAGTCCCACCAGCCATAGAAGACGCAGCCGGCCGCCAGCAACATGCGGTTCTGCCCGCGATGCGGCAGCAGGCGGTAAAGCACGATGACAATGGCGAAGAAGACCCAGAAGATGTAGCTGTTGAATAACATGCGGCCGAGGGCGGTCGCGATGTTACAACCCGGCCGGGCGCGGCGTCAAATGTGTCATGGATGATACTCCCGGTTAAGATGTCCCCCGAGGTATCAATGCAATTCATCGCGCACCGCCTGTTCGGTTTTCTGCTCGTTGGCCTGGTCGTGGCCGGTTGCAGCACGGCCAAGCGTCTGCCCGTCACGCCCAATCTGCTGGCGGATGGCTCGGGGACGGCCGTGCTTTCCAAGTTGCCCCCGGCACGGCAGACGCCAGACATGGAGATCCTCTACGTGACCGATCGGAACGAATGCGGCAAGCCGGACGCCCCGGCCTACGGATACAGCCGCGCCATGTCCGTGTACTACGGCGTCGCCAACGTGCATATAACGCCGGAAACCGACTGGGCAACCCTGGCACGCGACGCGGGCCAGCCGCAGGACACGGAGAACCGCTGGCTCGAGGTTCGCGGCCTCCGCCGGCTCGGCCAGTTCCGGCCGGACCAGACCCGGGTCGAGTACGTCGATGGCGAACTCCGCCGCACACCCGAATGCGAAGCCGCCCGCGCCGCCGAATTCCAGCGCGCCCAGGATTTTCTGGCGGGATATCTCAGGCCGTTGGCGCCGGAACAACGCGATGTCTACCTCTATGTCCACGGCTTCAACAACGATCTGGAGGAGGCCGTCGCGCGTCTGGCGGGCGTGTGGCACTTCCTCGGGCGCAAGGGTGTCGCCATTGCCTATAGCTGGCCGGCCCGTCAGGGCAATCTGCTCGATTATTTCTGCGACCGCGAATCCGGCGAATACACCATCTATCACCTCAAAGAGACCATTCGCGCCATCAGCGAATGTCCGGAAGTCGCCCGGCTTCACATCATCACCCACAGCCGCGGAGCCGACGTCACCGCGACGGCATTGCGCGAGCTCAACCTGGAGATCCGCGGTCGTGGCCCGAGCCCCCGCCAGAAGCTCAAACTGGAGACATTCGTCATGGCCGCCCCTGATCTCGACGCCGAGGTCTTCCTGCAGCGGTTCATCGTCGAGAACCTGGCGGGAATCAGCCGCCGGACGGTCGTCTACACATCTCCCGACGACAAGGCGCTCGGCCTGGTGCTGTGGCTCTTCCGCGGGACCGCACGCGTCGGCCGGGTGGACCTGAGCCTGTTGCCCTGCGAAGTCCAGGAACTCCTCGGCAAGCTGCCCAACCTGCAGATTGTCCAGTGCCCCGCGAGCGGGCTGGCGGCCAGCCATTCTTACGCTTTCACGAATGCCGCGGTCCTTTCCGACCTGATCCTCGTTCTCCGGGACCGCAAAGACCCCGGCAAGGAAAACGGCCGGCCACTCACGCCGATCAACCATGGCTGGAAACTCGACGACAGCTACTGTGCGCCGCCTGCAAAGTGACCCTCGTTCGACGGCCCCGATCCGCTATACTGGTGCCCGCATGTCCACCGACGCACACTCCTCCCGCAACGATGACACGGCCTACATCGCCCCCATGGCGACATTCCTGGTACTCACCTGGGCCGGTGGGCAGTGGCCGGGCTTCTTTGTGGCCAGCTACATCCTCAAGACGTTTCTCACGGCGGCGCTGCTGATCTGGTTCCGGCGCTGCTACACACGCATCTCCTGGCAGTGGAGCATGCTGGCCGTCGTCCTGGGCAGCATCGGACTGATGCAATGGGTCGGCGTCGAGGAACTGCTGCTCAAATACTGGAAGCACTACCCGAAGATCCCCGGCGCGACCGATCCTTTCCAGCCATTCACGTACTTCTCCACGCCGGCCAGGGCTTGGGCCTTCATCATCATCCGCTGGTCCGGGGCCACGCTTGTCGTTCCCTTCATGGAGGAACTCTTCTGGCGTGACTACCTCTGGCGCACGGTGACCGCCCCCAACAATTTCAAACTCGCCAAAGTCGGTGAGTGGGATCTCCAGGCGTTCCTGGTCGTGACATTGTTCTTCACCTCGGTCCACCCCCAATGGATCACGGCCCTCATCTGGGGCTTGTCCATCGGCCTGCTGCTCGTCTGGAAGAAGTCGCTGGGCGCATGCATTGTCATGCACGCGGTAACCAATTTCCTTTTGGGCGCGTACACGCTCTATACTGGCAAGTGGTATTACTGGTAGGTCGGACGATCTTGGCTGGTGGTCGGAGTACCGACGACCAGCCGAGATGATCGAGAGCGCCAATTGATAACCGAACCACGGATTGGATGACCCATATGTTCGGACATGTGCCGTTTCCTCACTGCGTGCTTGCTCACCTTCGGGCCTTTGCCCTTCCGGTGCTGCTCCTCGCCTGTGTCGCCGCGACCCCAACCACGCGGCCGGATCGCCCCTACGGTGTTGCGCATGACAAGCCACTGGATACGAAAGCGACGCTCCTGGAAACCACCGACAGTTGGAAACACTACCGCGTCGAGATCAACGGCATCGACGGCGACCGCGTCCCGGCGAGCGTCTATGTGCCGGCCGACAACAAGCCGAAACACCCGGCCATACTCCTCCAATACGGCGCCGGAGGGAACAAGAACACAAACTACATCGTGGCCATCGGTCAGAAATGCGCCCAGCACGGGTTCGTGACCATGACCATCGACATCCCCAATCGCGGCGAACGCCGCAAAGCGAAAACGCTGATTGAAGGCAACTTTCTGGAGACGCTGGGCGACTATTCCCGGGCGGTGGATTACCTCTGCGCGCGCGAAGATGTCGACACGTCACGCGTGGCCTACATGGGTATTTCCTGGGGCGCGATCACCGGGATCACCTTCGTGGCCCACGACCAGCGGATCAAGGTCATGGCGTCGCTCGTCGGCGGCGGGGACTTCGTCGGCTGGATGCCTGCGAACATGGTGCCCGACGAAATGCGCCGCGAAGTGGAGAGGTTCGATCCCGTGTTTCACGTCGCCCTGATCGAACCCAGGCCGCTG
>JANYKD010000144.1 GCA_025361735.1 Phycisphaerales bacterium
CGGAATCCGACATCCGCTCGCTGGTCGAACAAACCGTTCGGCAACACGGCCGCCTCGACATCGTCGTCAACAACGCCGGCGCCGCCATCGTCCGCTCCGTGGAGCAGAGCACCGTCGAAGAGTGGGACCGCCTGATGGCAATCAACGTCCGCTCGATCTTCCTGACGGCGAAATACGCCGTGTCGTATATGCGACGTCAGGGCGCAGGCGCAATTCTGAACGTCGGATCGGTGTCGAGTCTCGTGGGGCAACGGGGCACGCCCTGCTATTGCGCCAGTAAGGGCGCCGTCCTGATGCTGACCAAGAGCCTGGCCGTCGACTATGGGCCCGACCGGATCCGCGTGAACTGCCTGTGCCCCGGAATCACCGACACGCCCCTGCTGCGATTCCATATCGGCCACGCCCCCGACCCGGAGGCCCATCTGCGGCAGCGGTTGCAGAGAGTTCCTCTGGGACAGATGTTGTATCCGGAAGACATGGGCCGCGCGGCCGCGTTCCTTTGCAGCGACGACGCGCGCGGCATCACCGGCGCCTACCTCCTGGTCGACGGCGGCTATCTGGCGTGTGCGGAGTTTTCTGAATGAAGTTGGAGATTCCCTCGCGACACCCCGTAGGGTCATGCCATGAGCTACAAACTCGCCTGCGCCGACTTCACGTTTCCCCTGTTGCCGCACGACAAGGTCCTGCAACTGATTGACATGCTCGATCTGGACGGCGTCGACATCGGTTTGTTCGACGAGCGGTCGCATCTTTGGCCGTCGCGCGAATTTGAAGACATCGAGAAGTCGGCCCGGAGTTTGAGTTCCGCGCTGGCGCGGCACGACCTGCTGCTTGCCGACGTCTTCCTGCAAATGGCGCCCGATTTCACGACCTACGCAATCAATCATCCCGCGGCCGAGCGGCGGGCCCATGCCCGCGACTGGTTTGTAAAGACCCTCGAGTATGCGGCTGCCGCGGGCGGACGACACGTCACGATCTTGCCCGGCGTCGCCTTTGCGGAGGAGCCGAAAGACGATTCCTGGCAACGCGCGGTCGAGGAACTCCACTGGCGATTGAACAAGGCCAACGACTACGGACTCGTCTTCGCCGTCGAGGCCCACCTGGGTTCCATCGCTCCCGACCCGAAGTCGGCCGCAGCGCTGGTCCAACAAGTCCCGGGTTTGACGCTCACGTTGGACTACACCCACTTCACGCGCATGGACATCGACGACCGAGAAGTCGAACCGCTGATCCGGCACGCGAGCCATTTCCACGTGCGGGGTGCGCGACCCGGACGACTCCAAACGGCATTCAAGGACAGCCGCATCGACTACCGCCGCGTTCTGGACGTGATGGCCAAGACCGGATACGCCGGCTGGCTCGGGATCGAGTACGTTTGGATCGACTGGGAGCAATGCAACGAGTGCGACAACCTGTCGGAAACGCTTCTCTTTCGCGACTTCCTACGCGCTGCGATGAACGCGGCAATCGCGAACCACCCGACCTGACCGCATCCATGCCGCCGTCGTACGATCTCGACGTTCCTCCAAGTCGCCCCACCAAGCAGGAAAACACAATCGAGGAAAGGGTTTATCATGCTGCAACGACGCACCGTGCTGTTGTGCTCATTCTGGATGATGGCGGCGCCGCTGGCCGCCGCGTTTGCCGCAGACGATGCGGAACCGCTGAAGCACTGGCCGCAGTTTCGCGGGCCGCAGGCGCGCGGCGCCGCCGACGTCGGCATTCCCGACCGCTGGTCGACCAAGGAAAACGTCGCCTGGAAAACCGACCTTCCCGGCTACGGCTGGTCGTCGCCGATCGTGTGGGGCGACTCGGTGTTTCTCACCACGGCCGTGAATCTCGGCAAATCGGAAACGCCGAAGAAGGGACTCTACCTCGGCGGCAATCGGTTGGAACCGTCTAAATCGATCCACGAATGGAAGGTGTATTGCCTGGATCTCGCGACCGGCGCGATACGCTGGCAGCGCATGGTCCACCGCGGCGTACCGGCCGGCTCCATCCACCTGAAAAACAGCCTCGCCTCGGAAACCCCTGTCACGGACGGCGAACGCATCTATGCGTATTTCGGCAATTTGGGCGTCTATTGCCTCGACTTCCACGGGAAGATCCTTTGGTCCAAACGCATCGACCCGCACAAAACCCGCGACGGCTGGGGAACCGCCGCCTCGCCCGTGCTCCATGGAAAACGCCTCTACCTGATCAACGACAATGAAGAGCAGTCGTATCTGATGGCGCTGGACACGCAAAACGGCGACGAAG
>JANYKD010000248.1 GCA_025361735.1 Phycisphaerales bacterium
CATCGCCGACGGCAAGGTAACGGTAAAGACGCAGGGAACAAGCACCAACCTTTAGACGAGCGCAGCCATGGCTTTTCGAATTCTGATTGTAGACGACTCCGCGACCACCCGCGCGATCATCAAGCGCACGATCCAGATGGCCCGAGTGCCGACGGAAAAGGTGCTGGAAGCGCCCAACGGGATGGAGGCATTGCGCCTGCTGGCGACTGAACCCGTGGACCTGATCCTGGCGGACCTGCACATGCCTGAAATGGACGGCGTGGAGATGACCCGGCGTATCCTGGCGGACGAGGCGACAAAGCTGATTCCCGTCATCATCATCTCGGCCGAGCCCAGCGCCACCCGTCTGGAACAGTTGAAACAGGACGGCGCGCGGGGATACCTGCGCAAACCGTTCACGCCGGAGTCGGTCCGGAACCTCATCAACCAAACACTGGGAGTGCTTGATGCTGCAGCTTGAAAACGACAATCTGACGTCCGCGTTCGTTGATGCGCTCGAGCAAATGGCGTTCATCGCGGCCTTTCCTCCGGAATGCGAACTCCCGGCGCCCGTCACGCCGCTGCTGCTGCGGATCAGTTTTCGCGGACCGGTGTGCCAGAGGCTGGACCTGCTTGCTGGCGAGGAACTGGGAGCCGTGATGGCGGCCAACATCTTCGGCGCGGAGAGCACTGAGGCCAGGTTTCGGGCTCGTGATGCCCTGAAGGAACTCCTCAACGTCACCTGCGGGGCCGTGCTCTCGCAGTGGCCGTCTTCTGAGAGTCCGGGTTTCGAAATGTCGATTCCGGAAATAGTCCCGCTGGACGCGGCCGGCTGGCAGCAATTGCTGGCCGAGGGTGACTTCCAGGTACTCGATGCCGAGGGGCATTTCGTGGCCATTCGTCTGGCGGATCGGAAATAACATGAGTCTTCTTGCGAGTCATCCTCCCGTACTGAAGAGAACGCCCATCCGGGTGCTCGTCGTTGACGACTCGGCCGTCGTGCGCCAGTTGCTCTGCCGTGAACTCGCCAAGGACAAGGGCATCGAGGTCGTGGGCGTCGCGCCGGATCCCTACGTCGCCCGCGACAAGATCGTTGAGCTTGAGCCCGATGTGCTGACGCTTGACGTGGAAATGCCGCGTATGGACGGCATCACGTTCCTGCGGAAGCTCATGCAGTATCGTCCGATGCCGGTTGTGGTGGTCAGTTCCCTGACCGGCCGGGGCACGGAGATGGCTCTGGCGGCGATGGAGGCGGGGGCGGTCGAGGTCGTGGGAAAACCGACTTCGGCGTACGAACTGGGCAATATCGGCGAACTGCTGTTGGAGAAGATCAAAGCGGCGGCCAAGGCCCGGGTGCGGCTGGTGCCATCCAAACCGGCTGCCCCCGTGGAGGCCCCGACGGCGATGCTGAGAACGACCGACAAGATTCTCGCGATCGGCGCCTCCACCGGAGGGGTCCAGGCACTGACGGAGGTGCTGACGGCGTTTCCGCCGGGCGCGCCGGGTACCGTCATCGTGCAGCACATGCCCGCAAAGTTTACCGCGTCGTTTGCGCAACGGCTCAACGAGATCTGCCGCGTGGAAGTGCGCGAAGCGGTGGACGGAGAGGGTGTCGTTTCCGGCCGGGTGCTGATTGCGCCGGGCGGGAAGCACATGCTGCTGCAGAGGTCGGGGGCCAGATACTATGTGTGCGTCAAGGACGGACCGGAGGTCTTCCATCAGAAGCCCAGCGTGGAAGTGCTGTTTGAATCGGTTGCGAAATTTGCCGGAGCCAATGCGGTGGGGGCAATTCTCACCGGAATGGGCGCCGATGGAGCCAAGGGACTGCTGACTATGCGCCGGGCCGGCGCCCGGACGGTTGCCCAGGACGAGGCCTCGTGCGTGGTCTTCGGGATGCCGGCGGAAGCGATCAAGTGTGGTGCGGCCGAGCGAATCGTGCCGCTTGGAGATGTAGCGCGAACAATTATCAACTTGGCACAGCAAGGTGCTGGGCCAGAACACTCGTGAGGAATTATGCCAGTAGCACAGGAGACACCGGTTACGATCAATCCGAAACTGATTGTGCCGTTCGTTAATTCGGTTCGCAGTGTGTTCAGCACCATGTTGAAGATGGCGACCATACTGGATCGTCCCCATGTCAAGGCGCAGCCCGCGCCGACCTATGATGTTTCAAGCATCATTGGTTTCTCCGGAGACGTAATCGGCTCCGTCGTCGTAAGCTTCGAGAGGCATGCCGCCGAGAAGCTGGTCGAAGCGTTCGCCGGGATGCCGATCGCCTTCGATTCGCCGGATTTCGCCGACGCGGTGGGCGAACTGGCCAACATGATCGCGGGCGGCGCCAAGAAGCACCTGGGCAATATGGCAACGATTACGGTGCCCAACGTCGTCATCGGAACGGCGCACAGCATCGCCCGCCTGAGTGGCGTACCCTGCATCGTGATTCCGTGCCGCACCGATGTCGGCGCGTTTGCCGTGGAGATCAGCATCAAGCAACTGAACCCGGCCGGCGGAGAGAAGATCCAATAGGAGGACGAGCCATGCGAGCAATGTTAGTCGATGATTCCCGAACCATGCGCAATATCCAGAAGAAGGTCCTGGCGGCCCTGGGTGAGATCGAGTTCCACGAGGCGGGCGACGGTCTGGAAGCCCTGACCCTGATTGCGGCAACACCTGGGCCGTTTGACGTAATACTTGTCGATTGGAACATGCCCAACATGGACGGCCACACGCTGGTGCAGCGGATCCGCGAAAAGGACAAAAAGACGCCCCTGATCATGGTGACGACCGAGGCCGAGAAGACGCGCGTGATGGACGCGCTGAAAGCCGGTGTGAACAACTATGTTGTCAAACCGTTCACGCCGGAGTCATTGCTTGGCCGGGTCCAGCAGACACTGGCGAAGGCGAAACTGGCGGCATAGACGGCAACGCCGCCAGGCTGTGCTCATCGCCGCGAAAGTGGTGGATCATGCCCTTCGAGCAGGAAGCCAAGCCGAAGACACCTAAGGCCGACACCGTCGCCATTCCCGTGGCGGCGGTTGCAGCGGTTGGGCGTCCGCCGCTGGCAGCGGCGGCCGCGATAATTGCGACGGTGCCCGTGCCCATGCCTGCGCCAGTGCCTGTGCCCGTGCCCGAGCCGGTGGTGCTCGATCCAGTGAGGTTCGAAATGTTGAGCCTGTCGGCGGGGCAGGAAGGCAAGGAAGCCGACAGCCACTACGACCGCTGCAATGTCCCCATCGCCTCGGCCGGACAGGCGATCGCCCGGGTGGACGAGCCGGCCCGCACTGAATTGGGACCCAACACGGCATGGGCGCCAGATGGCGTGACGGTTGTGGCGACCGCGAGCGGACAAGTCCGGACTCACGAATCACGGATATGGATCGACGAAGTGCTGGGCATCGCCGGCGATGTGGATTTCAAGACGGGGAACGTTGATTACGCGCGGGATATCTGTATCAGCGGGTGCGTCCGCGACCTGTTCAAGGTCACCTGTGGCGGAACGATCCGCGTGGTCCGCGATGTGGAGGCGGCCGAGGTGCGTGCTGCGATCGATCTCCTGGTCACGGGCGCCATCAGCGGCAAGGAAAAGGGACACTGCTATGCGGGGCATGACGTGCATGCCAGGTACATCCGCAACGCGAGCGTGGATGCGGGCAATGATGTCGTCGCCGTGAATGAGATTTCCCAGAGCCGCGTGATCTGCGGCGGCAGGGTGCGGCTTGATCGCGGGGCGATCATGGCGGGACACATCACGGCGGTAGGAGGGGTCACCTGTCATTCTCTGGGTTGCTCGTCGGATTCGCAAACGATTATCGAAGCGGGCGTCGATCCGGCACTCAGGAGTCTGGCGGCCGAGCATGCTCCGCAGATTGACGCGGACATCAAACAGATTGCGAAGATCCGGGAAACCGTCGAACCGCTGATGCGGCACCAGAAGGGTCTGACGGCCCAGCAAAAGGAGAAGGCGACGGAATTGCTGTACAACGCCGCCGAAGTGGAGGAGCGGAACCAGGCGACCATCGACCTGCTTCGCAAGGCCCACGCGGCCGCAGCGGCCCGCTGCAAGGAAGAAATCGATGTAAGCGGCACGATCGAGAGCGGCGTTGTGATACGCTTTCGGGGTGTGGAAGCGGAGGTCCCGTCGGGAATCCGTGGTCCAATGCGTATCGTGCCCCGAGCAGTCGGCGGCTCGCGGCAGATCGTTGTGACGCATCGTGGCAGCGCGTCCGGCTTCGGGTTGGAGACGCGACAAGTTCCCGATCCCGTGATGGACGCGTTGGAACGTGTCATCGCCACGAAAGCAGCGACGCTGGCCGCCTGAGTTTCAATCCCCAAGAGAAATCGTGCTGTCGGCAAGACGGGCGGCCTCGCGGGCATCGTGGGTGACATGCAGCGTGGTGATGCTGGATTGGCGCGTCACGGTCTTGAGAAGCTCGCACATCCGGTCCTGCGTTTCGTGGTCGAGGGCGTTGAGCGGCTCGTCAAGACAGAGGATTGCCGGGCGCAGGGAGAGGGCGCGACCCAGAGCCACGCGCTGTGCTTCACCGCCGCTAAGACCCAGCGGCATGCGGTCGAGCAGGGGGGTCAACCCAAGTGTTTCAGCAAGTTCCCGCACGCGCTGGTCGATGACGTGCTTCGGCAATTTGCGCAACCGCAGCGCGAATGCCAGGTGCTGGTAGACTGTCATCGTGGGGAACAAGGCCGCGTCCTGAGGCACATAACCGATACCCCGTTCGGCCGGTCGAAGCGTGGTGACATCACGTTCGCAGAGGACGATCCGGCCACGGTCGATGGGGCGAAGGCCACAGATGCACTCGATAATGGTCGTCTTGCCACAACCGGTTGGACCCATGATGGCCGCGTAGTGTCCCGCCTTCACCTCGAAAGAGATTCCTTGAAGATGGAAGGCGCCGGCGTGGATGGTCAGATCGTGTACGGCGATCATATCGGCGACCTCATGAACGTGTCGCGCAGGCCGAAGAATCGCATGAGCAGCAGCACGACGAGCGCCGCCGCGACCATGATGAGCGACACGGCGACCGCGCCTTCCAGGCGGCCGATGCTCAATTCCAGGAAGACGGTGGTGCTGAGCACTTCGGTGCGCATTCGCGTGGCGCCGGCGAAGACGAGGATCGGGCCGAATTCGCCCAGCGCCCGAGCCCAGGAGAGCGTGGCGGCGGCGAGGATGCCCTGTCGTGCCTCCGGAAGAACGACCAATCGAAATGCCTGCCAGCGGCTGCAGCCGAGAGTCAGGGCGACCTGCTCGCGGCGGGTGGAGATCTGGTCGAAGGTGACGCGCATGGTGCGAACCGCGAAGGCGGCGGCGACCATGAACTGGGCCAAAACGACTGCGGGGACTTCGTAGGTGACATAGCGGTCGATCCAGTGGAACGGCGCGAAGCGGAACAGGATGAGCAGGCTCAGGCCAATGACCAGCGGCGGCAGGACGATGGGAATATCCAGGATCGTATCCACGAGTCCACCGAAGAGAGTGAAGAGGGCGCGGTGGGGCCGCGACCAGTCGATGCCCCGTCGCCAGCCTCCGCCCGCCGGGGCCAGGTGCCGCGAGAGCAGGTAGCCGATGGGTACGGCGACGATCACGGACATCGCCGCTGTAATTGTGCAGGTGATGAGGCTGAGCTTGATGGAATAGCGGATGGCCGGGTCGCGAAGGCTGCGACCCAGTTCGCCCCAGGAGGTGTAGAAGGTATCGGCGACCAGCATTAGTACGATCAGCAGCACATAGGTGCCGCCGATGACGCCACTGATGACGAAAAATGGCCAATCGGCCGGGGGCCGGCAGGCAGTGGAATTGGGCTTGGTAACCGTCATTTGGCCGCATCTCCGGCGTGCCAGATGAACCCCAGGGATTCGTAGTGCTTGCGCGATGAGTCGGTGGTCAGTGCATCGAGCAGCCGGCCGGTCAGTTGCCGGTAGGGCGTCTGCCGGCCGATGGCGTACGGCTGGATGGCCGTGGCTCCGGGGATACGGACTACATCCAGCTTATCGCGGTTCATGGCGACATTGGCTTCGGAGACGATGACGGCGTCCAGCGTGCCGACGGTCAGTTGGTTGACCAGCAAATCCGCGGTGGCGCTGGTGGTGCGCACGTTGGGCTGCAATTTGGCGTAGGTGCCGTCGGCATCGAGCAATGTCTTCGTGAGCGAACCGATCGAGCTTTGCTCCGGGTGGCATAGGCCCAGGCGTATGCCTTCCCCCGCCAGGTCCATTGGGGCGGCGATATGCTTGGGGTTGCCCTTGGGAACGGCGATGATGATGGCGACCTCGGAGATGTTCAGTGGATTGGAAAACAACTCCCGCACGGGCGGGACGAAAGAGACATCGCAGGCCAGGTAAGCGTCGGGATGCTGGCCGGCCTTCATTTGTGCGACCAGAATACCACATCCGTTATATACCGTGGTAATCCGGCATCCTTCGCGCTGCTCGAAACGGGCGATGGTGTCTTTCACCGCGACGCGATTGAGAGCGCCGCAATAGAGAATGATCGAGGGTGTCGCTGACCAGGGGTCGCCGCCGATGGCCTCGAAAGAATGTTTGGTGAAAATGGGACCACCACGATCGGCGGCGGCCAGGAAACGGGCACACTGCAAAGCGCGGGTCGGTTGGGACGAGTCGGCGAGCACGCCAATGGTGACTCGTTCGACGGCGGCATCCAGCACATCCGAATGAACCGCCACCAGGTCGGGATACTGGCGGGCCGTGGCATCCCAGACGATGGCGGCATCGACACTGCCAACCTTCACGTCGTTGGCCAGGTCGTTGACGGTCGGCTTGAGCACGGCCGCGTGCTTCTCGAAGGCGGCCCATTGGCCGGTCTTCTGAAGGAGCGTTCGCAATGTCCGGCCAATGGCCGCCTGGTCGGGGTTGGCCAATGCCAGCCGCACATCGCTACGCAGGAGGTCGGCCAGTGCACCGATCTTCTTCGGATTACCTGTGGCAACGAGGATGACCGGGCGCATGCTGGCCAGGGGGATGGCCTCGCGGATGAGTCCTTTCTTTCGGCCGATGTCGATGTAGCTGGCGTCGCCGGCGATGAAGAGGTCGCCGCGGCGCGAGGCCTCGATGTTGCCGAGCAACTGGCCCGAGCCGCCGTATTGCACCTGCACGGCGACGCCCGTCTCTTTCTCATACGCCGCGATGATCTCCTGAACTGGAGGCTGGATTCCCGCGGCGCAATAGAGCACGACCTGCGGGCTTTGTGGTTTGCGGTCGCAGGAGGCCAGAAGGGCGAGCAACAAGACGGGCCAGGCGAGGAATCGAGTAGGGCTAGCGTCCTCACTGGCCTTGCTGTGGTGTGAACGTTCCGGCATTCCGGGCCAGCGGGGACGCTGGCCCCGCCTTGATCGTGCCCTGCAAAGCATGTGAACGATACTCATGACTGTCCTCCCATCTCGATCACTCTCTGTGCATATGCTGCCGCACGGTCGTCGTGGGTGACCAGCAGTACCGCGCCGCCGGAGGCCGCGAACTCGGCCATCGCGTCCAGCACCATTTTACTGCTGGCGGCGTCCAGATTACCCGTGGGTTCGTCGGCCAGCAGCAGTTTCGGCCGATTCAGCAACGCCCGGGCCATGGCGGTGCGCTGTCGTTCTCCGGTGCTGAGTTGCGCGGGGACATGATGCATTCGCTCGCGCAACCCGAAACGCTCAATGAGCTGTGCGGCGCGCTGCGGGGCGTCGACCGCCGGCAATGCCAGCGAGGCGGCCAGCACGTTCTCCAATACGCTCAGGTAGGGCACAAGATGAAACTGCTGAAAGACGAACCCGACGTGGCCCGCGCGAAATCGGGCTCGTGCCTCGGCGGGCAGGGCGTATGGATCGGAATCACTTACCCGCACCGTGCCCGCATCGGGCCGCAGCAGAGCACCGGCCATCAGCAGCAGGGTCGTCTTGCCACAGCCGCTCGGCCCGCGCACGGCGACGAACTCTCCAGCATGGACGCTCAGGGTCAACCTGGCGACGGCGTGAACCTCGCCCTGCGGACCCTGGTATGTCTTGGTGACGGCATCGAGTTGAAGCATCCAGGCTACTCCTTTTGCAGGATCACGGCGGGGTCCTCGCGGGCGGCGAGCATAGCGGGAATCCAACTCGCAAGAATCGCCAGCAGGGGAGCCAGCGCCGCGACCATCGCGAGCAGTTGCAGGTGGATG
>JANYKD010000209.1 GCA_025361735.1 Phycisphaerales bacterium
CGATGAACTGACCCAACTTTCCGGCTTCCAGGAAATTCGCGAGTTCCGCTGCCCAGTTTCCGGCCTGCCCTATATCTACAACCCCGTCGGTATCGTCAGCCCCGAGCAGCCGACGCGCGTCATCCTTTATGATCCGGCGCCTTCCCACGCCAGGATGCGCTGGGCCGTGTCCATCGTCGAACCCCAGGACGACAGCCCGCTGATCACCAAGGTTATCGCCATGCCCGAGACGGCTTTCTCGCTCAATCTTCGTGTGCCCAAGTAATCACCCCGGAGGATACTGCTATGCATCGCCACAACACCGACCGCAAACACCGCGAGCACCACTGCCCCGTCGAATTGCTCGAACAACGGACCCTGCTGTCGGCCAGCGTGGTCAACAGCGTCCTGGTTATCGCCGGCACCACGGGCAATGACACGATTCTCGTGAAGAAGCACACCAACGGCCATCTCCAGGTGACGATCAACAACGCCTCCCAGGAATTCGCCCCGGCCGGCATTCACAGCATCCGCATCAGCGGCGACACGGGCAACGATTCAATCGTGGTCTCGTCCGGCATCACGCTGCCGCTGGTCGCCTACGGCAACGCCGGCAACGACACCATCCGCGCATCCAGCGGCCGGGCCACGCTGTACGGCGGTGACGGCGACGACACGCTCGTTGGCGGCGCCAGCGCCGACCAACTGTACGGCGATGCGGGCAACGACAGCATCAACGGCGGTTCCGGCAACGACACCATCCGCGGCGGCATCGGCAACGACAACATTCGCGGCAGCGCCGGCGCCGACCTGCTCAATGGCGGCGACGGCAACGACAGTGTCGATGGCGGCATCGGCAATGACATCATCTACGGCGGCATCGGCAATGACACGCTGCTCGGCGGCAATGGCGGGGATCAGATCAGTGGTGGCGACGGCAACGACAGCCTCGACGGCGGCAACGATGCCGACACGCTCTACGGGGATGCCGGCAACGATACGTTGCTCGGCGGCAATGGCCCTGATCTGCTCTGGGGCGGCTTGGACAACGACAGCCTGCTGGGCGGCGAGGGCAACGACACGCTCTACGGCGATGATGGCAACGACACGCTCGACGGCGGCGCGGCGGACGACTATCTCGACGGAGGGATCGGCAACGATTCCCTCAGCGACGTTCTCGGCGACGACCAGTTCTATGGCGGCGACGGTAACGACACCATCAACTCGAGTGATGGCCAGGCCTATGACTACGTCTATGATCCCTCGGGCACCAATACGATCACTGCGGACACGGCGGACCATGTCCAGAAGACCCCGTATCCGGTGCTGTAACACGCCGCGCGCTCCGCATCTGTCCACTGACCCACCGCAGAGTGATCGCATCCCGTGCCTCCGGTGTCCTCACCGGAGGAATCCCCGGCGTGGTCGATTCATCGACCACGTCAGCGTACATCCATGTCTTGAACCGTGAACTTGACCCCTTGAACTCTTGACCCATTGACCCCTTGAACTCTCGAACCCTTAAACCCTCCCTTGTGGTACAATCCCCGTCCGTATGCTCCACGTTCCGTCACCTCCACACGGCGGATGCTTCTGCCGTGGCTGTGGCTACGATCTTCGCGCCTCGGCCAATCGTTGCCCCGAGTGTGGCCGCCCGTTCGACTCTGCAAACTTCCGCACGGTGTACCTCCATGCCCGCACCTACACCATCCGCCGCTCGCTCCGGCGTATCACGCTGCTGCTCCTGATTGTCACGCTGCCTCCGGGCCTGGCGATGCTCTGGCTCTGGAACGGATGGAGATCCCAGCAAGCCTCCATCGCGGCGATACGCAAGACAAGTTGTACGGTGAGTGTGAAACCACTCACGCCGTGGATGCCATCATTCCTTCCCAAACGCCTGGGATTCCTGGCTGATCGGGCTGACGTGGTCAGGATTGTGGACCAGATCGATCTCGACACTGTCGTCTTTTTTGATTCCCACGACGGTGGAGGGAGTTTCATTAGAGTTCGCGCCATGAACCTGCCGTCGCTCGGCACCATCGCAAAACTCGATGAGCTTGAGCTATGGAGCGAGAGCGTCACCGACGAGAGTCTGGCCATGGTCGGCTCTCTCCGCGAATTGCGAGTTCTGACGATCGTCTCCAACCACGTTACCGACGCCGGCCTGAAACGAATCGCCGCCATGCGTTGCTCCCAGACAATCGAATCGCTCAGCCTGACCAACACCGGCATCACCGGCGATGGCCTGGCTTTCCTCCAGAGCATGCCGCGTTTGCGAAAACTGTCCCTGACGCACGTTCACCTGACCGACGCCGACCTCAAGTCCCTTGTGTTACTTACCGGGCTCGAAGACCTGACCATCCGGTGGACCGAGCTCGAAGGTCCAGGCCTCGTCCATCTCGCCAAAATGAAGCACCTTCGCCGTTTGGATCTGTCACAGACGGATGTGAATGACGCCGGCACCGAGCACCTCGCCGCCATGCGCAACCTGAAGTACCTCGACGTTCGCGGCCCCCACACCAGTCCCGAGGGCCGCAGCAAACTGCGCACCGCCCTGCCCCAGGCGACCATCCCATAGCAGCGGCATCCCACTTGCCAGTGCTCCAGGTACGAGCCCGTGTACCCGCCGTCTAAGGCTTGCCCTTCTTTAGCTTCTTCTCCAGGTCTTCAATCTGCTTCAAATCCTGCGCTTCCGCCTCAATCACCTCGGCCGCTCGCCGCTGCTCGTCAAACTCCCCATACCGCTCTTGCGCGATCTCTTCCATCTGCTCATGAGTGATCGTCCCCGCCCCCTTCAGAACTCGCTGATCGTTCGCCTGCAACATCCGGTCCACGTTCGTCCGCCAGAACCCAAGCGTCAGGTCCTTCTGTTGCTTCACCCGCAATTCCGCCTGTTCCAGGAAGATCACCACCAGCCGATTAAGCGTGTCCAACTCATGGTGGCTCAGGTAGTTCTTCGCGATAATCACATCCTGCTTGCGCACCCGCGACCCGCTCCACGCCGTCAATGCCATGTTCGGTTTGGTCGGATCGGATCGCTTCACAATCAGCTCGGCCGCCGTGTGCCCGGTCGCGGCGTAGATCAGCTTGTTCTGTACCTCCGCGAAGAACAGGTTTGTCTCCCGCTCCTGAATCCTGTAATCCGAACTGAGCGCAAACAGGTCGCGCACCTTCTGATGAAACCGCTTCTCCGACGCCCTGATCTCCCGAATCCGGGCCAGCAGCTCGTCAAAGTGGTCCCACCCTCCCGGGTTCTTCAGCCGCTGATCATCAAGCACGAACCCCTTGACGATAAACTCCCGCAGATGCGTCGTTGCCCACTGCCGGAACTGTGTGCCGCGGGGCGAGCGGACGCGGAAGCCGATCGCAAGGATCAGGTCGAGGTTGTAGAACGTGATCAGCCGTTCGACCTGACGGTCGCCCTCGGTTTGAACTGTTAAGGATTCCTTAACAGTTGCTTCCGGGGCAAGTTCCCCCTCCTCAAAGATGTTCTTCGTATGCATCGAGACGTTGTTCTTCGTCGTCTGGAACAGCTCGGCGATCTCAAGCTGCGTCAACCAGATCGTCTGACCTTCGACCCGCAGATTCATGTGGGTCTGGCCGTCGTCGGACGTATATAGGATCAGGTCGCTCATCCATCAAACCCTTTTTTTCTTCTGCCTTGCCGGCCACGCATAGTGCAACTTGAACTGTTCGCCGAGCATTTCCACTGTGCTGCACTTTGCGTGCCCGCCCCGAGTGGCCGGAAACCACTTTAATTCCAACAAGTAGCCGCCGCGATGCCCATTTGACGCCTTCACCCGCTGCCTGTCAACCGTCCGTCCTTGCCCTTTCGCCGGACGAAAGGACATCGTCATTCCCGTTCGATTCCTCGGCGCCCGCGTATCCGCTGGCCCCAGCCACACCGGTCAACCGGTGGTGCATTGAATCCACGCCATCGGGTCCTGAACCCGCGCCAACCTCCCGGCCTCACATCGGCATCGCCTGGTGCGCCCGCAGGTTCGCCAAGGACATCTGGTGTTTGGTGATGTAATGTTCCACCTCAAGAAACCCTGACAGTTCGTGCAGCCCCGGCAAGTACTGAATCCGCTCGGCGACAGCCTCAAGGCGCAATCGGCTTGGGCTCCACTCGGTGCAACGCGTAGACGGGAACGTCACCGTGCCCATGGTCTCGCAACCAGCAAGTCAGGCGCTTCTCCGGGAAATAGTGTTTGCTTCCTTCAGAATCCGGCCTCACCTCCACGCACTCGGGCGTCAGATGCCGTCCGGATGTGTCCGGCGGAAGATTCGAGAATGTCAGATTGGCCAGATGCACGTCCTTGCCCTGATCCTTCAACGCGAAATAGAGCGGCAGGCCCGAGAACACGTCAAAGCCCCCGCCGGCCCCCGCGATCAGGATCGATCTCGCCGGCACGAGTTCCGAGAAGAAGGGAGGTTAAATTGATCGGAGCATCAGCGAATACTACCTTCAAACTGACAATCGAGTAAGCCGCGCCGGCCGCCATTGCTTCGGCCCGCCCACCGATCACCGATTTCCACCAACCTCGACCCACCAACCACTGACTCGGACCACTGACCACGGACTATCCAGGAATTGCATTCCCCCGCCGCCCCCAATACGATCCCTACGTGCAACGACTCTTCCACTATTACAACCGCTACACCGGCATCAAAGGCGGGTTCTCGTCGCTGCCCGGGTGGGCCAGATCGCTTGTCGCCCTGGCGGCCATTCCGGGAATTCTCCTGCTGGTCTTGTCAATCCTGGCCGCGGTCGTTAGTATTGCTGTTCTTTCGCTCCTCACGGTGCCGGTCTATAAGCTGGTGTCGTGGGTCGCGGGAACCGCCCGACGCGACGACGACAACATCATCGCCGCAACGGTCGGGCCGATTGAGGATGTGGAGATTGAGCCTCAAATTGAGGTCATCCCGTCCGATCTCGCCGCCAGCCAACCCCGGCCCAGGCGGCAGATTGATGTGCGGATTATTGAGTAAGGTTTTCAGCCATGGCCAAGAAGGAAATCACCAGCGTTTTCAAGCTCCAGGCGCCCGGCGGCACTGCCACCCCGGCGCCCCCGATCGGTCCGGCACTCGGCCAGCATGGCGTGAACCCCGGCCAGTTTATCCAGCAGTTCAACGCCGCCACCGCCGCCCTCAAGGGCAAGGTTGTCGGCGTGCTGGTCACGGTCTACAAGGACCGCACCTTTACATTCGAAGTCAAGAGCCCCCCGGCCTCGGTCATCCTCAAGGATGCCGTCAAGGCCGAAAAAGGCTCCGGCGAGCCCAATAAGAACAAGATCGGCAAGCTGACCATGGCCCAGGTGAAGGAACTCGCCAAGCAGAAGGTCAAGGACCTCAACTGCTGGGACGAAGACGCCGCCGCCAAGGTCCTGGCCGGCACCGCCCGGTCGATGGGCATTGATATCGAAGGATGAGCGGAATCGCGTGATGCCATGCTGGTTCACGAATTCGATCAATTGATGGAAGCCAGGCCGTTTCAGCCGTTTCAATTGGTAACCGCTGACGGCCGTTCGGTTCCTGTCAAGAGTCCTGAATTCGCGTGGCACGCACCCGCTGGAAGAACAGTATTCGTGGCCTCGGGCAAGGGAGACGATGTTGTGCGCATCATCGACCTGCAACTGGTCACACAGTTCGTTGTAGGTTTCCGGGCCAACGGCAACGGCCGAGGCAAGAAACGTCGCACGTGAGTGCCACTGGCAACTGGCCACTGGCAACTATTTAGTAAGGGCTCACCACGGCCCGCAATAGTGGGAGCTTCGGCGGAGGCTTTCTTCCGCCAGAGGAGCGAACGAGCTTATGGCTCTAGTTATCACCCGATCCAAGCGTTACAAGGAAGATGTCAAGAAGGTCCCCGCCGATGGCAAGGCCCTTCCGGTGGACGCGGCCGTTGACATCGTCAAAACCTTCAAGCCCACCAAGTTCGACCAGTCCGTCGAACTGATCGTCTCCCTCGGCATCGACGCCAAGCAGGCCGATCAGATGATCCGCGGCTCGATCTCCCTGCCCCACGGCGTCGGCGGCGCCATGAAGCGCGTCGTCTGCTTCTGCCCCGATCACCTCGCCGAAGCCGCCAAGGCGGCCGGCGCCATCAAGGCCGGCGGCCAGACCCTCGTCCAGGAAATCGAAAAGGATAACTTCACTGACTTCGACGTCGCCGTGTCCACCCCGGACATGATGCGCTTCGTCGGTAAGCTCGGTAAGGTCCTCGGCCCCAAGGGTCTCATGCCCTCGCCCAAGGCCGGCACCGTCACCACGGACATCCAGACGGCCATCAAGGAATACGCGGCCGGCAAGATCGAGTTCCGCAACGACACCGGTGGCAACATCCACTGCGTCGTCGGCAAGCTGAGCTTCGACAAGAACAAGCTCGTGGACAACATCAACGCCATGGTCGCCCACCTTCGCAAGATGAAGCCCCAGACCGCCAAGGGCCTGTTCTTCAAGAAGGGCGTCATCAAGGCCACCATGACCCCCGGCGTGTTCATCGAAATTCACCACTAAGGTTCTGTCCGTCTGACGGACAATTCAAGCAGAAACGGACAGGTACGCATATGAGCAAATACGTCAAGAACCTCATCATGAAGGACATCACCCGCCGGTTCGCCGAGATCGACGGCGTGGCGGTGATCAATCCCCGTGGCATCGACGCCACCAAGAACAACGGCATCCGCCGCCGCCTCCGTGCCAAGGGCGTGCGCATGACCGTGGTCAAGAACTCGCTGGCCAAGCGGGCCTTGCTCGAGAGCAAGATCAAGGGTTTCGAGTCGCTTCTGGACGGCCCCAGCGCCGTCATCTACGGCAAGGCCTCGATCTCGACGATCGCCCGCCTGCTGCTCGATGAGAAGAAGACCGACGACAAGCTCGAACTCCGCGGCATCTTCTTTGACGGCGAAGTCTACCAGGGCGACGCCGGCATCAAGAAGGTCAGCACCTTCCCGACCCGCGAAGAGGCCATCGGCAACATCGCCGCTCTGGCGCTGGCGCCGGGCCGCACCCTCGGTGGAATCTTCATGAGCCAGGCCGGCAAGATCGGCAGTCTCATCAAGGCCGTCGAAGAATACGCCAAGGCCAAGGAAGCCGCCGTTCCGGCCGCGCCTGCGGCGGAAGCCGCCCCAGCCGCACCCGCGGTTTAAGTGCGTAGGGTCCGCATTGCGGACCGAGTGTTTGAACAAGTAATGGTCCGCAGTGCGGACCTTGCAGATCGTCCGACGGAGTTGACAGCCCCTTTAGGGTTAAACCGACTCAATGTGAGTCGAGCTCTCAGCCGGGACACCCTCACTGGCGACTGGTTACTGGCCACTAACAACTGGCAACCGGCAACCAACTGAGATTCGACACGGAACGGGACACGACACGTCTCAAAGGATTCATCATGGCAGAAGTTGACATCAAGCAGCTCGGCGACAGCATCGCCAATCTCACCCTCAAGCAGGCCGTTGAACTCGCGGCCTACCTGAAGGACACCTACAAGATCGAACCCGCCGCCGCCGCCGTCGCGGTTGGTGGTGGTGGTGGCGCCGCCGCCCCCGCCGAGAAGGAACCCGAGAAGACCACCTTCGACGTCGTCCTTAAGGCCGCTGGCGACAAGAAGATCCAGGTCATCAAGGTCGTCCGTGAAGCCACCGGCCTGGGCCTGAAGGAAGCCAAGGACCTGGTCGAAGGCGCTCCCAAGGTCATCAAGGAAGCCCTGCCCAAAGCAGACGCCGACAAGCTGAAAAAGGCCCTGGAAGATCAGGGCGGCAGCGTCGAGCTCAAGTAACTACAGCGAAAAGAGTTACATCGAGATACAACGGGGAAGCCTGCGGGAAACCGTGGGCTTTCCCTTTTTGGAGTTTCTTCGACAATGCGCTTGACATGGGGAGGCCGATGGCTATCCTCTTTAAGCGCCAGTTGACTTGCGCAAGAACACAACTCGTTTGAATTTTCAGGATCTCCCCCAAACCAAGGTGAGGGGCTTAGGTTCTGGAATTGTTTTTGCGCTTGTAGTACGTCAAGGTTTGTTTATAATCCAGAGTTTCACGCTCTTATCGGGTCCGCATGGAACCCCGGTAATACAGGCCGCTTAGAGGATCGTTCGTCTTGGCGGCTATTTTTGTCGGTGCGGCGAAGTTGCTGGTTGATAATCAACCGCATGCCGTGCCTAATGAATGGGACTTGACTGATGGTGGAATGTGGCCGGGCCGTTGAGGTCCTCGCTGCATTGAATAGAAGCCTCTCCTGACGAAAGAAGGATTTGCTGATGCGAGCCCCTGAAGTCCGCGACTTTAGCAAGCGCGGCGACGCGCTGCCGATTCCGAATCTGATCGATATCCAGATCGAGTCTTACCAGCGATTCCTGCAGAAGGAAATCGATCCGACCAAGCGGAAGAATGAAGGCCTCGAAGCTTTGCTTCGGGAGGTCTTCCCGATTGAGTCATATGACGGCAATCTGAAGCTTGAGTACCTCAGCTACGAACTCTCCGAGGCCCGTTACACTCCGGACGAGTGCCGCGCGCTGCGGTTGACGTATGGCATGCCCTTCCGCATCCGCGTCGGCCTGAAGCGCAAGGACAAGGCCGAGGTGCTCGAGGACTCGATCTATCTCGGTGAAGTCCCGATCATGATCGGCGGCGGTGAGTTCATCATCAACGGTGCTGAACGCGTCATCGTCAGCCAGCTTCACCGCTCGCCGGGCGTCGACTTCCTCGTGGAAGTGAAGGAAGGCGACCGTCCGCTGCACGGTTGTCGCATCATTCCCGAGCGCGGCTCGTGGATCGAATGCTCGGTGACGAAGAAGGACGTACTGGCCGTTCGCATCGACCAGTCGTCCAAGATTCCGGCGACGACGTTCCTGCGCGCATTGGATGCCAAATACGGCACGACCGATGGCATCATCCGCGAGTTCTACAACGTCGAAGTGCTCAAGGTCAACCAGATCCAGGCCAGCCACTACGCGTCGCTGCCGATCATCGACGCCGAATCCGGCGAAGAGATCGTGCCGGCCGGCGGCCTGATCGGTGAAGCGCTGGCCAAGGTGCAGTCGTCCAATCTGAAGACCATCGAGGTCGTGACCAAGGTTTCGGACCCGCTGATTCTCAATACGCTGGCCGAGGACACCGCCAAGTCGCATGAGGAAGCCCTCATGAAGATTTACGCGCGGTTGCGTCCCGGTAATCCGCCGCAGCTCGACAAGGCCAAGACGTTGTTCCAGGAGAAGTTCTTCGACGACAACCGTTATCGCCTGGGCCGGGTCGGCCGGTTCCGCATCAACCGCAAGTTCGACCAGAACGTTCCCGAGACGGTGATGACCCTCCGCTCGGAGGACTTCGTCAATTCACTCAAGTACATGTTCAAGCTTCGCAGTGGCGAAGGCTATGTCGACGATATCGATCACCTCGGCAATCGCCGCCTGCGCACCATCGATGAACTGGCCAGCGAAGAACTCCGCAAGGGCTTCCTCAAGCTGCGCCGCACGGTTCAGGAGCGCATGAG
The DNA here is from genome assembly GCA_025361735.1 of Phycisphaerales bacterium. Classification (GTDB taxonomy): domain Bacteria; phylum Planctomycetota; class Phycisphaerae; order Tepidisphaerales; family Tepidisphaeraceae; genus JANYKD01. Next base: position 9,469 of record JANYKD010000209.1, read on the forward strand.
CCTCAAGGATCCGAACGAGCTCGAGCGCATTGCCGAGCTGGTGAACTCCAAGAGCATTTCCAGCGCCATCGACTTCTTCTTCGGCCGCGGCGAGCTCTCGCAGGTGGTCGACCAGACCAATCCGCTGTCGCAGCTCACGCACGAGCGCCGCCTGTCGGCCCTTGGCCCGGGCGGTTTGAACCGCAAGCGCGCGGGCTTTGAAGTGCGCGACGTGCATATCTCGCACTACGGCCGCATTTGCCCGATTGAAACGCCTGAAGGCACCAACATCGGTCTGATCGCCTCATTGGCCATCTACGCCGACATTGATGACTACGGTTTCCTGATCACGCCTTACCGCGTGGTCAAGGATGGCAAGGCCATCGAGCAGCACAAGTACCTTCGCGCCGACGAGGAAATGAAGTCGGTGCTGGCGCCGCCCGACGTCGTCGATCGCGAGGGCAACCTGTCCAAGGGCCTCGTGCTCGCCCGCGTGCAGGGCGACCTCTCCAGCGTTCCGTCGAAGGAAGTGCAATACATCGACATCAGCCCGCGGCAGACCGTGTCGGTTTCGGCGGCACTGATTCCGTTCCTCGAACACGACGACGCGAACCGCGCATTGATGGGTTCGAACATGCAGCGTCAGGCCGTTCCGTTGCTGATCACGGATCCGGCGGTTGTGTCCACGGGCATGGAGAGGCCGGTCGCGCAGAACTCGGGCATGCTCGTCCGCGCTGAGCGAGGCGGCATCGTCACCTACGTCGACTGTCTGCGGATCCTCGTCGACAACGCCGACGAATATGTTCTCCGCAAGTTCCACGGACTCAACGAACGCACCTGCCTCAACCAGCGGCCCATCGTCAAGAAGGGTCAGCGGGTCAAGAAGGGGCAGATCATTGCCGACGGGCCGGCGACGCACCAGGGCGAACTTGCCCTGGGCCGCAATGTGCTCGTGGCGTTCATGACTTTTGACGGCTACAACTTCGAGGACGCCATCGTCATCAGCCAGCGGCTGGTGAAGGATGACGTCTTCACCTCGATTCACATCGAGGAATACGATGTGGAAATCCGCGAGACCAAGCTCGGTCGCGAGGAATTCACGCGCGATATCCCCAACGTCTCCGAGAAGGCCCTGGCCAACCTCGATGAGCTGGGCATTGTGCGCGTCGGCACCCGCGTGGGTCCCGGCGAAGTTCTCGTGGGCAAGGTCGCCCCCAAGAGCAAGAGCGAGTTGACGCCGGAAGAGAAACTGCTGCACGCCATCTTCGGCCGCGCCGGCGAAGATGTGAAGAACGATTCGCTGGAGATGCCCGCCGGCGAAGAGGGCGTGGTTATCAACACGCAGCGGTTCAGCCGCCGCATGCACATGTCCGACGAGCAGAAGAAGCAGCTCAACAAGGAGATGGCGGCGTTCGAGAAGGAAATGAACAAGAAGGCGATCGACATCTTCAAGCAGATGATCGCCGAGATCAACGAAGTGACCGGCACGCCGATGGTGGACCCCAATACCCGCCAGAAGGTCGGCCAGTCGGACAACTTCGATATTCTGATGGAACAGATCGAGACGTTCTCGCTCGACTGGATCAAGGGCAACAAGGAAGCCCGCGAACAGGCCGATAATACGTACTCGCGTTTCTGGCCCCGCGTGCAGGCCGTGAAGAAGGAACGCGACCGCCGCATGGAACACATGAAGCGCGGCGACGAGCTGCCCTCGGGCGTGCTCGAGATGGTGAAGATTTACGTCGCCACCAAGCGACAGTTGTCGGTCGGCGACAAGATGGCCGGCCGGCACGGCAACAAGGGCGTCATCGCCCGCATCGTGCCTGAAGGCGACATGCCGTTCCTGGACGATGGCACGCCGGTTGACATCGTGTTGAATCCGCTGGGCGTGCCCAGTCGTATGAATGTCGGGCAGATCCTCGAGACCCACCTCGGCTGGGCGATGAAGGTGCTCGGCCAGCAGGCGGTCACTCCCGTATTCGACGGCGGCACGGAAGACGAGATCTTCAAGTGCGTTGACGAGGCCAATGCCACGATCAAGCAACGCCGCAAGGATCGCGAGAAGAACAAGCTGCCGATCGGCAACCGCGAACTCGACGTGGTGATGCCCTACGGTGGCAAGGTGCAGTTGTACGATGGCCGCACCGGCGAGTCCTTCGAGCAGAAGACGACGGTGGGTTTCATTTACATGATGAAGCTGCACCATCTGGTGGACGACAAGATCCACGCCCGCGCGACGGGCCCGTACTCGCTGATCACGCAGCAACCCCTGGGCGGCAAGGCCCGCACGGGCGGCCAGCGTTTCGGCGAGATGGAAGTGTGGGGTCTGGAAGCGTACGGCGCTGCTTACGTGCTGCAGGAACTGCTCACGGTCAAGAGCGACGACGTCGAAGGCCGGACCAAGATCTATGAGAGCATGATCAAGGGCGCCAACGTCCTGGAAGCCGGGATGCCGGTGGCCTTCGAC
>JANYKD010000253.1 GCA_025361735.1 Phycisphaerales bacterium
GCAGCGACAGCGAGGATCAAGGCGCGGATTGGCGGGGCGTAGTCATGCACCCAGGCCGTGGCGATGACCGCGCCGACACTGTGTGCCATGACCGCGACATTCTCCATGGCGATGCCGTGCGTCGTGCATACGTGGCGGGCGAAGGCGTCGGCATCCTTGATGACCACGGCGAGATTCTCGGCCGAGCCACGTTCTCCGGGCGAGCGACCGTGGCCGCGCTGATCCCAGGCGAAAACGGCGATGTCGTGGAGCTGCAGCGCCTCGACGGTTTCCTGCCAGCGGCCGGAGTGCTCGTGGCCGCGATGGAACAGCAGCAGTGCTTTGTCGGTGGGTTTCTCGGGCAGCCAGGCGCGGTAGAACAGCTCCGTGCCATCCGACGACTTGAACGTGTGTTCCGTCACTTGCATAGCAACTCCTGCACGGCGTCACGCAATTCGGCCGAGATTTGTTGGGCATGTTCCTTATGCGGCGCAAGGCCCGCGTAGTTGCGGGGCTTGCCGATAATCAGCCGCACCGGCCGCGGCCGCGGCAGGAATGCTCGGCGGGGCCAGGCTTGAAAGGCGCCTTGCACGGCGCAGGGAACGACGGGCAGGTTCATGCCCGCGACGAGAGAGCCGATGCCGGGGCGAAAGTCGCCCATCTGGCCGGTGGCCGATCGTGTGCCCTCGGGAAAGAGGATGAGGATGTTGCCGGGATTGGCCAGCAGTTTGCGGCAGAGGTCCAGGCTCTGGCGCACGCGGACTTTCCGGCCGAAGGGCAGGGCGTTGATGAAAACGGCGGAGAGAATTGCCCGGGGCAGGCTCACGAAAAAATAGTCCTCGGCGACCGCGGGAAAGGCGCGGTGGACCTTCTTCGCGGGCAGGGCGGCCAGCAGGGCCAGGGCGTCGAGGTGGCTGGAATGGTTGGAGACCATCACAAAGGAGCCCTCGTCCGGGAGGTTCTCACGGCCGACGATCTCCAGGCGGTGATACACTTTCAGCCACGCCCGCAGCGACACGGTGGCCATGGAGCGCAGGCCGTAGACGAACATGTCGGGCTCGCGGGGAAAATGGCGCAGCCGCTCGGCCAACGGCTGGTCGATATCGGCGGCCGTTTCGTAATGCCACTGCGGCTCGGACATGTTCACCAGTGTTTGTAGTAATAGTCCACCATGTGCATAAACAGGGGAGCAGTGTAAATCAGACTGTCGATGCGATCCAGCACGCCGCCGTGGCCGGGAATGGTGGCTCCCATGTCCTTGACGCCCAGGTCGCGCTTGATGACGCTGATGGAGAGGTCGCCGAGTTGGCCGCCGATGCCGACGATCAGGCCGGTCAGGATCAGTTGGACCGGCCCGAAATGCGGGAATGAGAACCGCATTACCCAGGGGAGCGCCAGCGAGGCGGCCAGTGCGCCGAGCGCGCCTTCCCAGGTCTTGCGGGGGCTGATGGCGCCCCGAAGCGGGTGTTTGCCCGATTTGCCCAGCACGCGGCCGCAGGTGAAGGCGGCTACGTCGTTCATCTCAACCGCAAACAACAGGTAGAGGAGATAGCCCAGGCCGGTGGGGCTGCCGGCCAGAAAGGCGAGGTGAAGGAACATCCAGCCGATGTATATGAAGCCAAGGATCGCCAGGGCCATGGCCTGCAACTGTCCCTGGGTGCGATTGCGAGCGATGGGGATGAGGATGAAAAGGGCGATGGCGTAGACGGGCAATGCCATGAACAGGCCGTACCAGCCGGGCCGGCCGGTATTGGGGTCGGCAACGACTGCCGTTACTCCGACCGCGATGAGCGACAGGTAGACCGCACCGGTCATCCACCAGTCGCGGTAGAGCCCGGTAGCGCGGGCGAATTCCTTGAAGCCGAACGCCGACAGAAGCACGAAGAGTGCGATCGTGGGCACGCGGCCGGTCCAGATGGCGACGGCCGCCAGCGGGATCATCAGCAACCAGCCGCGGTAGGTGGCCCAGATGGAGCGGACGTCTTTGTGCAACACCCAGGTGAGCAGCGACAGGATGATCCCGGCGACAGCCAGGATGCAGGCCAGGATCGCCGCGTAGACGTAGTAGACATGGCCGGGCCAGATCATGCTGAGGATCATATCGCCTTGCGTTGTCCCTTGGCCGCCAGGGATGCGAAAATCCGCTTGAGTCGGATGGCAATGGTTTGCACGCAGCCTGCCACGACCACGAGGCAGGTCGCGTCCATGAGCGTTATCGGTCCCAACACCGGCGATGATCGACCACTCCAGAGCATGAAGAGGGTGATCCAGACGCCGATGTGGAGCACCACCATTCGCCAGGGTTTGGACATGATACCGCTGAACTCGCGCTGTACGCCGACGGCCTGGCCGAGCATGCCGACGTAAGCGGTGAGGAGTGCGAAGATGGCCGCCCAGTAGCCGCTGAACGGCGAGCAGAGTCCGCTGTGGGCCACGGCCACGAAGATGATGACGTCGGAGATGCGGTCGGGAAGGTCGTTGAGGATCTCGCCGCGCGAGCTGGCCTTGTTGGCGGCCATCGCCACCATGCCATCGAGCATGTTGAGCCACAATCGCAGGTAACAGAACAGCGGGGCCGCGAGCAGCAGCCAGGGATGTGCCGAGGCACGCCAGAAGCAAAGCCCGGCCAGGCCGGAGGCGGCGATGGACGCGTAGGAGACGGCGTCCGGATGGATGTTGCAGCGGATGCAGAGGCGCACGGCGTAGTGGGCGGTCATGCGAAACGCGTTCGCGATCGGCCGGCGCGAGATGGGCTGGTATGAGGTCGAGATCATGATTCCTGGGCAACGAGGAGTGCGATCATACAAGGATATCCAAACGCCTGCCATGGATGCTCCATTGCGGTGCGCCCCGCATTCGCTTGCCACTGTGTGGTCACGATCTGGTTCCTCCTTCATTGGACGTCGGTATACTATCACCTGTGTGGTTACGTTCCGGCTCTCGTCCGCGGTTGGAATATGCCGGAAAGGGCCATCTCTTGAGACAAGAACTTATGAACTACGGTGAACTGATTCGGCTGTACTTTGAACGATCCAGTGCGCGTCAGTGGTATTGGACGCTTTACGTGGTTGTGATCGGCGGGCTGCTCGCGTTTTCGTCGTTGCGCCAGCGGCCGGACCTGGTGACGGCGGGGCTGGTCACCGTGCTGTTTTGCTTCTTTGCCTTCAAGAACCTCGGCGCCATCCGCGACGTGACCATGCAGCGGATTGCCGTGCTGGACCTGATTCGCGGCATTGGCCCGCAGACGGACCTGGTGGGTACGCTGGTCACGCCCCATTACAAAGGGGTGCGGAATTTCCACATCGCCAGCGACCTGCTCACGATGGCCGCCGTGTGGGCGATGGAATGGCGCCGCAGGAGATACCAGCGTCAGGACCAGCTTCACCACGCCTAGCGAGGGTCCGCGTGGACGATGCGCCCGGTGACAAATCTTCCGTTGACTCGGCCCCAGGGGTTGGGTTAAATGATCCACATGCGACTCAACTGGGCACTTCGCATCGCGGTTTGCGCTCTGTTATGTCTGGCTATACGGTGCTTCGCCTACATCGAGGCGGGGTTCACGCTGGGGAAGGTGTGCAGCGAATCGCTCAACATTCAACTCGTGGAAGTGACCCGCATCGACGCGGAGAAGAACCTCATTCTTTACAAGAAGCTGCGCGATCTGAAGGGCAAGGCGCCGGATGCGCCAATCAAGCACAACATCGGCCAGCGGGGCTTTAATCCGCGCGAGCCCAGGAACATCATGGCCTGGGCCAGGGTCGGCAAGAAGGCCGTGATCTTCAGCAACAACGAGGCCAGCGAAACCTGCATCGACTTCTACTGGTACCAGTGCGCCAAGGAAGGCGAGTGGTGGTCGCTTAACCACGCCGAGCCGTATCTGCTGCGGACCTATTGCGGGACGGTCGAGCAGCTCATCCCGGCCGTCAACACGATCCTGGCCGACCGGGAAGCGATTGTGACGGCCATGGACGATGGGGACAAGGAAAAACTGCATGTGCGCGAGGGCAAACTCGTGCGCCAGCGGGCCACCTGAAACTCCTGGAGTACGATCCCAAGCGCGATCTGGTCAGCGTCATCGGCGTGTTCGCCGCTCCGACCGGCCCAGCCACGCGGCCCGCGAAGCCGGCCGAAACCGCCAGGAGCGCCGAACCGGGCAAGACGCCGGGGGCGCGCGCGCAAGAGCCGCCTGTCGTGAATCCCAACCCGCCGGTGCCGCCCCGGCCCATTCCGGCCAGCATTGTGGTGGACAAGGAGCAACGCACGGTCACGATCCCCTGCAACGTGGCCGCCCGCAAACTCGACTATCTCAGCGAAATCTATCCCATTGAGGTGATCGCGACCTATCCGCATCCGCTGGGACGCAAGGCCCACGAGACGGTGGTGACCTTCAAGGACATCAAACCCAGCGACGTGCATCTGGCGTTGCAGTCGCTCGGCCTGCAGCCCGGCCGGCCGACGCAGGGCGATGGCAAGCCCGCTGGTCCGCTGCTCCGGGTCTACCTGGTGATGCCCGAGAGCGGCGCGCGCGTGCCGATGGAAAAGGTGCTCATCAATTCGGCCACCAGCCAGCGCATCGCGCCAATGAACTGGCGTTTCACCGGCTCGAACTGGCGGCAGCCCGACCCGGAGAAGGCCGATCGCGTTTATGGAGCCGACACCACAGGTACGCTGATCACGCTCTTCCCGGTGACGGACGACTGTGTTATCCAGACGGACCTGACCCCCAAGGACATGTCGTCGATGGAACTGGAGACGAACACCGAGATCCTTCCCAGGGAAGGGATGCCACTGAAGATGGTAATCGAGGTGAAGTGAATTCTGATTCCCGCGTGACCGATAACTGGGCCGCGGCTGTCAATCTGCGTAAACTTTGTTGCCTCGGGGTGCGGTGAATCGTACGTCAACACCAGCCGACAAATTCGTCGGTTTGGAGAGTGTTGACGATGAAGAACCGGAAACTGGGAACCGTCTGCGAACTGACGCTGCTCGAAGAGCGACTGCTGTTCTGTGTCGAGGCGTATGATGCGTTCGGTTTTGAATACGCCGTCGAGTCGTCGATCACGCAGCCTGCGGGCACGATCACCAAGACGGCGGCCGCTTCCCCAAGTTCCAAACACTCGTTGACAGAGATCCCGCTTCTGCACAGCAATTCCGGCGCATCGGCAAAACTCTACCTCGACTTCGTCGGCGCGGCTTCGACAAGCTGGGGCGGCAGATCAGTGCCCGCGACGCCGGCTTATGACCAGGATGGCGATGCCAGCACGTTCAGCGATTCGGAAATCGCCAACATCCGCGAGATGTTCGCCCGCGTGGCCGAGAAGTACTCACCATTCAACGTCGATGTGACGACCGTGGATCCCGGGCAGTATCTTGATGGGAAGGCGCAGCGCGTCGTGATCGGCGGCGACGGCCACTGGTTCGGCTCGGCGGGCGGCGTGAGTTATGTGGGCGCGTTTTATAACTCGGCGTCGAACACCTCGTGGGTGTTCCCGATGATGCTTGGCAGCGGCAACCCGAAGTACACGGCCGAGGCGTCCGCTCACGAAGCCGGACATGCCTTTGGCCTGGATCACCAGTCGGCCTACTCCACGTCGGGGAAGAAGACCGATGAGTATAACCCAGGCACCAGCAAGCAGGCGCCGATCATGGGCGATTCCTATGACGCGGCGCGCGGTCTCTGGTGGAGAGGCACGTCCTCGGCGTCGTTCACGACCATACAGGATGACATGTCGATCCTCGCCGGCTCGAGCAACGGTTTTGGATATCGCGACGATGGCAACGGGCATACGCTGAGCACGTCCAGGCCGCTGACCCTCAGCGGCACGGGCATCAGTGGATCGGGCATCATCACCAGCACCAGCGACGTCGATGTGTTTTCCTTCACGACCGGCGGCGGACAGGTGACGCTCAATGGCGTGGTGATCAGCACCGGGCCCACGCTGGACCTTAAACTGCAGCTTTACAACGCGGGCGGAACACTGATCGCCACGGCCGATACGGCGAGCCTGGGCGAGATCATTGGCATGAACCTCGCCGCCGGATCCTACCGGTTGGCGGTGTCCAGCCACGGCGGCTACGGCGACGTCGGCCAGTACACGATCTCGGGGACGATTGCGCCGGCCGGCGGGATTACGGTCAGCGCGCCGACGGGCCTGTCGGCAACTGCGGCCGGGAACGTCGTGACGCTCGGCTGGACGGACAATGCGAGCAATGAAGACGCTTACGTCGTCGAGCGATCGACCGACGGCACGAACTGGAGCACGCTGGCGACGCTCGGGGCGAACGCGGGGCAGTACAGCGACAGCACGGTCACGGCCGGCGGCACATACAAGTATCGTGTGTTCGCCAAGAGCGGCTCGATCAAGTCCGACTACACGGCCGTGGCTTCGGTGAACATCGCCGCGAACCCGCCGGTGCAGCCGCCGGTGACCGGCGTGGCGGCGCCCACGGGTCTGGCGATTGTCCGCAAGAACTCAACGCTGGCGACGCTCAGTTGGACGGACAACTCGAACAACGAAACGGGGTTCCAGATCGAGTATTCCATGGACGGCCAGAACTGGATTGTCCTGGGCCGTATCGGGGCGAATTCGAAGTCAGTGGATGTCTATGGCGTGATGACCAACAAGAGCTACTCGTTCCGCGTCAAGGCCACGGGTGCGAATGGCGGTTCGGCGTACAGCAACACGGCCACACTGCCCGCGAACGGATCTGCGGCGAAGTCGACCAAGGTCGTGGCCAAGCAACAGCAGCACCTGAAGCTCAAGCACAAGGCGAAAGCGAAGCATGTGTAAGTGGCGATCTACGCCTCGCGGATGTGCTTGTGGAAGGCATCCATCAGCCGGCGCGTGGTCGGTCCGCACTTGCCCTCGCCAATGATCCGGCCATCGATCTTCGCCACCGGGATCACTTCAGCGGCCGTTCCCGTCAGGAAACATTCGTCAGCGATGTAGAGGTCGTGGCGCTGCAGAACGCACTCGTCGCAGGGGATGCCCAGGCGGGCGCAAAGCTTGAAGATCACGCCGCGGGTGATGCCTTCGAGAATTCCCTCGGCTGTTCCGGGTGTGCGGACGCGGCCGTCGCGGACGATGAAGATGTTGTCGGCCGTACATTCGGCGACATTGCCCATGTGATTGAGCATGATCGCCTCGGACACGCCGGCGTCGACGGCCTCGATCTTGGCGAGGATGTTGTTGAGGTAGTTCAGGCTCTTGATGCGCGGCGAGATGGCCGAGGGGTGGTTGCGGATGATTGAGGACGTGATGACGGACATCCCCTTCTCATAGATGTCGCGCGAGTAGAGTTCGATGGTGTCGGCGATGATGTAGGCCGACGCCGTGGGGCACTTGGTGGGGTTGAGCCCGAGATAGCCGGCGCCGCGCGTGACCACCAGGCGGATGTAGCAGTCGTTGAAGCTGTTGGCCCGCACCGTCTCTTCCATGGCCGCCGTGAGTTCGCCGGCGGTGTAGGGCATGGCCAGCCGAATGGCCTTGGCGGAGTCGAACAGCCGCTTGAGGTGGGCCTCGCACTCGAAGATCTTGCCATCGTAAACACGAATGCCCTCAAAGACCCCGTCGCCATAGAGCGTGCCGTGGTCATAGACGCTCAGTTTGGCGTCGGTTTTTTCGTGAAGTTTTCCGTCGATCCATATTTTCAGTGGCATTGAGTCGAACTCCGCAAAGCAAAAGGACGAAAAGTGTACCCGCGCCGCGGCCAAGAAGCGAGAGGGCGGCCATGGTTTTGAAGAAGTGTGAGCGCCAGGGCCTCCTGACTGACGTACGGCCACAGGTTGTGTAGAATGCAGGTAAGTTGTGGCGACGACATGAACCGAAAGGATTTGGGATCACATGGCTCAGCGAATCGGCCTTCTTACCAGCGGCGGCGACTGTCCGGGACTCAACGCGGCCATCCGGGCCGTCGGCAAGGCGGCCGGGGAAACGGGCGACATGCGCGTGATCGGGTTCATGAACGGATTCCGTGGACTGGTCGAAGACCGCACCATGGAACTGGACGATCACCTGCTCTCGGGCATCATCACCCACGGCGGCACGATCCTGGGCACCAGCCGTGACAAGCCGCACAGCATGCTCATCGACGGCAAGATCCGCGACATGACCGAGACGATCGTCAAGACTTACAAGCGATACCATCTCGATGCCCTCGTCTGCATTGGCGGCGGCGGCACCCAGAAGAACGCGTTGCATCTCAAGGAAGCGGGACTGAACGTCGTCAGCCTGCCGAAAACGATCGACAACGACCTGGCGATAACCGACCGCTCCATCGGTTATGACACGGCGCTGGGTATCGCCACGGAGGCCGTCGACCGCCTGCATTCCACCGCGACCAGCCACAGCCGCATCATCGTCGTCGAAGTGATGGGGCATCGGGCCGGCTGGCTGGCGCTGGAGTCCGGAATGGCGGGGGGGGCCGATGTCATCCTCATTCCCGAGATTCCCTACGAGGTTGAAACGGTTGCCCAGGCGATTCGCAAACGGGCAAAGAAGGGCAAGCACTTCAGCATCGTGGTGGTGGCGGAGGGCGCCATGTCGCGAACGGATGCGTCGCGGGTCGAGAAACTGGTTCGGCGTAAAGACAACGCCCGGAGCAAAGCAGACAAGGAAGAGGCATCGGAAAGACTTCGCGACTTCCATGAGGGCCACGTCAATCACACAATCGAACTGACGCGGCACCTGGAGAAGCTGGCCGGGCAGGAATCGCGGTTGACGATTCTGGGGCATCTGCAGCGCGGCGGCACGCCGTCGGCGCTGGACCGGTCGTTCGCGACCTGGTTGGGCACGCGTTGCATCGAGATCCTCAAGAAGGAGCAGTATGGCGTGATGCTGGCCCTGCAGGGCACCGAACTGCGGGCGGTGGCACTGGCGCAGGTGGCCGGGAAGAAGAAGCTGGTGCCGCGAAATCACCCGCTGGTGCAGGCGGCGCGACTCGTGGGCACGGAGTTTGGGGACTGAACCCGACGGATCGCGCGATGACCAACGGGCGGGTTTGCGTCGCGGCCACGTTCGTAGTACTGCCTTCAGGCGGCGATTCAGACCGCCTTAAGGCGGTGCTACGAACAAGCCATGGCACCCAGAAGCGGGACTGTTCTTCCTGTGGGGATCCCACCGCGTGGTTTGCCAATGTCGAAACTGCTCGCGTTTCACCGGCGGCAGGGTTGACCGACTTTGATCTTGTCGGTGGGCTCGGTAGGGGAGGCTTGCGAGTAGCGGTCGTGGACGGCCGTGATCCGGATGGTGGCGATGGGGCGGGCGGGTTGCTGGCCGAGTTTGTCGCCGGTGTCGGGGTCGATGACGGCGGCGCCTTCCTCGAGGACGGTGAAGAGGTCGCCTTTGGACAGGCCGCGATTCTGGCCGCCGTTGAGCAGGATGGTGCCGTCGGGCTGGACGGCGGCGATGCGCGGCGTCCACTTCTTGCTGGCGACGGTGTCGGTGATCCTGGCGACGGCGCGGTCGATGACCTTGGCGGTGGCCTGGCCGAGGGGAGTCTTGTAGAAGGCCGAGCCGCCGAAGCTGACATCCTTGTACATGGCGTTGACGCTGACATTGGAGGCGTGGACGGATTCCTCGATGGACTCGCAGGAGACGATCTCGCCGGATTCGACGTCGGCGACGTAGAGGATGATGCTGACGATGGCGCGGTTGTCGCTACCGAAGATGTCAAAGAGTCCCTTCTGGACGCCGCCGGCCATGCCGGAGACCTGGGCGAAATCGGTGATGGTTCCCTTGATGAGGTACTGGACGTTCTTGATCTTGCCGAGGGCGGCCTTGTCTTCGGGGCGGGTCATGCCGGCGTGCTGGAACTTCAGTTCTTTGACGATCTCGTTGATCTCGGGGCGTTCGATGACATGGTAGCGGCCGGTCTTCATGAGACGGTCGACCAATACGTCGCGGGTTCCGGAGCCGAGGTCCCACTGCATGGGAAAGGCGGCCCGGTTTTCGAATTTGATCACGGCGATGGAGGGTTTGACATAGTCGGCCGGGTCTCCGGAAGGTCCGGAGTTGGCGCAGCCGGCAATGAAGGCGAGGATTATCAGAACAGGCAGTGATGCGGCCGGTTTCATGTGTTCAGTTTCCTTGACGAGACAGCATACAGATATCGGCGCAGAAGCGGAGGGGAGTGAGGAAGCGGTCGTTTGTGTTGTCGGCCGGCCATTGATCCGTGTACACATCGTGTTAACATGAGAATATGGGTTCTGAGCCGCAGAATAAGTGGGAGGGGCTGTCCTGGCTGAAAGGCAACGAAGCACCGGCCGCGCGGGCGGCGACTTCTCCGAGCGTTCCATTCCAGGCTCCGCCGCCGACGTTTGCGTATCGCATAACGGCCAGGATGTTCTTCATGGCTACAACGATCTCCAGCCTCGTGTCGCTGGGTTGCGTCTACATGGCCCAAACCAACGACCGCGGGCTCATCATTGAGGGGATTATCCGGCTGTCGCCGTACGGTGCGACGATCTTCTACTGGTGTGGGGCCGCCGTTGCGTTTTCCATCGTGCCCATCTTGCTGGCCCAGTTGCCACTGCTGTTCATGAATCGGGAAATTGTTCTTGGCGACAGCGCGATCACCGTGCCGCGGCCATGGTTTCCCAACAGGCCCTACCAGATCCAACTCCGGGATATCACCAGCGTCAAGGTCAGCAGCTACAAGCAGTACATCTTCATCAAGATCCGCCACGCGGGCGGTTCCCATACCATCAATTCCAATTACCTCCCCAATCAGGACGATGCCCGAACGATCATCGACTGGCTCGCACGGCACGTCCCAGGCCGGACGTAGACGTACGGCGAGTAAGGGAAAACGGGTTAGATAGGATCGTCACGGCAGTACACCGAAGCGATGCTGATCCTTGTTCTTCGATCGGTTTCCGCACTCTCTCAAGCGACGTTACGAAGTGCAGGGATCGTCACACCCCACGACTTCGGCACGACTGACGCTGCGAACCAACGGGGCTTCTTGGGAGAGGATATCAATACACTCTTCACCAGAATGGATGGCGTAGTGCTGGAAGTCCGACCGTTCGCATAGACCCCCGCTCTGACGAACCAGGTATTCTCCAAGCTCGGAGTCTGCAATCACGAGGAACGGGCGGAACTGCTGTTCGGACAGCCTGATATCGTCCCATACTGCACACTTCATGCGCTCATCGCATACCCAATAGCCGAGAGGGTTCTTGAATCGGATTATGAGGCCGAAGTCCGAATCGCCGTCACCGGAAATGATCCCGATCTCCAATCCGCCAATGCGGTTCGTAATCCACACAACGAGAATTCGATCCGGTACGTCCATCCCCAGATCCCAGGCGTTGTAGGTTGGCATTGCAGCTATCTCCAGTACTGCACCGCGGTCACTTCTGTTCCTTGCGAGGCGAGTTAAACCAGCAGCCGACGGTTCTTGCTGTAACCCAAAAACCTACGATACCCGCCACCGGAATCAGTATCATACCAAGAACATATAGAGGCCAGATCCAGCCGGGGCTATTGCACCAACTGATAACTCTGACTATGGCCAAGACTAGCAGAGCCATTAGCGATGCAGCAAGAAAGCCGCCGCCGAGGCCGCACAACGACGAAATCAGCAATGTAATCAGCTTCTCCATAGTACAGCTCGCCCGATGTCAGACAGGTCAATGGTGTAACGACACGCATGCACCAGTCGGCGTTGCTCCAGTCTCGTTGCCACATGCCCGCTCCGTGCAGTACACCGTCCATGCTGCGTCGGGTCAAGCAAGTGGCCAAGCATTGCTCGTACGCCGCGATGACGTGGGCGATGGTTGCGTCGTGGCGAGGGGTACTCGCCGAGCGCGAGCTTGATTTGTATCACAATCAAAAAGGGCAATCTTGCGCGGAGGCGCTCGGACGCGGAGAAGACGGGGTGAATCGGTGATCGGTGATCAGTAAATAGCGAAGACCGGTGACTGACGGCCAATCACTGGATGCCGCTCTGCGCCGCCGCGCCTCTGCGCGAGACTCTTCCGGTGCATGGAGAAGGGTCAGGGAAATACCGAAGCGGATGTGTCGGAGTACCGACACGCATGGGCGAGACGCCCATGCCACGAGTTTCTGGCGGCTTGATGCGTTGCGCGGGAATGGACATGCTCCACGGGCAAGGGTACTTGCCCATGCCACCAATGATGCCATATTCCCTATAACCAAGCACTACTTCCGGTCGGCGTAGTGGTCGACGGCGAGGACGATTTGTTCCTGGAGTTCCTTGGCGCGGGTGTTGGTGAAACGGGGCATGCCGTTCATGAGAATGGAGAAAGCGTACCAACTCTCGTCCTTGGCCTTGAGATAGCCGGAGAGGGCGCTGACGCCGGCGATAAATCCGGTCTTGGCGTAGACGCGGGTGCGCAGGCCAATGGCCGGGCCTTTGAAGCGATCGTCGAGTGTGCCGTCGACACCGGCGACGGCGAGCGTGGAGAGGAAGACGTCGCGGTTCTTGCCGGTGAAGTTGTAACGCAGGGCGGCGGTCATGGCGGAGGCGGAGACGCCGTTGTTGCGGGAGAGGCCGCAACCGTCGTCGAGTTTGAAGGTTCCCTCGGCCGCACCGGCTTTGCGGAGAAAAACGGCTGTGGCCGCCGTGCCGTTCTCCCAGGAGCCGCTCTTGCCGGAGGCGGCGTGGCCGGTGCGCTTGCAGAGGCTTTCGGCGTAGAGGTTCTGGCTGTCTTTGTTGGCGCGGGACATGACCTGCACGAGTGTGCTTTCGTGGCCGGCGAGGACGGTGACGGCGGCGTCTTTGGCGATGAGCTGGGCGCGGGCGTCCTTGTCGCGGCCGAAGCCGCCGTTAATAGTGATGCCCTCGGCCTTGAGGGTTTCGGCGAGAACCTGTGCAGCATAGAGGGCGGGATCGTGGACGGTGACGGAGACGGGGGACGTGCTGGAGCCGACGGCCGAGCCGCGCAGGGCGATGCGGTTGGAATTCTTGGCGCGGTCGAGGACGATGGCGTTCTGCCCCCCGGCCGTGCAGGTGTTGGTGACGGTGACGTAGTTGGTAGGGGGGTTGGTGTGATAGCCGACAACCTTGCCCGGGCCGTTGTTGTGGATGTAGAAATCGATGAGGCCGGTGTTGAGGTTCATGCCCGCGATCTGGGCGCAATAGCGGTTGAGGAGCTGATCGGCGGGCCAGTTGGGGTGGACGAATTCCTGGTCGAAGACGGTATCGTCGACGAGCACGTTGTGAAACCGGGTCAGGTTCGCTTTCTTCAGCTTGTCGGCCCAGAGCTTGAAGGCGCTGGTGATGTCCCAGTTGGATTTGTGGAGGTGCTCCCAGTCGCCAAACATGGGGTCGCCATCGCCAAGAAGAATCAGGTCTTCGCCGCGTTGGAGCAGGAGTGTCTGGAAATGGAAATCCGGGCCAAGGGTATCGAGGGCGGCGGAGGTGGTCAGCAGTTTCATGTTGCTGGCCGGCATGAGAGGAAGATCGGGGTTGTGGGCGTAGATGAGTTTGCCCGGACCGCCGGCGGAGTCCAGGCGGACGATGGCGACGCCGACGGGGTTCTTCTCGATGAGCTTGTCGCGAAGGACGGCGGCGATTTCGCTGTCGAGATCAGCGCGGGCGAAAGGCGAGATACAGAACGCGATGAGCGCGACAATGAGAAGGGGGAAGTGTTTCATCCGTGAAACCTCGGTAAAGACGGCCGTCCATGCCAACGACGCATAGGTTATCAGGATGCGGT
This sequence comes from Phycisphaerales bacterium, assembly GCA_025361735.1. Taxonomy (GTDB): domain Bacteria; phylum Planctomycetota; class Phycisphaerae; order Tepidisphaerales; family Tepidisphaeraceae; genus JANYKD01. Next base: position 13,667 of record JANYKD010000253.1, read on the forward strand.
GGGGAGGCAAGGGAAAACGGTATTGCAGAAAGTGATATCGCGAATGTTATCGGTAGTTTGGGTCCACCGGCGGCTTCGGCGAAGCCGCCCCACCAAAGACGGCGGTTTTGCCCAACGGCCGCCCGTGCGGTACAACTTCCGCATGCGGGCGCTGGGCCCGTCAAATCATACGAAGGTGAGCCGGCCATGAAACAGATCCTCTCTCTTCTCGCCCTGATGCTCGTTGCCTTCCAGAGCTTTGCCGCGGACGCGAATATCAAAGCGCTTCGGCCGCCGGCGGTGCCGCTGGTGGCGTGCGATCCGTACTTCTGTATCTGGTCCCCGGCGGACAAGCTGACCGACGCCGCGACCACGCACTGGACAGGCAAGCCGCAGCCGCTGACGAGTCTTGTCCGCATTGACGGCAAGAGCTACCGGCTCATGGGCGCCGAGCCCCAGGACCTGCCGGCCATGCCGCAGAGTTCCCTTGAGGTTCTGCCGACGCGCACCATCTATACGTTCGACGGATCGGGCGTTCGACTGACGCTGACATTCCTGACGCCGGCGCTGCCGGATGATCTGATGATCCTCTCGCGCCCGGTCACCTACATCGCCTGGGAGGCGCGGGCCACCGACAACGCCGGGCACGACGTGGCCGTTTATTTTGACTCGTCCACGCTGCCGGCCGTGAACACGCCCGACCAGAAAGTGGTGTGGTCGCGAGAGAAGTTTGACGGTCTGACGACGCTTCGCACGGGCAGCAGCGATCAGCCGATCCTGCAGAAACGCGGCGACGATCTTCGCATTGACTGGGGCTATCTTTATGTCGCGGCGGCGGATTCCCAGAAGCCGGCCGCGGTCATTGGCGCAGCGGCCGACGCGCGAGCAGCCTTCGGTTCGGCCGGGCAGGTCTCCGGCAACGACGCCGCATTGCAAGCCACGGCGGCCAAGGATGCGCCGGTTCTGGCGCTCAGCTTCAGCCTCGGCAAAGTCGAGGCGCAGCCCGTCTCGCGCTGGATCGTCTACGCCTACGACGACCTGTACTCGATCCAGTATTTCAAGAAGAACCTGCGGCCGTACTGGCGCAAGAACGGCGCCGAGGCTCCTGATTTGCTCAAGGCTTCCGTCGCGGAATATGCCGATCTGGTGGGCCGCTGCAAGGCGTTCGACGACGAGTTCGTGGCCGACATGACCAAACTCGGCGGGGTGCAGTACGCCCGGATCGTCTCGCTTGCGTATCGGCAGGCATTCTCGGGGAACAAGATCGTGGCCGACTCGGCTGGGGCGCCGCTCGTGTTCCCCAAGGAGAACTTCTCCAACGGCTGCATCGGCACGGTTGATGTGATCTATCCCATGGCGCCGCAGTTCCTGTTGTTTGGACCGACGCTGGCGAAGGCGATCATCGTGCAGAATCTCGATTACGCTTCGTCGGAGCGATGGAAATGGCCGTTCGCGCCGCACGATCTGGGTCAATATCCCCACGCCAACGGGCAGGTGTATGGCGGCGGCGAGCGGACCGAACAGAACCAGATGCCGGTCGAGGAATCAGGCAACATGCTGATCCTCATCGCGGCCGTGGCGAAGATGGAAGGGAACGCGGACTTCGCTGGCAAGTATTGGCCGGTGATTACCAAGTGGGCCGAGTATCTCAAGGCCAAGGGATTTGATCCCGAGAACCAGCTCTGCACGGATGATTTCGCCGGACATCTGGCTCACAACGTCAATCTTTCGGCCAAGGCCATCGTGGCCTTGGGCGCGTATTCACAACTCTGCCGCATGCACGGCGACGCCAAGACGGCCGACGAGACGCTGACGCTGGCCAAGGGATTTGCGGCACGCTGGGTGAAGGAGGCCGACGACGGCGACCATTTCCGGCTGGCGTTCGATCGCCAAGGCACTTGGAGCCAGAAGTACAACTTGGTCTGGGACAAGATCCTGGGCATCGGCCTGTTTCCCGATGACGTGCTGAAGAAAGAGATGGCGTTTTACCTCAAGAACCTGAAGCAGTTCGGCCTGCCGCTGGATAGCCGCAAGGCGTACACCAAGCTCGACTGGACGCTATGGACGGCGTGCCTCACCGGCAACCGCGCCGACTTCGACGCCCTCATTCCTCCCGCCTATGACTTCCTCAACGAAACGCCGGATCGTTCGCCGATGACGGACTGGTATCAGACGAACAACGCGAAACGTGTCGGTTTCACAGCCCGGCCAGTGGTTGGCGGGCTCGTGCTGCGGGCGCTGTACGACGCGGACATGTGGAAGAAGTACGCCGCGCGCGACAAGGCAAAGACGGCCACCTGGGCGCTGCTGCCGGTGCCGCCGAAGGTGATCAACATTGTCCCGGCGGCCGACAAGACGCCGGCCGACTGGCGCTATACCACGCAGAGGCCGGCCGACGATTGGTTTAAGCCGGGTTTCGACGACGCATCATGGAAGACCGGCAAGTCCGGCTTCGGCACGGCCGGGACCCCCGGCGCCATCGTCAACACGGTTTGGAAAACGGACGACATCTGGCTTCGCCGCGAGATCGAAGTCCCGGCCGGTTCGCTCAAGAACGCGCAGTTCTGGATTCACCATGATGAAGACGCGGACATCTACATCAACGGCGTGCTGGCGCTGTCGGTGTCTGGATTTGTCAGTGCCTACGACGTCGCGCCGATGAGCGATGTTGCCCGGGCCGCTTTGAAGCCCGGGAAGAATTCCATCGCGGTTCGTTGCCACCAGACCAAGGGCGGCCAATATATTGATGTCGGGCTGGTGGATGTGGTGAACGAGTCGAAATGAGGCGGTGAGGCAGTTGGCGTCACTCCTCGGTGATCGTGTAGAGCTTGTCCAGGACATCCTCGATCACTTCACGGGGGCAGCCTGCCACGAACTCCATTTCGCGTTGGCGATAGTCGATCTGGCGGACGGCGTCGGCGAGAATGACACTGCTCGTCGAACTGGTTCCCCTTTTTGTCGGGGAGCAGGCCAGTGGGGAGAAGCACCAACGATAAGGCGGGAGCATCAAGGCGGATTGGGAAGCGGCGTTGTCGAATGACTGCCGGTCCGGTACGGAGGACGGGGCGATGATTCCGGGCAATTGAACATGCCCTTCCTCAACCGCTTTCCGGAGGGAGAAGAAGAGTGGATGCCGCGGAATGCCGCGGCACATGGGCTTCCAGCCCGTGTCACCAAGGATGGGCACAATCCATCAATGTGCGAGCGTGGACGTACTGGACATACTGTACGGCGCGACGTCAAGCTTGCCGAACGGCTTGGCGCCGTCGAAGAACTGCACCGTCTGCGGTTTGGCTGTCGGGTTCCAGGCGACGAACGTGCGGGTCTTCGTTGTCTCGTTGGCGTACACCATGGAAGTGGGGCTGGAACCGTGGCTGGACCAGTCCACACGACCCATATCGCGTAGCGCGTGGGCTTGATAGTAGATGCTCGTCATCCAGGGGTCGTGCGCGACTTTGTCGCCGGGCTCGGCCCAGAGTTTGTCGAGTTGCTCGATGACCCAGGCGGGATCGGAGTGCATGACGAAGCCCAAGTGGTAGCTGCCGAGTTCGCCGCCGAGGGACTTGATATCCGCGGGCTTCTTGATGTTGCCGGGTTTCTTGGCGGCCTCTTTCGCCTCGAAGGCTTCCAGTTCGCGCACGACGTCGGCGTGGGTCTGTTTGATGAAGGTGCGATCGCGGTCATAGAAGGCGGCATGGGGCGCGGACGGAATCCACTGGATGCCGTAGATCCAGGCCGGGCTGGCCGTGAACCAGGTGCCCCAGACAATGCTGTTGCACCAGATCATGCCGCAGGCTTTGTGCTGATAACCGGCGGGGAAGATGTCATGATGCGGGTCGAACCAGTACTCGACATTGGCGCGTGTCTCGAATGAATAGCCCATGACCCCGGCGGCCGTCAGGTCCGCGTCGCCCAGCGCCTCGCCCAGCAGGATCATGCCGGCCCAGCTATTGACGGACTCGCCCGTGGATTCCTGGTTGTTGCCGTCGGGGAAACCGTTGCCGTCGGCGAAACTGTGGCCGCGCCAGATGTCGAAGGTGCGGAAGAAGGGGAAACGCTGATCCTTGCGGTCGTAGTTGGCGTAGCTCTTGGCGATCAGGCGGGTGATGTCGCCGTAGCCGGCCGCGAAATCCGGCTGCAACTGGCTGAGCAGGCCGGCCGAGTAGACGAAGTAGCCGTAATGGAAGTGGTGGTCCGTGAAGTGCTGCGAGCCGTAGGAGACGTTGAAGCCGATGAGCCCCTTGCGGCGGGGATAGTAGGCGAAGAAATGGTCTTTCTCGCCGGGCGTGTAGGTGAGCCAGTTCTCCAGCGTGGAGCGGAGTTTTCCGGCGATGGCGTCGAAGGAGGGATCCTTCGTCTGGGCGGCGATGAATGCGGCCTGGGCGTAGCGCTCCAGTTCCTTGCCGCCCCAGTAGGTGTCGCTGCCGAGGCTCTTCTTGGAGTTGGCGAAGTGCTCGGCTAGCGAGGACTTCACGCGCTCCGGGTCGTAGCCGTTCGCCGCCTTTGGAGCGGGCAGGTTGGGGAGGATGCCGTTGAACGGATAGCGGATGGAAAATTCCTCCCCGGCGGCGCATTTCATCTGCCCACGAATCGTGGTGTAGGCGATGCCGTTGAAGTCAAGTTTGCTGGTGTTTTCGCGCCAGTGGTGCGGCAGCCAGCCCATGATCACGCTCTTGTCCGTGCCCTTGAGCGGCTCGGTGATGACTTTCCAGGTGGTGGTGATGGAGCCGGCGGCGCGGTCGTAGTTCCAGGAAAGCTGCGTGTCGCGGGGTACGGCGAAAGCGTGTTTGTGGAACGTGGAGATGTCGCTTGCCGATGGCAGCGGGCACACGATCAGGAATGCGCTATTGCCTCCGAACGTCACGGAGATGCCGGCCTGAGTCTGCTCGAACCTGGTCCCATCGGGCGCGAAGATGCCATATGCACGACCTTCGTAGGTGATGCCCAGGGCGTCGCCCGTGGCCGGCAACTGAGCTGCCTTGCCCGCCAGGTCGAAGAACGTCGGCGGATTCTTGCCCCGGCTGCCCTTGCCGCCGTTTCCGCCGAAGGCGATCAGCGGCTGGACGCCCGTGAATTCGCACCACACGGCCGGCATTCCTTCGCCGAGCGTCACGTCCATGAAGCGGTTGTCGCTCTCGAACATGCGGAAGGCGACGGTCCAGTCGGTCCATTGCTTGGCGCGCGAGTCGGCCGGCTTGAAGTCCTTGCCGGTGATGACCAGCGGAAACTCCGCGATCATCCGCGATCCGCCGACGTCGGCCTTGGTCGGATAGAAGATTTCGATGCCCTCGGCCGTGGCGTCCACCTTGTGCGGCATCGCCCACAGACCGGTGCCGTATCGCTGGAAGAGCAGGTTTTGATACCACTTGTTGCTCGGAATCGGCCGGCCGTCATCCTTGACGAGATAAAGCTGGCGCTTCTCGGTTTCCTCGACGAGATCCGCGTTGCGTTTCTTGTCGACTACCAGTCCCGGCGGCGGGAACGAGGCATAGGAGCCTTTGCCGACGGTAACAGGCTCCTGAGCTCGCGCACCGGGCAGTGCGGCGGCAACGAGGAGACAAAGTGCAAAGATACGTGTGTTGCGCATGGGCGTATTGTCCTTGTCGTGTGATTACTCAGGTGTTTCAGGTCGATGAGCCTGACCTACTTCGCGCCGGGCTCGGAATCCCAGCGGAGAGTGACGATCAACTCTTTTCCCTTGCCGGAGAAGAACGCGGCCTGGTTGGCATCGTCGTCGTAGCAGAAGCCGTAGGCTTTGTTGTCGATGCTGTGTTCGTGGAGGAACTTGGCGTACCAGTTGCACGGCTCGGCCTTGTAGAAGGCCGCGGGATTGTCCCAGTCGGCCGGGTCGGCCAGTACGTGGCGGTTGATGGCGGCGCAGAAC
>JANYKD010000236.1 GCA_025361735.1 Phycisphaerales bacterium
CCGGCGCCGGCGACGAACGGGCCGACGTGGGACACGGAGTATACGGATCTGCAGGCGGCACTGGGTGTGGCGGTGTCGGGGGATACGATCAGGGTGGCGGATGGGACGTATAAGCCGACGGCGGGGACGGATCGGACGATCTCGTTTCAATTGGTAAGCGGTGTAGGGATTTATGGCGGTTATGCCGGCATCGGAGCACCGAATCCGGACTTCCGCGATGTGGTTTCAACCCCCAGCGTTCTATCCGGCGACATCGGCTTGGCGGGCGACAACTCCGACAACAGCTATCACCTGGTACGAGCTGACGCTGTCGATGTGACAAGCGAATTTGACGGATTTAGTATTACTGGGTGCAATGCCAACAACTCGGTAACTGGCGATAACGGCGGCGGCCTGCTTATCTCCAATGGTTCCGCGCTGACTGTCAGCGATTGCACCTTCAGGGCGAATTATGCATACAGCGGCGGCGCCATAGCAATCACCCCCACCTCCTCACCGACAATCATCAACTGCACCTTCGTAGGCAATGCGGCTCAGGATGCGGGTGCCGTGTTCAATGGAGCGTCGGTTGTCACACTCCTGAACTGCACGTTCATTGGCAACTCGGCAATTAGTGCCGGAGGCGCCATCGGCAGTGGTTGGACCCCTGGCAAGACAACGACATTAGCCAATTGCATCTTGTGGGGCAATTCGGCCCCGACGGAGCCCGAGATTGGCGTGTGGGGCAACAGCACAACGATTACCTACAGCGACATCCAGGGCGGTTACGCAGGCACGGGCAACATCAAGGCGGACCCGCTCTTCGTCCGAAACCCCAGCGCCGGTGCCGACGCGAAATGGGGCACGGGCGACGACGACTACGGCGACCTGCGGCTGGGTTCCTTCTCTCCGTGTGTCGACGCCGGAAACAACCTGGCCGTGCCGTCAGACATCACTACCGACCTGTTCGGAAATGCCCGTTTCCAGGACATATATTCCAGTACGGCCGGTATGGGTGCAGGGACGACTCCGCTTGTGGACATGGGTGCGATTGAGACCTTGCCTGCAGTGGCCGCCGGGATCGATGGTCCCTACGTCGTCAGGCAAGGGCAAAGTGTCACCCTGCACGGACTGGGGGCTGGCAGCAAGCCAGGTCCACTGCAGTTCGCCTGGGAATGGACGGGGGACGGCAAGTTCGACGATGGAACAGGCGAGAGTCCGGTCTTCAATTCCACCGGCCGGCCAGCGGGAAATACGACGGTCTATCTGCGCGTTACAGACGCGGGATCGCAAGTGGCGGTGGCGACGACCACGCTGGTCATTCCCGTTCCACGCTACGTCGATGCCAACGCCAAAGGCAGCGGCGACGGCTCGAGTTGGGCCAATGCCTATACCTCTCTAACCATGGCATTGAATGCGACAGCGGCCGGCGTTCTCGGCCAGGAAATCCACGTTGCCCACGGAATATACAAGCCCACGGTGTCAACGGATCGAACTGCCACGTTCGCACTTAAGAACGATGTCATGATTATCGGCGGCTACGCCGGGTTCGCGGCGCCCAATCCGGATGCGCGCAACCTGGCCGCGTATCCCACGGTTCTTTCGGGGGACATCGGCAAGATCGGAGATGCCTCGGACAACAGCTACCATGTTCTCACCGCGAGCGGAGTGGACAGATGGACTACGCTCGATGGCGTGACCGCAGTCGCAGGGAATGCCAATGGGCCGGATACGAACCAATCATCGGGTGGAGGACTGTTCAGCTCCAACAGTTCGTTAACGCTGGTCAACTGTGCGTTCCTCGGCAACAGCGGCGGCGGGATGTATAGCGACTCCGGCAATCCGACACTGACCGGCTGCGCATTCATCGGCAACAGCGGTGGAGGGATGTACAACACGTCGTCGAGTCCGACGCTGGTCAACTGCACGTTCAACGTGAATTCCGGTAATGGGATGTACAACATCAATTCATCCAACCCGAAATTGACCAACTGCATCATCTGGGGCAACGGCAGCGCATTGATCTCTACCATTGGCAGCACGCCGGTGGTCACTTACAGCGATATCCAGGGCGGCTACACGGGGATCGGCAACATCAACGCCGATCCTCTGTTTGTCCGCTCGCCCTTGACCGGCCCCGATGGCATCTTCGGAACGGCCGACGATGACGCCGGCGACCTGCATCTGGGGACCGGCTCCCCGGCTCTGGACATCGGCTCCAATGCCGCCATTCCAACAGGCGTGACCTCCGACCTGGCCGGTAGTACCCGCATCCAGAACGGCACGGTGGACCTGGGCGCCTATGAAGGGTCGGTCAGTGTTCCAGCGTCCAAGGTGCTCTACGTAGACGTTGCGGCGGCGGGCGCCAACACCGGCACCTCATGGACCGACGCGTTCTCCAGCCTGCAGTCGGCGCTGTCGGCGGCGGCCGACGGGGACACGATCCGCGTTGCGGATGGAACCTACAAGCCGACGAGCACGACCGATCGGACGATCGGGTTTGCCCTTCGGAATGCCGTCACCATTTACGGCGGCTACGCCGGGTTCGGGGCGCCCGATGCGAATGCACGCGACACGGCGCTTTATCCGACGGTCCTTTCGGGGGACATTGGGATCAGTGGGGTCGCCTCCGACAACAGTTACCATGTTCTGATCGCCAGCGGCGCGAGCAGTGTGATTGCTCTTGACGGCGTGACCGTGACGGGAGGAAACGCCAATGGCACCGGCTCGAACCAGTCGCTGGGCGGCGGCCTGTTCTTCGCGGGGGATTCGTTGACGCTGACCAACTGTACTTTCAGCGGGAATGCGGCCTCGTCCAACGGGGGCGGGGTATACAACGCGACATCTTCCATCTCGACGCTCACCAACTGTACGTTCAGTGGGAACACGGCCAGCAGTGGCGGCGGCATGTTCAACGACATGGCCTGCAACCCGACGCTGACCAACTGCAAATTCACGGGCAATTCCGCAGCGAACTCCGGCGGCGGAATGTACAATAACGCTGGCGCCACCCCGACGTTGACAAACTGCCTGTTTGTTGGCAATAGTGCATCTGTCGGTGGTGGCGGGATGTACAATAACTCGTCGTCGCCGACGCTGATGGATTGCAACTTCCTGGGCAACGTGTCGGCCTCCGGCGGCGGGATGTCCAACTCCACGTCCTCGCCAATGCTCATCAACTGTGGTTTCTCCGGCAATACGGCATCATCGTGGGGTGGCGGGTTGTATAACGCCAACTCGTCCGGCCCGTTTTTGACTAACTGCACGTTCAGCAGCAATACCGGCCCCATCCAGGGGAGCGCGATATACAACGCGTCGACCAACATGTTTGCCAACCCGACGCTGATCAACTGCATCATCTGGAATAGTGGTAATGCGCCGATCTACGATGGCTCGGGCGTATCAGCGGTCACCTATAGCGACATCCAAGGGGGCTACGCCGGCATCGGCAATATTGATGCCAATCCAATGTTTCTGCGCTCGCCCAGGACGGGGCCCGATGGTCGGTTCGGTACGGCCGATGACGACTACGGGGACCTGCGGCTGCGGCCGGGATCTCCGGCGTTGGATATCGGTTCCAACGCGGCCGTCCCAGCGGGGATCAATACCGACCTGGCCGGCAACGCCCGCATCCAGAGTACGACGGTAGACCTGGGCGCCTACGAGGGATCTGTCGCGGCGCCCGCCCCAAAGACGTACTACGTGGATATGGCCGCGACTGGGCCCAACACCGGTAGCTCCTGGACCGATGCCTTTCGCGGCCTCCAGTCGGCTCTCTTGGCAGCGGCCGACGGAGACACGATCCGGGTTGCGCATGGAACCTACAAGCCAACGAGCACGACCGACCGGACGATCGCGTTTGTCCTGGGCAATGCGGTTGCCGTCTATGGCGGTTACGCCGGATACGGCGCAACTGATCCCAGCGCACGGGACGTCGTTGCCTACCCCACGATTCTCTCGGGAGACATCGGTGTCACCGGAACCACCGCCGATAACAGCTACCACGTTCTTACCGCGCGCGGAATAGGCGCGACCACGGTTCTTGACGGCGTTACCGTGACGGGTGGAAACGCCGCCGGCACTGGCCCGGACCAAACGCTGGGCGGCGGTCTGTATGTCTCGGCAGGTTCGTTGACGCTGGCCAACTGTACGCTCAGCAGCAACCTGGCAACCGAAGGGGGCGGGATTTACAATTCCTCGTCCACCCTGACGTTGACCAATTGCACGCTCAATAAGAACACGACCAGCAGTTCCGGCTATGGCGGCGGGATGTGCAGCCGCTATTCCAGCCTGACCCTAGCCGGTTGCACGTTCAGTGGGAATTCCGCCAGCAGTCCCGTCCGCAGCGGCGGGATGTACAACTATGCTTCGAATCCAGCGCTGACCAACTGCGCTTTCCTGAGCAACATCGGTAGCGGCCTGTACAACACTACCTCCAGTGCAGCGATGAGCAACTGCAGCTTCTTGGGCAACATCGGTGCCGGGATGTCCAACACCTCGTCCAATCCGACGCTGACTAACTGCACTCTCGCGGGCAATGCCGGCGGAGGGATGTCCAACACCTCATCCAATCCGACGCTGACCAACTGCACTCTCGCGGGCAATACCGGCGGAGGGATGTCCAACACCTCATCCAACCCGACGCTGACCAACTGCACTCTCCTGGGCAATAGCGGCGGGGGGATATCCAACACCTCGTCCTACCCGACGCTGATCAACTGTGCCATCGTCAACAACGGCAACGGCGGGATTTTCAACGCCGGTTCCAGTCCGACGCTGATCAATTGCACGTTGAGCGGCAACTCTGGTATCGGGATGTACAACACATCGTCGTCCTACTCAAGACTGACCAATTGCATCATCTGGGGAAACGGCAGTGGCAGCGCGGCGATCTCGAACAGTTCCAGCACGGCGACGGTTACTTATAGCGACATCGAGGGCGGCTACGCGGGCATCGGAAACATCAACGCGGCGCCGCTGTTTGTCCGCTCCCCCTGGACGGGACCGGATGGGGTGTTCGGAACCGGCGACGACGATGCCGGCGACCTGCATCTGCGAACCGGTTCCCCGGCTTTGGACATCGGCTCCAATGCGGCCATCCCGACTGGCATCACGACCGATATGGACGGTAACACCCGGATCCAGAACGGCACGGTGGACCTGGGTGCTTGTGAGGGTGCCATTGCCATCTCCGCGAAGACGATCTACGTGGACCTCAACGCCACCGGCAGCAGCACCGGGACGTCCTGGGCCGACGCATTTGCCGGCCTGCAGACGGCTCTCATGACAGCGACCGACGGGGACACCATTCGCATCGCGGACGGGACATACAAGCCCGCCACGACGGCCGATCGCAGCATCAGCTTTGCTCTCAGGAACTCTGTCGCCATCTACGGGGGTTACGCTGGGTTCGGATCGACCAATCCCGACGCACGCGATACAGTCGCATTTGCGACCATCCTTTCCGGGGACATCGGCATCGTCGGGACCACCTTGGACAACAGTCTTCATGTTGTGACCGCAAACGGTGTGGGCGGTTCCACTGTTTTGGACGGCGTTACGGTGACAGCGGGAAACGCCAGCGGCGCGGATACGGCTGGAACGGGTGGAGGAATGCTGGTGACGTTTAGTTCACTGACAATCGCTCACTGTATGTTCAGTAGCAACCAGTCGTCTTACGGTGGCGGAATTTATAATTCGGGTTCCAGCCAGGCACTGGACAGCTGCACGTTCATTGGCAACTCGGCGGCGACTTCCGGGGGCGGGACGTACAACGCCAACTTCGCCGGGACGTACACCAATTGCACATTCATTGGGAACGCGGCCACCTCCGGTTCCGGTGGCGGGATGTACAACGCCAGCACCCTGGCGCCGATGACCCTGACCAATTGCATATTCAGGGCGAATAGCGCGGGCTCATCCACGGCCGCGACCGTTTACGGCGGCGCGATATACAACTCCGGTTCTTTTGCAGTGATCTCAGTGGTCAATTGTATTTTTAGTGGCAACACCGCCTCGGGCACATACAGCTACGGTGGCGGGATGTATAATTCCAGCTGCAGCCCCACGGTGACCAACTGCATGTTTGCAGGCAATACCGCCAATTGGGGTGGCGGGATGTACAATAGGTCTTCTTCGAATCCAACGCTGACGAATTGTACTTTTATCGCGGACATTGCCTATTGTGGCGGTGGAATCTACAACGAATCATCTTCCAATCCAAAGCTGACCAACTGCATAGTCTGGGGTAGCGGCAACGCACCCATCTATAACTACACATCCAGCAATCCCGTGGTCACTTACAGCAATATCCAGGGCGGCTACACGGGTACCGGAAATACCAACGCCGATCCTCGCTTTGTCCGCTCGCCGTGGACAGGCCCGGACGGTCTTTTCGGCACGACCGATGATGACTACGGCGACTTGCGTTTGCGCGCCGGCTCGCCGGCACTGGACATCGGTTCCAATGCCGCCATTCCGGGTGGCACGCTCACTGATTTGGCCGGAAATGTCCGAATCCAGAACGGAACCGTGGACCTTGGCGCCTATGAAGGGCCGGTCATCGTCACCGCCGCCAAACAGATTTTCGTGGACATCGCCGCCGTGGGAGCCAACGATGGATCCTCCTGGACCAATGCGTTCACGAGTCTTCCGTCGGCACTTCTGGTTGCGGTCGACTGGGATACCATTCGCGTCGCCGATGGGACCTACAAGCCGACGAATACAACCGATCAGAGACTCAGCTTCGCGCTGAAGAGCAATGTCGCTCTCTACGGAGGCTACGCTGGGTACGGCGCCGGCAATCCCGACGCGCGTGATATCGTTGCCTACCCCACCGTTCTCTCCGGAGATATCGGTGTCGTCGGAACGAGTGGCGACAACAGCTACCATGTCCTTGTTTCCACCGGGATGAGCGCCTCCTGCTCTCTTGATGGCATCACGGTCGCCTTCGGCTATGCCATTGGCGGCGGGTTGAATGAGAACGCAGGTGGCGGTCTGTACAATGCAGGGAGTTCGCCGACGCTGACGCACTGTACGTTCAGTGGCAACTCGGGTGTAAATGGCGGTGCGATTTACAGTGCTTTCTCCAGCCCGACGCTGAGCAACTGCACGATCACTGGAAATGTGGGGTTCTCCATCGGCGGCGGAATGTACAATCGCTATTCCTCGTCGCCGACGCTAACCAACTGCAGCCTTGTCGGCAATTCGGCGTACTCCGGTGGGGGAGTGTACAACGATTCTTCGTTGCCGGCGCTGACCAACTGCCGCCTTGTCGGCAATTCGGCCTCCAACACGGGCGGCGGGATGTACAACAATTTCTCGTCGCCGACGCTGATCAACTGCAGCCTTGTCGCCAATTCGGCTTCTAACACAGGCGGCATATACAGTTATTCCTCGGCGTCTCAGGCGTTCACCAACTGTGTGCTGTGGGGAAATACCGCATCGACCAATCCGCAGATCTACCAGGTGAGTAGCACGCCAACCGTCTCTTACAGCGACATCCAGCAGGCCAGCGGCACGTACGCCGGCGCGGGTAACATTAACGTTGATCCGCTGTTTGTCCGCAATCCCTATGCGGGCGCGGATGGCAAATGGGGGACGGCCGATGACGATTACGGCGATCTGCGGCCGCAATTGACTTCGCCGGTGATTGACGCGGGGAATAACTCGGCTGTGCCGGCGGGTGTGACCACGGACCTGGCGGGGAAGCCGCGGTTCCTGGATATGCCGGGCGTGGCCGACACGGGGCTGGGGACCACACCCATTGTGGATATGGGGGCGTATGAGCGAGGGCTGGTGGTGACCACGGCAGGAACCGGTGGCAACGGGCAGTTCTCTGTCGGGTTAACGGCCGATCATGGCACGTTGCAGATCTGGAGCGGAGCATCACTGCAGGCCGGGCCGACTGCGAGCTATGCGGTGAACACGGTCGAATCATGCACGTTTGTTGGCGGCGACGGCAATGACATGCTCACAGTCGACGTTTCCAACGGGCTGCCGGCCGTTGGGGTGACGTTCACGGGCGCGGGTGGCAAGGACACGCTGGTGTTGACCGGGACGACAGCGGCGTCGAGCCTGCAGGTGTTGGCGGGACAGGTTCTGCTGGGGACGGTGGCCGTGGCGTATACGAATGTCGAGGCGATCCAGATTGATGGGATGGCCGGGGGTGCGGTGGATGTGGGAACGCTAACCGTGGGGACGAACTTGGGAATGGTGGCGGGTAAGAACCTGGTATTGCGGCCGGGATCCCTGAGCATCACCGCAGGTGGCACGCTGGATCTGGGGGGGAATGGGATGATTTTGAACTATGGCGTGGCGTCGCCGGCGACGACCGTGAATCAGTGGATCGTCAACGGGCGAATGGGCATTAGCCCCGGGCTGAAGACGTCGGGAACGGTGGCGGCCGGGACAGCGACGCTGGCGATGGTGGATAATGCGCTGATTCACCTGAACAGTTTCGCGGGACAGTCGCTAAGCGGGGTGTTTAGCCAGTTGCTGATTCAGCAGACGGTGGCCGGGGATGCGAATCTGGATGGCGTGGTGGATCAGTCAGACTGTCTGGCGGTGATCGCGAATATGGGGAGAACATGTGGCCAGTGGTTCCTGGGGGATTTGAACGGCGACGGCGTGGTGAGTGTCGACGACTTCGCGGAAGTCACGGCGCACGTGGGCAACTGTGCGTCGCCGGCGTCGATGTCGACGCTGCTGGTGGCGGCCAAGCCGAAGGCACAACCAGTGGCGGCGGCGAAGAAGTTGCCGGTGACGGTCAAGGCGAAGGCTGCAGCGAAGGCGAAGGTGGTGGTGCGGAAGTCCAAGGTAAAAGGACGAAGATAGAAGTGCAAAATGTAAAGTGAAAAGTGCAAAATGATCTTCGTGATTGGGCGGGGGCTTCGCGGTGGTTCAAGAGTTCAAGGGTTCAGGTGGGTGATGGTGATCTTCCGCGTGCGGGGGGAGGTCGTAATCATGGAGACGTTGATGCGATTGGCGGGGAGGAGGGATTCGACGCGGGTGGGCCATTCGATGACGACCAGACGCCCCTGCTCGAGCAACTCGGGGAAACCGATGGCGTCGAAGTCTTCCGGGCCGTGGACGCGGTAGGCGTCGAGGTGATAGACGGTGAGTTTGGGTGTGGGATAGATGTTGAGCAGCACGTAGGTGGGCGATGAGACGGCGCGGGGGTTGCCGCCGAGGGCGCGGACCATGCCTCGCACGAATTGCGTCTTGCCGGCGCCGAGATCGCCGTAAAGGGCGACACAAGATCCCGGGGACAACTGGAGGGCGAGTTCGCCGGCTATGGCTTCGGTTTCGGCGACGCTGTGCGAGAGGCGGCCGGGGAGCTTGTCGGCGCGGGAACTCATGGCCGGGGCTCTCCGAGGGCGGTACGGAGGGAGCCCGCGGACGCGGCCAGCCGCGCGCGGGCGGCGTCGGCCAAGAGGTTCGTCTTGCGCATGAGGACGGCGAGTTTGACGTGGCCGTCGGCGGCATCGAGAGAGGTAAATGCTTCGTCGCGCGAGCAGCTCGTGAGCATGCAGATGATGCGGGCGGCGCGGTCGCGGAGCTTGGTGTTGCTGGCACGCAGGTCGACCATGAGGTTCTCGTAGACCTTGCCCAGGCGGACCATGCTCAGCGTGGAGATCATGTTGAGCACGAGCTTGGTGGCGGTGCCGGCCTTGAGACGCGTGGAGCCGGTGACAACTTCCGGGCCGGTGAGCGGGCGGATGACGATATCGACGCCGGGTTCGCCGGGGACGGGCTGGACGCAGGAAAAGAAGATGGTGCCGGCGCCGAGCTGGATGGCGCGGCGCAGGGCGCCGTGGACGTAAGGAGTGGTGCCGCCGCTGGCGATGCCCATGACGACATCGAGCGGGCCGACCTTGCGGGCGTCGAGGTCGGCGGCGCCGCCTTCGGGGGAATCTTCAGCGCCTTCCTTGGAGCGAAACATGGCGTCGGGACCACCGGCGATGATGCCCTGGACCATTTCGGGGTCGCAGCGGAAGGTGGGCGGGCATTCGGAGGCATCCAGCACGCCGAGGCGGCCGGACGTGCCCGCGCCGACGTAGAAGAGGCGGCCACCGCGGAGAAGACGATCGGCGACGAGTTGCACAGCGGCGGCGATCTGCGGTTTGACGGCGCCGACGGCCTGCACGGCGCGCAAATCCTGCTCGTGCATCATGTCGACGGCGTCGGAAACCGAGAGCCCGTCGAGATTCATGGACTCGGGGAGGCGCTGTTCGGTGAGGAGGTGAGAACGCATGATAGTCCGTAGTCAGTAGTCCGTAGTCAGTAGTTGGCAGGCAACGTGAGAAAACAGACCGACCTTCGCTCGGCTCCAATCGTGTCGGCCCTTCGGGCCTCAGCTGATTGGAGGTTGCTTTCCGTGGCCTTACGGCCACGGCTACCAGTGGTAACGGCCCTTCGGGCCTGGCAAACTAATGGCCGGGTCACACGACTATCCGCAGTAACGGCCTTTCGGGCCTGCGAAACTAATGGCCGGGCCGCACGGTTCTTTAGCTACTGACCACGGACCACTGACTACTGACTACTGACTATCTAACGGCTGTAAGATTTCACCGGCATCATCATCGCTTCCTGCTGGTTGATGTTGGGCTTGCCGAAAAGCTGTTTGGCTTCGCCGACCAGGTAGAAACTGCCGGTGATGCAGATCAGGTCTTCCTTGGTGACGGCACGCATGGCGATTTCCATGGCCGTCTTGAGATTCGGGGCAACCTGGGCCATCTTGCCGTAGAGTTCGACGTAGCGCGCGGCCAGGTCATCGGGGTCGGCGGTGCGGATGGAGTCGATCTTGGTGAAGATGACCTTGTCGGCGCCGCTGGTGATGCGGTCGAGCATACCGGGGATGTCTTTGTCGGCACAACAGCCGAAGATCACCACCATCGAATCGTAGGGAATGTGCTGGCCGATGGCCCGCATCATGGCGTCTATACTGGCGGCGTTGTGGGCGCCGTCGACGACGATGCGCGGGGTGACGGCGATGATCTCCATGCGGCCGGGGATGGTGGTCTTGGCGAGACCCTCCATGGCTTTGGTGTCGGTGATGTTGAAACCGCGGGCCTTCAGCTTGTCGAGAACGGAGAGGGCCAGGCCGCAGTTGATGGCCTGATGTTCGCCGACGAGGGGGACGGCGAGGTGCTCGAAGCGGCTGGTGGGCGTGGTCAGGCAGATGCGGTTGTGCGGGCCGAGCATGCGGCTGGATTCGAAGCGATAGGAGAACTCGATGGTCTTGCCGGTGATGTCGAGCGTCGTGCCGGCCTTGTCGGCGGCGTGCTTGATGACCTGTTCGACGGCGGGGTCCTGGAGGACCGTTACCACCGGGATGCCCGGCTTGATGATGCCGGCCTTTTCCTCGGCGATCTTGGCCAGCGTGTAGCCAAGCTGGGCCATGTGGTCCTTGGAAATGGAGGTGATGGCACAGACTTCGGGCTTGATGACATTGGTGGAGTCAAGCCGGCCGCCGAGGCCTGTTTCGACGACGGCGATATCGATTTTCTGTTCCGCAAAATACTTGAAGGCGATGGCGGTGATGACGTCGAAGAAGGTCGGATTGGGCCGCATTCGCGGGACAAATCCGGAGACAGTGCGCGTGAGCCGGGCCAGATCGGCCTCGGAGATCTGCTCGCCGTTGACGACGATGCGTTCGCGCATGTCGAGCAGATGTGGCGAGGTGTAGAGTCCGACCTTGTAGCCACAGGCGCGGAGCATGGATGCGAGCATGGCGCAGGTAGAGCCCTTGCCCTTGGTGCCGGCAACATGGATCGACTTGAACGCCTCGTGGGGATTACCCAGATGCTTGAGCAATCGGCGCATGCGGTCGAGATCGAAATTCTCGGAGGTGTAGCGCACGATGCGCAGACGCTCGTGATCGGTCAGCGTGGCGAGAAACTTCAGGGCCTTGTTGTAGCCATTGGAGGCGACCGGTGCCGGCGTCGGGGCCGGCGCGGGTACCGGGGCGGCAACAGGAACCGGCGCCGGTTTTTCATGGCCATGCGAATTTGCCTTGGCCGGCTTGGTCGAGACGCGGCTCGATTTTGCCGGCTTGTGCGACACCGCCGCCTTGCGGTGCGTATGCGTAGACGCAAGTTTGGATTTAGTTCGGATTGGCATGGCCGAGAGATTCTACTGATTTCTTGGGAGAATTTCAAATTGCGTGCGCAACTTTTTATCGGAACTGTATTTATCAAGGATTGGATGACCGTGCGACTGTTCGCAATCCGGCAGGATCTGGGCGTGGTGAGACGATAGGTCCGATAATCTGGGTAACCCGCCAAGACTGCACAGAAAACGCGTCAACTGCCGATATATAGGACGGCAATTAACGGGAGGTTGTGCATGCGCTGTCTGCTTCTGTTTGTCGTCGCGGCCTATCTGACGGGCTGCACCGGCGCCTTTGGCGTTGGCGGCGAAGATGGCTTGGGACTCAAGTCCTCGGTCGGCATTGACGGGAAGATCGTCGAGATCGCCCCGGCCGACGGAAACGGAGATCCAAAGTAACCGCATTCGGAACTCAGGCTTACGGCGGTGTTCCCGCGAGCACGCGCCGGCGGGACGCACCCGAGCGTAAGCATCGGGCAGACATCGCGCGTCTGTTCCGGCCAGTTCAACTTGCCCATCCCTTTTTTCCGGGTTCTGCCCGGTTTGCTTGACTCCCGCCCCGCCGTTGGCATGATGACGGCAGGAGAACAATCGCGTTCCGGGTCTTTTCAGGCAAGGAAGGTTCCCATGTCACAATTTCCCCCGCCACAACCACAGGGACAGTATCCGCCGCCGCAGGGGCAGTATCCGCCGCCGGGGCAGTATCCACCGCAAGGGCAGGTGCCTCCGGGAGGTTATTCGATGGCGCCCGCAGCCAAAGCCGGTAACGGCATGGCGGTGGCGAGCCTGGTGTGTGGGTTTCTGTTTTGTATTCCCGCGATCACGGGACTGCTTGCGGTAGTCTTTGGCCTGGCCGGCTTTTCCAGGGGCAAAGACCCTCGCCGTGGCGGGCGGGGCATGGCGATGGCGGGGATCATCCTCGGGCTCGTGAGCCTCGTGGCATGGAGCGGCATCGGCTACGGCGTTTATTGGGGTGTGGGCCAAATCAAGGCTTTCGTCGTGCCGACAACAGGCCTGATGGAAACGCTCAGCAAGAACGACATTCCCGGCGCGCGCCAATACGTCACCAGCGCGGTCAGCGACGCAGATCTTGCCAATGCCCGGCAGAAGTTTAGCGCCTTGGGCGAATTCGTGCGGCTGGATGCGCCAAACTTCGTCCAGTCGTCGGTCAACGGCGTCACCACCTACACGCTCACCGGCAAGGGAGTATTTGCCAAGGGCAGTTGCGATCTCACGGTTTCCTTTGACAAAGACCCGCAAGGAAACATCAAAGTCAGCCAGCTAAAGGTCCAATAGTGCGTTGCGGCCGACGTGCCGTGGCATAACAGTGCGGGCTTCCAGTCTACCCTGCTCCCGCAGAAGCAGACTGGAAGCCCGCACCACATATACAGTCCCCGATGATCAACAACGCCATCGTCAATTGGCCCGCATTGCGGCGGCATTGGCCGGCGTGTTCGCCACTTCGAGCCGCATGATCAGCAGGGCGGCGCCCAACTGAGGGTCGGCACCCAGGAGATCTTTCTTCTCCTTGGGCTTGGTGGTGGTGCTGCCGTTGTCGGGCTTGGGCGCTGGGTCGTTGGGGTCGCGGAGGACATCGGCTTCCTGGCGAGCGCCCAGCGCGTCGCGAGTCTGCTCGGGGGTCATCTCAACCACCACGTCGGGCTCGACACCCCATTCCTTGGAGTTCTCCTCGCGGTGGATGCACTTGCCCAGCGGCAGGTAATAGTGGCTTGTGGTTAGCTTCAGCACGGCCTGCTGGCCGCCGCTGAGCGGATAGAGCATCTGCACGGAGCCTTTGCCGAAGGTGCGCTCGCCGACGATGATCGCCCGGTGATGGTCCTTGAGCGCGCCTGAGACGATCTCGCTGGCCGAAGCCGAATACTGGTTCACGAGCACGATCAGCGGGCAGTTCGCCTCATCGGGAATGCGATGGGCGGAGATGCTGCTCGAGGGGACGGGCGAGTCCGGTCGATCGGGCCGGGTTGAGACGATCAGTCCCTTGGTGACGAAACGGTTTACGACGTCGCTGGCCGAGTTGAGCAGTCCGCCGGGGTTGTAGCGAAGATCCATGATGACGCCGCGGGCACCGGCGGCGATGGCTTCGTTGATCGCCTGCTTGACGTCGGCGGCCGTGGTCTTGGAGAAATTCGTCAGCCGCATGTAGGCGATCTTGTTGTCCTGGTCGATGAAGTATTCCCAGCCTCCACCCGGCTTGTGCATCCAGCCTTTTACCGAGGCGACCCTGATGACCTCGCGAACCAGACCGTAATCCTTCACTTCGCCATCGGTCTTCCGCATGGTGAGTGTGACCTTGGTTCCGGCCGGGCCGGTGATGCGCTTCACGGCCTGGTTGACATTGATCCACTTGGCCGGCTTGCCATCGATGTGGCTGATGATCCAGTCGGGCTTGATCCCGGCCTTGTACGCGGGCGAATCTTCCAGTGGGGAAACAACCTTGATGTTGCCCGATTCGTCAACATGGATCTGAATGCCGACACCGGTGAACTCGCCCTGGGTGGTTTTCTTGAATTCCTCCCAGTCCTGCGGCCAGATGACCGTTGAGAACGGGTCGAGCGCTGCGAATGCCCCATCGGCGAATTCCGAGGCAAAGACCTCTTCAGGCAGGTTGATCGTGTCGTCGTTGGTCTTTTTCAGCTTGACGATGAGCTCGACCAGCGCCTTCTGCTGGGCGTCGCCCTGGGCCTGGTCCGCCTGGGCGATGGCGGCATCCAGCGCGCCGAGGAAATTGGCCTTCATGGTCTTGTTGCCGAGGCCAGGGAAAACCTTCTCAAGAGCCGGCGTGGTCACGGCCGTCTTCAGGGCCTGGAAGCCGCCGCCCGTCATCTGGGCGTAAGTCACTTTGCGCCAGTAGTTTTCCTTGGCATTGACGATCGCTTCGATGAGCATGTCGAGTTTCACGTCCTTGAGCGTTTCCCGCCAGTTCACGCGATTCTGATCCTGCTCCTCGATGTCTTTCTCATCCTTCTTCGCCGGCCGCGTGGCGGGTTCGATGATCTTGTCCACCTCATCGCGTTCCTTGCTGTCGGCCTCCTGGATGCGCTTCATCTCGTCCGGCACATACATCGCCAGCAACCGAACACGCCGCGTGGCGATCTTGGCCTTCTCTTTCCAGTCGGCCGAGTCAGGCTCGATGGTGGAAAGCTGGAGGTAGATGCGCATGGAGTGGATCCAGTCCTCCGACTTGTCATAGCCCTCGCCAAGCTGCTTGGCCTTGACCAGCAGGTCTTTGAGCCATGCCTCATTGCGGAGGGCGTCCTTGTTGATGGCGAGGGTATAGACTTCGGTCGCCTTGCCCACGGCATACGCCGGCTTGCCGGCATCGACGAGCTTCTGCACTTCTTTGACAGCCTTGTCATATTCCTTCTGGCGCTCAGCAAGGAACGTCAGCCGCTGGGTTTCGAATTCCTTCGCCCAGCCGGCCATCTTCTTGACGACGGCATCCGTCGAAGAGGCCGCGGCCTGAGTGAGAATGTCGTTGGCGAGATCGAACTTGCCCGTCCGCGAAGCCGCAACG
Organism: Phycisphaerales bacterium; assembly: GCA_025361735.1. Classification (GTDB taxonomy): domain Bacteria; phylum Planctomycetota; class Phycisphaerae; order Tepidisphaerales; family Tepidisphaeraceae; genus JANYKD01. The sequence goes on from JANYKD010000236.1 coordinate 15,626, forward strand.
GCTTTGGACTTGATCTCCTCAATGGCGGCGGCCTGCTGATTCTGAGCGAGAAGCGGCCGGACAAGCAGGCCGCCGGTGACAACCAGGAGGACGACGGCCAGAACTGTGCGGGGGAACTTATGGTGATTAAATATCATAATACCTGCATCGTATGTCAGTTATCGACGGCCTGCATCCTGGCATAACGCGCCAAAGCAGGTTTCCGTCGGCCATATATCGTACTACCGAAGCGGGGAGAAGTTACAACGATAACGAAATTGTTCCGCCCGCCAAATTATACACCGACATCCCGCCTGCCCCCTCGATGACACCGATCCGCCGATGAACGCGACTGCGCTTTCTGCATTGCATCCAGAGCATACCCCTGCGCGGTGAGCCACTTCCTCGCCGGAAGGACGGCTCACGCCTCCCGCTGCCGCCCAATCGACGGAGCATGGGAAACCGCGACTGCCCCCTCAGGCCGGATGCATCACCGCATCCTGTATCTTGCCGATCATGCCCTGAACCATCTTCAGCTCACGCTGGAAATCCTCGTGAGCGGTCAGATTCGTCATGCTCCGGCGAACGGCCGAGTGCATATCCTTGCGCTCGGTTTCGAGCAGTTGGAGCATCAACTCCCATTCTTTTGCGGAAAACTCAATTGAGTGATTCATGGCGATCTCCTATGGTCGAGGAACACAGAATACCGCTGCACTCCTGTATTCTACCCCGCCTGATCGGCGGATGGGTGGGAAATCCGGCAAGCCGAATCCAAACCTCGATTGCCCTGTTGACGCAGGCGGGTGCGATGCCCGATGATCCAGACCCGCATGAACCCCACATGGCTCACTCTGGCCGTCCTGCTGCTTGCCACAATGGCGGCGGCCCAGCCCTCGTCGCCGCCGGGCAAGCCGTCCGTCAAGAAACCCGCTTTCGACACCAAACCCGGTCAACGGCTCGAACGACTGGGCGATGAGATCATGGTCTGCGGCCAACTCTTCCACACCGGCACGCGCATCGTGCTCTGGACCGACCCGGGCGGGTACGATGCCTATCGCATCGAGCGACGATTCGCCAAATGGGAAGATGCGGGCTGGCAGGCCACGACGCGAGCCTCGGAGGCGGCCAGAGAGAAGGCTCCGGCGCGATACAACATCCGCGAGTCGGTGCTGACGCCGGAGGAATTTGAACGCATCCGCGGCGGCGGCTGGGACCTGCCGCTGCTCCAGGAAAAGGTCGATCAGTTCGTGCTCCACTACGACGTGTGCGGCCTGTCGCGGCTCTGCTTCCTGGTGTTGCACGACAACCGGTTTCTGTCGGTGCAGTTCCTGCTTGATATCGACGGGACGATCTACCAGACGCTGGACCTCAAGGAACGCGCCTGGCACGCGACGGTTGCCAATTCCCGCTCGATCGGCATCGAGATCGCCAACATGGGATCTTACGCGGTCAATGACACCGACCCGTTCAAGATGTGGTACGCCAAGGACACCAACGGCAAGATGCGCATCGCCCTGCCCGAGCGGATGGGCGACGGCGGCGTGCTGACGCCAAACTTCATCGGCCGGCCCGCGCGAGAGAAACTGGTCTGGGGCGAAATCCAGGGCAAGCGGCGGCGGCAATGGGATTACACGCCCGAGCAATATGAGGCTTTGACCAAACTCACGGCCACGCTCTGCACGGTGCTGCCGAAGATCCGTTGCGATTATCCGAAGGATGAGAAGGGGAAGCTGATCACACACAAGCTGGAGGATGAGGCACTGGAGAAGTTCCAGGGCGTGCTGGGACACTACCATGTGCAGGCCGACAAACAGGATCCCGGGCCGGCGTTCCAGTGGGATCGGCTCATCAATGGCGCCCGCAAGCTCATGGAACCACGGCCCGCGGCGAAGGATCCGCCGACGCCCACGCCCATTGAACGAGTTCCAGAGACCCGTCCGGCGAGAGACGATACTCCGCGTGAAGTGGGACCGGCCAATAATTTGGACCGTGACCCGATGGAACTCCTGTGGCCACGGGAAGGCCCAGCTTCGCCCCCAACGACCCGAAAATCTCCGCCAGCGCCTGAGGCTGAGTAATGGCCGGGCGGAGCGGGATTTTCTGCCCCGGGTTCTCACGGTCGACGACCTGCGGGACATCATCCTTGCAGTTGTGGAAATCACCGAGCACGATTCCCCGGGCATCCTTGAGCACACCTGCCTGGAGCAGTTGCGTAAGGCAGCGGTCGATTCGATACCACGGCTCGCCGACGTCTTCCAGGAAAAGCACTCTTCCGGCCGCATTAAGCTGGTATGGCGTGCCGCACAGGGCCGCCAGCACGGTGAGATTGCCGCCGACGAGCTCGGCATTGATGGCCTGGCGCGGGGCCGGTGTCAACCACTGCAACTGTTCAAATCGCAGTGATCCGGGTTTCCCGGAGAGGCAGTTCTTCAGGGCGGTCCATTCGGCCGGATTGGTCCCGAAGCCGGGTGAGGACGGCATCGGCGCATGCAGCGTGGCCCAGCCCCAGCGGCTGTGAACATACGCATGCAGCGCCGTCAGATCGGAGTACCCCACGAGCAACTTGCGATCAGGCACGCCGACCGTCGCGGTCAGTTCGTCGAGCAGAGGCAGAAGCCGGGTCGCGCCATACCCGCCGCGAGCGGCCATGACGATCTCGATGTCCGAAAACCAGGCCCACCGGGAAAGCCCTTCAAGCCGAAGCTGGTCGGTCCCCGCGAACGTGAAGTGCGTCGCGAACGTGTGCGGATGGATGTCGCAGGGGAAACCGTGCTCGCGCAGCAATTCGATCCCGTGCATGAAGTCGTCACGAGGAACGGTGCTGGAAGGGGCGAAGATGGCGATGCGCGGGTTCATGGCTGGTCCCATCGGATACTGGAATAGCCGCTGACGCCGTTTCCCGCAACGGCGCCGGGGCAAGTCCGTGCCAGAACGCGGTGGTGAATTCCCCACGTCGGGTTAGAATGCGTGGCGTATGGACGGTCTGCTGCTGTGTGCTATGTTTTGTGCCACTCACTCATCTCCACGGACAGGTTGTTTATGCACAATGCGTTTGCGGCCGGGAATCAATCGGCTTTGAACAACATCGAGCAGGCCGGCAGCGCGGCGCTGTCGCCTGATCTGCTCAAGCAATGGGGACCGCACGCGACGTTCGTGCGGCTGCTGGGCGTGAACTACATCCACCTGTCGCTGCCGGACAAGAGCGAACTTTACCTGACGGAACACGGGGTGCCCTTTCTCGACCACGTCCACCCCGACAACTGGTACGAGCCCGAGTGGTTCAAGGCCAAGCGCCAACCCCTGTTGGGCACGGGCACGGTCTACCGCGTGCCGACCCGGCCGGTGCCGACGCACAAATGCCGGAGCATCGATCTGGTCATCAAATGGTCGCGCATGGGGCAGGATGTGCCGCTGGACACGTTCACGCTCAACCAGGCGATCAACGCCGAATTCAATACGCCGTTCGAGGAGTTCTCTCTGGTCGAGGAACTGCGAAACGGCACCTATGGCCGGCCCGGGCTGCGAATCCTGGCGCAGCGGCCGATGGCGATCTATGTGCCGTCCGAGCGGATGCAGTTGTGGCAGACCGGGCGGTCGCGCTGGAAGATCCTCAGCAAGATCAAATACCACGCCTGCATCGAGATCGACATCCTCCGGTCGTACATCATGATCTACAGTTGGATCAAAGGGGTCGATGCGGCGCAGGTGGCCCGGGCGGGCATGTACCCGGGGCTTTCACAGGAGGAATCGCTCAAGCAGTTCACCGACCGCACCGTGCGGGACCTTGAGGACAAGGGCTTCTTCGTGGCCGACCACAAGCCATCGCACCTGATCCTGCACATCCGCAAGGACCGCATCGTCCGCAAGCGCAATGGCGACTTCGCCTATGGCCTGATCGACTACGAACTGCTCACCAGGACCGATGAGCACCAGGCCTATGCCAGGGCGGCCTCGCGAAGCAAGTACCTGCAACTGCAGCGCGAGCGGTTTAACCCGCCGGCCGGGGTGGCCGTTCCGCCGCACCTTCATCGCGTGAATCTGCTCGGCACAGACTACGTCTTTGGCCGGGCCGAAAGCACCGCCGGCGTGCTCTGGGTTGTCGGCAAAGACCCCCGGCTCTTCGAGTATTTCCTTCCCGAGCGCTGGCGCAAGAAGCTGTTTCCGCTCTCCAGTTCGGCCCGCACCTGGTACACGCAGACCAAGGACGGCGTACACCTGGTCTGGAAGATCAGCCGCGTCGGCGAGGAGCCGCCGGGCAGGGATTCCGATCCGCGCTGGCCGGCCATGCAACGGCACGGCTACAACAGCCCGTTCGAGGAGTTCACGCTGGCCATGGAGATGACACGCAAAGGCATTCGCACGTCCTATCCGCGGGCCATCTACGTCACCGGACACGGCGATGTCTCCGCGTCGGGTGTGACCGATGAACGCCGATTCCAGCAGATGCAGGGCGATGTCGGCCCGGATGGACAGCCCGTGCTCCGCATCGGGCACGACTACATCACCATCTGGGGCTATTTCCGTGGCCACGAAGACGCGACCGCGGCCGACGCCAATGCGCTGTACAGCCCCATCGGCGCCGGCCAGGCACATGCCAAGGCATTGCTCACTGATGACACGCTGGCCGAACTGCTCGATCGCCATCGGCAGACGCTTACGGCCGCGGGATACGAGGATCTGAACTACGGACCGGACCATGTGCTGCTGTCGTACATGCCCGGCGGCGATTTCCAGCGCGACGCACTCGGGAACATCGCCACACGGCACTGCAACCTGGAGATGATCCGGCGAATTGACGGCATGTGACCATCCTGTCGCGTCCGTTGAAGCGGATTCCACGGGATCTGGCATACAACGAACAGAGGAGGTTGTGATGCGTTTCCCAATTGCCTTGCTGGTCGTGCTGGGAATATTGGCGACGTCCGCGGCGTACGCCGATGAGCGTGCGTCGATCCCGCTGGCCGGGACGTGGAAGTTCCGCATTGATCCCGATCGCGTGGGTGAGGCCCAGAAGTGGTTCGAGCAGGATTTCGCGGATCTGATCAACCTGCCGGGATCGACCGACCAGGCGGGATATGGGCAACGGGTGACCACATTCGAGAAGCACTTCCTGACGCGGCAGTTCAAGTACGAGGGACACGCGTGGTATCAGGTGGACATCACCGTGCCCCAGGCGTGGCGGGGGAAATGGGTGCGACTGTTCATGGAGCGCGTCCACTGGCAAAGCGATGCGTGGCTGGATGGCAAACCTGTCGGGATGCGCGACAGCCTGGTTTCGCCGCACGAGTATGACCTGGGACTACTGGAACCGGGCCCGCACCGGCTGGCGGTGCGCGTGGACAACACCTACCGCTACAAGGTCGGCAAGGATGCGCACAGTTTCACCGAGCACACGCAGACCAACTGGAATGGGATCGTGGGGAAGATCGAGTTGCGGGCGACAGACCCGGTGTGGATCGATTCCGTGCGGCTGATTCCCGACATAAAGGGACGCACCCTCCGTGTTGAGGCAACGGTGCGAAACACCACCGGACAACGTGTTCAGGGATTGCTCGGCGGCCGGATTGTGCTGCCTGGCGGAGCGATCGTGGAATTGCCCGGAGAAGGACTGGTGGCCGGCGGGCCGACGCCGGAGTCGGCCAAAGCGTGGTTTGCCGTGGATGGGCCGCGAGCGACGCATGCGGTCGAAATCGTGCTGGGCCAGGAACTACAGTTGTGGGGTGAGTTCTCGCCGGCACTGTGCAGGGCGGAACTGACGCTGGATGTCCGCCATCCGCAGATCGTCGGCCACGATGCGATGACGACAACCTTCGCACTTCGCGATGTGGCGACAAAGGCGACACAGATCACCATCAACAGCCGGCCGATCATGCTGCGGGGGACTCTCGAATGCTGCATCTTCCCCAGGACCGGCTACCCGGCCACGGATGTGGAGTCATGGGCGAAGATCTGTCGCGTGCTCAAGGCGCACGGGATGAATCATCTGCGCTTCCACTCGCACTGCCCGCCGGAAGCCGCATTTGTCGCGGCCGACGAGGCGGGGATTTACCTGCATGTGGAGACGCCGGTGTGGACCGCGCTGGGCGACGATCCGCGCACGGATGCGTTCATCCACGCTGAAGCCGAGCGGATCGTGCAGGCCTACGGGAATCACCCATCGTTCATTGGCCTGAGCGTGGGGAACGAGCCGGGCGGCACGAAACAGAAGGATTTCCTCAGCGGATTTGTGACGAAATGGAAGGCGGCCGACCCACGACGACTGTACACCGGCACATCCGGCTGGCCCGAGATTCCCGAGCAGCAGTATCAGGTGCTCGTCGGCCCGCGGCTGTACATGTGGGGCGACGGCCTCAAGGGCAAGTTCAACGCCACGCAGCCCAGGACGGACTACGACTACGCCGACTGGGTCGCCAGGCGGCCGTATCCGATCGTCTCGCACGAGGTCGGCCAGTGGTGCGTCTACCCGAATTTCCGCGAGATCGAGAAATACGACGGGCATCTCAAGCCGCGCAACTTCGATCTCTTCCGCGATTCGCTGGGCCGCAACCAGATGCTCGATCAGGCGGACGCGTTCGTGATGGCATCCGGAAGGCTACAGACGTTGCTGTATAAGGAAGAGGTCGAGGCATCACTGCGCACGCCGAATTTCGGCGGGTTCCAACTGCTGGATCTGCACGATTTCCCCGGCCAGGGCACGGCACTGGTGGGAATGCTCGATCCATTCTGGGACTCCAAGCCGTATGTGACGCCGGCGGAGTTCAAGCGGTTCTGCGATACCACTGTGACACTGGCGAAGATGGCGAAGTTCGCCTGGAAAACAAGCGAGACGTTTTCGGCAGAGCTTATGCTCTCCCACTACGGACCCGAGGCGATCGACGCAGCGGCACTGGAGTGGAAACTGACCAGCGCCGGCAACGTGCTGGCGGCCGGCAAGACCACGGTGATGGACGTGCCGACGGGGAACGTGAAGTCGTTCGGAAGGATTGACGTTCCGCTGACGAAGGTCGCCGGGCCTGCGAAATGCGTGTTGAGCGTGTCGCTACCGGGGTCGGGCAAGGAGAATTCGTGGGATATCTGGGTCTACCCCGATGCGCCGACGGCGGATACGCCGGCCGCCGTCGTGCTGGCCACCGAATGGAACGCCACCACTAGGCCTTAAGCAAGCGTAGTCTGTCAGATTCTTGCTCTGGCCATAAAAGAAAACACTCAAAACGCCTGTCTTTTCCGCATCGGCGGGGTCTGTGTAGTAGTCAAACACTCACAGCAAGGAGGCGTTTCGAGTGAACCAT
>JANYKD010000242.1 GCA_025361735.1 Phycisphaerales bacterium
GGTGATCTGGCCGAGAACACCACCCGGCTTTACGAACAGGCGAGACTGTCACGGCTGGGAACCGAAAAGTTCCTCATCGACGGGCGGCACACCGGCACGGGCGGCGGAAATCACGTGGTCCTCGGCGGCCCGAGCCCGGCCGACTCCCCCCTACTCCGGCGGCCGGATCTGCTCGCCAGCCTGGTGGCCTACTGGAACAATCACCCCGCGCTGAGCTATCTGTTCTCAGGCCTGTTTGTGGGTCCCACGAGCCAGTCGCCGCGTGCCGATGAAGCCAGACAGGAGACGGCGTACGAATTGGGAATCGCCCTGTCTCAGATACCGCGGAGAGATGGGGGTTGGATCGCTCCATGGAGTATCGACCGGATTCTGCGCAACGTGCTCGTGGACATGACCGGCAACACGCATCGCGCCGAGTTCTGTATCGACAAGCTGTTCTCACCGGATTCGTCAACCGGACGGCTCGGACTGCTGGAACTGCGCTCGTTTGAGATGCCGCCACACGCCCGCATGAGCCTGGCACAACAACTTCTCGTGCGAGCGCTCATCGCCAGGTTCTGGAAGGAACCGTATCGCGCCTCGTTGATCGGATGGGGATCCTCCATCCACGACCGGTTTATGCTCCCGCATTTCATCGAAGACGACTTGCGGGCAGTGGTACGTGAACTGAATGTTGCGGGGTATGCGTTCAAACCTGAGTGGTTCCGGCCGCACATCGAGTTCCGCTTCCCGTTCTACGGAATGGTCCACTATGACGGCATGTCAATCGAATTGCGCCAGGCGATCGAGCCATGGCATGTGCTGGGCGAGGAGCCCGGCGGCGGCGCCACCGTGCGATACGTCGATTCCTCGCTGGAGCGATTGCAGGTCAAGGTCAGCGGATTGCATGATTCGGAACGATTCGCCGTGGCGTGCAACGGGCGGCGCGTGCCGCTGACGCCCACCGGGACTCCGGGTGAGTCCGTCGCGGGAGTGCGTTTCCGGGCCTGGCAGCCGGCCAAGGCACTTCATCCGACGATCGGGGTACATAGCCCGCTGACGTTCGACCTCGTGGATTGCATGAGCCGACGCGCGGTCGCCGGATGTACCTACTACGTCGCTCACCCGGCCGGGCGCAACTACACGACAACCCCTGTGAATGCCAAGGAAGCGGAGGCCCGTCGGCTCTCGCGGTTCTGGCCGATCGGCCACACCCCGGGGCACGAGTTGACACTGGCGGACGAGGCACCAAATCCGTTGTATCCGCTGACGCTGGACATGCGGCTCGGATGAATGACCGGCCGGCGTGCATGGTGACGCCAAGCGGCTATTATGGATACATGGCAATGGACGGACCAGAGACAGCGCTGCAAGGCCCGGCCGTGGTGCTCGGCGGCTATCGGCCCGAGACCGGGCTCTTTGATGAAGCGCGCGCCCCAGATGGGACTTGGCGCGCGCACTGGCAGGACATTGCCCGCATGCTCGACGAACTCGGCGTGCCGGAACTGAACCAGCGCTGGTCCCAGGCGCAACGGATGATTCGCGAGAACGGGGTCACGTACAACGTCTATGGCGATCCGCGTGGCCTGGACAGGCCCTGGGAACTCGACCCGATTCCGCTGGTGATACCGGCCGATGACTGGTCTCGACTTGAGCGCGGCATCATCCAGCGGGCCAGACTCGTCGAGCTTCTGCTGGGGGATATCTACGGGCCACAGAAACTTCTCGAAGAAGGGCTCCTCTCGCCCGCGGCCGTGTTCAGCAACCCCGGATTCGCGCGGGCAAGTCACGGTTTCGAGCCCGCGGGCGGACGGCGGCTGCATTTCTATTCGGCCGAGGTGGCCCGTGGCGAAGACGGCGGCTGGCGCGTGCTGGCCGACAAAATGCACCCGCTCAGCGGGGCCGGCTATGCCCTGGAGAATCGCATTGTCATCTCGCGGACCCTGCCCGCCTTGTATCGCGACTGCCGGGTACACCGCCTGGCCGGCTTCTTTGCCCGGGCCAAGGATCTCTTCCTGCGACTATCGCCGCGGCAGTCCGGTGACGCGCGTGTCGTGCTGCTTTCGCCGGGTCCCTTCGACCGCAGTTATTTCGAACAGGTCTATCTGTCCCGTTATCTCGGCCTGACGCTGGCCGAATCGGCCGACCTCACCGTTCGCGAGAATGCGGTCTACCTCAAGACACTCAAGGGTCTGTACCCCGTCGACGTCATTCTGAGCCGTCTGGCCGAGCACCAGCTCGATCCCCTGGAGTTCAGCGGCGAGTCGTCGCTGGGCGTGCCAGGGTTGATGCGGGCCGTCCGCGCCGGCCGCGTCGCCATGGCGAATCCCGTTGGGGCCGGAGTGGTTGACTCAAAGGAGTTTCGCGAGGCGATGCCGGCGCTCTGCCGTCGTCTGCTCGGTGAGGAACTGGCCCTTGCGGGACACGAGCCGGAAATGCTGCCGACAGCTCCGGCGTGGATTGACGGCGCGGCCGTTTCCCGGGCAGTCGTAATGCGAATCTACGCCGTCGCGTCGCCGGGCGGATTTGACATCATGCCGGGCGCGCTGACACGCGGCGGCGTCGGCCACAAACCCGCGGAGATACTCTCCACGCGGGATCTGCGCAGCAAGGACACCTGGGTGCTGGCCGACGGACCCGTGAGCGATTTCAGCCTCATGCGCCCCAGCACGGCTCCCGTGCCGCTGATTCGCGGCGGGTATTATCTGCCCTCGCGGATCGCCGATAACCTCTTCTGGCTCGGCCGCTACGCCGAACGGGCCGAGGGCCAGTTGCGCCTGCTGCGGTTCTTCTACTCGTGCCTGGCCGAGGAGTCAGACACGCTGCGATTACCCGAAATGTCGTCGCTCCTGGGCACATTTAAGCACTTTTTTGACTGCCCGGAGTCAATCGCTGCGCTACTTATACCGGAACACCTGGAGCGGACGCTATTCTCATTGACGTTCAGCAAATCGCACGAAGGCAGCCTGCGAAACACGGTGACCTGCCTCGAGCAGGCGGCGTGGCGGGTGCGCGACCGGCTTAACCCGGACACCTGGCGCACGATCACGAATCTCGACACGGAACTCGACGCGGCCCCCACGCCGCTGCCCGCCGGAAATGCGCTGACCCTGCTCGACCATGTACTCATGCCTCTCGAAGCGTTTTCCGGTTTGATCCAGGAGAGCATGACACGCGGCCAGGGCTGGCATTTCCTGGACCTTGGCCGGCGCGTCGAACGAGCCACGTACAAGGTTGAACTGCTTTGCCGAACCTGGGGACGCGTCACCAGCCACGAGCTGACCGATCTGGAATCCGTGCTGTCGGTCGCCGTATCACTGATGACCTATCGCTCGCGATATCAGACCGCCCTGCAAGCCGCCCCGGCCATCGACTTGCTGGTCTGCGACGAAACCAACCCACGCTCCATTGCCTTTCAACTCGCGGCCATGCAGAGGCATGTGGAAGCGGTAACCGATGTGGGCACCAACGTGATCCGCGGCGAGCATGAACGGATTGTGCTTGATGCCCTGACTCAAGTGCGGCTGGCAGACCCGCACGCTCTGGCAAAGACGGACGATTCAGGCAACCGGCCGGGGTTGGTCAACCTGCTGGAGAAGCTGAGCGAAGCCTTTCCGGCATTTTCGGACGCGCTTTCGCGAGCGTTCTTCGCCCATGGTCATGGCCCCTCATCGTTGACGGACCCGGGAATGTAGCGATGTTCTACCGCGTCAAACACATCACGGAGTATCGCTACAAGGGCACCGCCTCACTCAGTCAGAATCAGGCTCGCCTGCGCCCGCGGAACACGGCCTGGCAACAGTGCCTGGATTTCCAGTTGCAGGTGGAGCCCCTGCCAGCCACCCGGAGCGAGCGAATCGACTATTTCGGCAATCACGTGACGGACTTCTTCATCCACACGCCCCACTCACTTTTCGCGGTGACGTCCGACGCCAGGGTTGAGGTCGGGCATCCGCCTCCGCCACCCAATGCCTCGATTCCCTGGGAACAGGCGGCCACGCAGTTGCGAAATCCGCAAACCCGGGACCTGCTTGATGCGAGTCAGTATGCGTTTGCTTCCCCGGCGGCGCCGGAGCACCCGGAACTGCGGGATTGGGCGATGGAAATGTTCGCGCCCGGATGCGAGATCATGGACGGCGCCCTGGCTCTGATGTCCCGGATCCACCGGGACTTCCGTTACGACAAACTGGCGACCAAGGTGAGCACGCCGGTGATGGATGTCTTCACATTGCGGCGCGGCGTGTGCCAGGACTTCGCCCACCTGATGATCGCCAGCCTGCGGTCGCTTGGCCTTGCGGC
>JANYKD010000259.1 GCA_025361735.1 Phycisphaerales bacterium
ACCCTACGAACATGCAGGCACCATTTGAGCACGGGAGTCGCTTAATGCCCCGCGAACGAATAGTCAGTGGCGAAGCTCAGGGCGAGGTTGAAAACCAGTTCAACTACGCCCTGCGCCCGCAGCGCTTCGAGCAATACATCGGCCAGGAGACCCTCATCCGCAAATTGCGCATCGCGGTCGAGGCCGCCAAATCCCGTTCTGAACCGGTCGAACATGTGCTGCTCCACGGCCCGCCGGGACTGGGCAAGACCACGCTGGCCCACGTCATCGCCAATGAGGTGCGGGCGCAGGTCCACATCACCAACGGCCCCGCACTGACCAAGGGCGCCGACCTTGTCGGCATTCTCACCAAGCTCAACCGTGGCGATGTCCTGTTCATCGACGAAATCCACCGGCTCCCGGCCATTGTCGAGGAATACCTCTACCCCGCCATGGAGGACTTCAAGGTCGACATCACGCTCGACGCGGGCATGCACGCCCGGACGCTCACCATGCCCCTGCCGCCGTTTACGCTGATCGGCGCCACCACGCGCATCGGCCTGCTTACCGGGCCGATGCGCAGCCGCTTCGGCATCGTCAGCCACATCGAGTTCTACGCCCCGGAGGCGCTGCACGAGATCCTGCGGCAGAACTCGGTCCTGTTGAAACTGACGGCCGACGACAAGGCCCTTTGGGAACTGTCCCGCCGCAGCCGCGGCACGCCGCGTATCGCCAACCGGCTCATGCGGCGTGTGCGCGATTTCGCCACCGTCGAGGCCAAGGGCTTGCTGACCCTGGAAGTCACCCGCGAGGCCCTCAAGCTTGAAGGCATCGATGACCGCGGACTCGATGACCAGGACCGGGCGTACCTGCATACATTGATCGACGTCTATGACGGCGGACCGGCCGGGGTCGAGGCCATCGCCGCCACCATGGGCGAAGAGGTCGATACGCTGGTCGATGTGATCGAACCGTATCTGCTCCAGACGGCGCTGGTGACCCGCACACGCCAGGGCCGCCGGGCCACTAAACCGGCCTACGATCATCTTGGCGTGAAATATGTGCCGCCCGTCGAACCCGAGGACCCGAGTGGATTGTTCGGCGAGACCCCGGCGGTGTAACAACCGCCGCAAGTTGCACGGGTATCGATTGAATGGGCAGCGCCCACAGATAATGATGAATGACGAAGCTCGAATGACGAGAGAATGACCCAATGACGATTCGGCATTTGTGCATTTGGCCTTCTCTCGCCATTCGGATTTCGGCATTCGATATTCGCCTCGCGTCGTCAATCCCTCACCGGAGGTCTCATGCCTAAGTTTAGCGCTGCTGTGCTCGCCGCCCTGTGTTCCTGGCTCCTGGCGGTACAGGCCGCGGAAACGCCCAAGACGCAGCCCACATCGCGGCCGAGCGTCTTCGATCTTCCCGCGATTCAGATCAACGAGGTGGCCCTGCAGCAGACGGCGACGGCGTTGTTCGCCCGGCACGAGTATGCCGAAGTGGAAAAGCAACTCAAGGCGTTCATCGCCCGAGTCCCCTTCGATTACACGGCCCACTACAACCTTGCCTGTGCCCAGACACGGCTGAACAAACTCGACGAAGCCCTGGACACTCTCGACAAATCCGTGGAGTTGGGCTTTCACGACGCCGCCCACATCGAAGCCGATGAAGACCTGAAGCCCCTGCACGACAAGGACCGCTTCGCCGCGATCCTCGAAAAGGCCAGGCAGCCGCTGACCGCGCCGGCCGGGCTCGCTTACCGTGCCGAACCAGACACCATCAAGAACGGCCAGGTTCTGATCAGCGAGAAAAACGTGCTCTGGGAGACGCGGCTCGGAACCTTCTACGGGCTCTTCAAACTCGACCGCGAGGTCACTGCGAACAAGCCAATTATCGTCGGCTTTGGAGAAACCGGCGACCTGTTGCGCCAGTGGTACAAGGCTGGCACTGCCGCGGGCAATAACGGCGATCTCTACGACAACCATGACGGCGACCACTCCCCGCTGAACTGCGCCAGCTTCCCGCAACTCACCCGGATTCAGTTTGCCGACGCGGCCAAGAAGCGCGGGCTCCATTACGGGCTCCAGGTCGTCTTTCTCTATAACAGTGTGACCATCGGCAACTCCTCGACCGCATTGACGGCCGGCCCGCTCTGGCGCTGCCAGGGTCGACACGCCCTGACCCAGCAGGGAGTTCCCACGCGGTTGTACATGCAGTACATCGGCAATCACCTCTACTTCTATCCGTCGCATCGCGATCATATCGTCGGGCACAACGGCCAGGGCGAAGCCAAGGGCCACGGCGACGTGTTGACGGCCAACACGCCGTACATCATCCTCTCGCAGGGATCGTCCGGATCGGACCAGCCGTTCATGAACGCGGCGGCGGCCACGCTCGCGGCATTTCGGCCGGAGGTGAAACAGAAACTCGCCAAGAACGGCATGCTGATGCCAAGCGTCCAATGGGCGTTCCGCATGAGCAACAAGCCCGTGGAGAAGCCGGAGGACTATTTGAAGGGCGAAGCGCATCCTTCGGTCTTCGACGCTCAGAACCTGGACATGACCCGAATGGTGAAGCTGGCTCACGAGTTGACCGAAGACAACCTGCCGCCACGCGTGCTCATTCGCGTGGTACGTGAAGACCAGTCCAAAGCGGGCGTGGATTTCTTCGACTCGGGCGGCGAGAGGACCTTCGACACGCCGTGCGCCGTGGCCCGGGTGATCAAGTCGACACAATACGAGCGGCATATGACCGTCAGTGCGGAAACGAGCAAGGATCTCAACGGCAAACCGCTGACGTACCACTGGGTGGTGCTGCGGGGCGATGCGAATGCGATCCAGATCAAGAAGCAAAATGAGGCCGGCTCCGTGGCCGAGATTGTCGTGCCGTATCACGAGCGTCGGCCGGTGACGCCGGGTTCGTCGCTGGAGTCCAACCGCGTGGATATCGGCGTGTTTGTCCACAATGGCACCTACTATTCGCCGCCGGCTTTCATCTCGCTGACCTATCTCGACAACCAGAAGCGCGTGTACGACGAGCAGCACAGACTCGTGTCGGTGGACTATGCTGATCAGGAGGTCTCGAAGAACTACATTGACCCCCTGCTCGATTCGAAGAAGGATTGGCGCGACGACTACCACTACGGGGATGGCGGCAAACTCCTCGCCTGGACGCGCACACGCGGCGACAAACACGAGGAATTCACGGCCGACGGATTATTGATTCTCGACCCGGGCGTCGCCGGGGCGACACGAAAGACCACACAGGTGAAATACGTCCAGAAACGCGCGGCGAACGGAGTGATGTCACTCGACCAAACCCAGTCGGACGGACGCCCCCGATCGAGTGATGACTCGGTTTCATTTCTCTCTTCCAAACGATTACATGCAATTCTGGAACGCCGGACTTCTCGTCAATGACCACACGAAAGGAATC
>JANYKD010000341.1 GCA_025361735.1 Phycisphaerales bacterium
AGATGGAGTCATCCCTACCGCGGAACCCGAACCAAGGCATTCCTGGGATGAGACTATCGGGAATCGCCAGCAGGAAGAGTACGGGCAAGGCCACCAGAACCATGCAAACGAAGAAGTAGACCGCGAGCCTGCCGCCAGCGACGCGATGCAACGGCGTGAGCTGTCGCCAGTAGCACCCGGGATTCAGCCCGGCCCGGAGGGTTCGTCGCAACGACCACAGGGCAATGCCGGACTGATGCTCAAAAAGGAACTGATGACGATATCGGGTGCTATCGAACATCCTCTTCCAGTTGAATTCGATGCCGCACTCGGGGCATCTCGGCTCCTGCAGGCCGCGCAGGTTGTAGCCGCAAAACACGCAGTGGATATCCTGGGTAATGGCCGACCAGTCGGGATGATCGCAGACCATCGGTGTTTCCGTTGTTTCGTCGGCCGGGGCACATGCGGGATCCAGCTCTGAACGGCGCGAGCGGGCCCAGGCCAGCAGCGCGATGCTCAGCGGCAGGCTGAGGTAGAACACGGCAGCCGTCATCGCCGGGATCTGCTCGTACTCCGCCGCCATCAACAGGAATGCAGCAACACTTAAGAACAGGGCGAAGCCCGCGGCTGTTTCAAGGCATATTCGGCGGCGAATGCCGAGCAGCGCCAGCCCGGCCAGGGCCAGCCAGGCGATCCATCCGAATCGAACGCACTGTCTTCCCAAACGCGGCACGGAAACCAGCATGCCCTGGAGCGTCCATGCCCGGATGCGGTGCGTGGGATCGCGCAGAACCAGGCGGCCGAATGTATTCGATAAATTGCCGTGTGTATCCCAGGTGAAAGCGGCGATTTCTGCCGGACTGACACCGTTTGGAAACAACATGTGATACTCGAACCGACCCGACGGATCTTCCACGGTGTACTCTCCGGGAACTCCAGAGGCAGTAGGCATGCCCGAAGAGCCGAACGCGCTCCATCGGGCCGGCGTGAGCGCTCTGCCCAAGAGCGTTTGCATCTCCACTGGCGTGCCCGGCAACCGCCGGTTGAACGGCCCCCAGGAATACCACGACGGGTCGCGTGCCCTGCGTTCGAGCGTTTGCCAGGCGGCGCTTGTCGGGTTGACCCACGCCCAGGCGACGCCCGCGGTCAGGATGAGCACGATCATCCAGAACCAGAGGCGGCACGCCGACGACAACGACGGGTCAGTGGTTGAGTTCTGGGCGGGCCTGATCATGGAGCAACACTCCGCATGCGGAAGCCTATCACGATGCAGGCGGATGTGCAAGGAATGTAGTCATCGGTCAGCGGAGTTGGGAGTACCGCCGCAGGCGGTGTGGCGTACATAAGACCGGCTAAAGCCGGGACTCCGAGCCCTCAGACCGGCAAGCCCAGTGACTTCAACACCCTTTCCGGGTTGTCGTGGTACATCTTCTGCAAGCACTCATCCGGCAGGCACAGGCCGCGAAGCGTGGGCTGCTGGTCTTCAGGAAAATCGGGATCGTGAATGGGCGTCTGCCCGACGAAAGCCGTTTCCCACAGCTTGCGGTGGCACCAAAGCCGCGAGGCCAAAAAATCAAACCCGCGTTCATCCTGGGAGACCTGGTCGGTGCCGAAAAGGATGCGGTCCTGGTTGCGGATGAAGAAGTCGCGAGCCTCGTCGCGATGCGCGGAGATCTCGCGCACCATCCAGCGCGTGGCCGAGCAGTCGATGTACAAGTTCTTATAGCGGTCGAGCAGTTTCTGCACGCGCACCAGATCTTCCGGATTACCGGCCATATGCGCGCCGATCCAGGGCAGCTCGCCGTACCCGGCCAGCACATTCTCCCACATCCGGTAGTGGTCGTCGCGCGTGCCATACTTGGCCGTGTCGGTGTACTTGGTGCGATACCAGATCTCCGGATCGCCGATGTGCGTCATGATCGCCATCTTGCGGCTGCGGGCCTCTTCGATGAGCGGGCGGAAGGTGTCGGAATCCAGCCGCCACTTGCGGTCGCCGATGGCAGGTGGGGCAAACCAGAACTTCACGATGCGGCTGCCGATGTTGTAGAACCCTTCGATACGCGTCAGCCAACGGTCGACGAAGTTGCCCTCCCATTCGCCCCATTTCGGCACCGCGATGAAGTGCATGCGGTTCCCCCAGACGCGTTGCAGGCCCAGGGCGTCTTCGAGCTGGCACATGGTGAGGAAGACGTCAATGCCGTAATGGTCGGCCGAGGCGAACCAGGCATCGGCGTGGCGCAGCGCGTGCAAATGGGAATGGAAGTCATAGACGGTGCCGTGAACCTTGGGCCGGGGCATTGGCCGGCGATAGTCGATGCCGGTCCGGTTGTAATCGGGGGCGAGAACGGGGTTGGTGAGCGTATCGGGCATGGTTGATAAAGCGTAAGCACATCGGAGCGCGGTGTCCACCGGGCTATGGTATCCCTCCGGAATCGGGTCCGACGCCGCATCCGCCAGGATTGTGCCCTTGGCACCACGCTTGGGCGGCCGTGCCGGAGCAATCGTCAAGCTATTTGCTGCCCCGGCGCCAACTTCCTGCCCTCATATTTGTCTTGTTTTATGAAACGGTCGATACATAGTATTAATAAAACAGGTTGCGTTGAGGAATAGACTGCATCGGAGACAGAACATGGCGAACCGCTACGCTTACTCGTATGACCGCGAGGACTTCACGGGGTCGTTCAGCACGCCGGATGAAGCGTTCCAATCGGCTGTTCGGAACTCAGAAGGCGTTTCCAGCCCTCCGACGACCATTTACATCGGACTCATTCAGGATGCGGATCCGCAGGCCACCGACCACGCCGAGCAGGTGATCGAGTCGATGAACCAGCGGGCACATGTGGACTTTGGTCGCTCGGCCCAGAAGTACCTTCGCAATGTCAACAAGGCTCAGGTCAAGGAGCTCGACGCCGCTCTGGCGACGACCATCCTCGGCTGGCTGAACGCGCACGAGCTGATGCCGCACTTCTGCAAGGTGACGGCAGTGCAGGAGTATCCGGTCCACATCCCCCCAGGCAAGGTCGCCACGACGGCCGGCCCGCGCGAGGTGTCCGACCTGGGCACGGAAGCGGAATAACGCCGCTTCGATGACCGGCGTCCGGGGCGTGCGTTCTATTTGGCAAGCCGCATATGTGTGGCCAGGATCGGTGATCGCGGTTCTTCGGCCCGATCGACGGCCGCAGTTCTCCGGCGCGATCTGGGCATTACCAAACGCAAAGCCCCCGGTTCTGGAAAACCGGGGGCCATGACATAACCTCTGGTAGTCTCACACCTTGCGAGGATTATCACGCGAATACATTGTGGCCGCTGCCACCGTCCAGCAGATCGCGGCCGGCGGAACCACCTTGAAGCCGGTCATTGCCGGCCCCGCCGTGAAGTTTGCTGGGGAGACTGCCGCCAATGAGCGTGTCGTTCCCGTCTCCTCCGTAGAGCACCACCCGGCGATCGAGCTTGAGGCCCGCGGCGCTGATCGTGTCATTACCGGCAAGGCCGTCCGCGATCACGCGGTCGGTGGGTGTGAATACGCCCTCGTTGACGCCATTGATGACAACCTTGACTCCTTTGCTCCCGCTCTGAATCAGGCGGATGTTGTCATTGCCGGCAGTGCCAAGCACCACGAGGTCGGTCTTGTTCGGATTGAATGGGCTCGTCGACAGCCCGAACTGCGCAACCCGAATGGTGACCACCGCGCTGCGGGTTCCGCCGTTGCCGTCGAATACTTTGTATGTGAGTGTATCGGCGCCAAAGTAATCGGTGTTCGGAATGTACTCGATGGAATCGTCCAGGAAGTCCAGCGGCGTGCCATTGTTGTCGACAAACGCGCGGCCATTCCTGGGGGCGACCAATATGCCGATGCCGAGCGGATCGTCATCCGCGTCCGTTGCATGTGCCAGAACATCGATCAGGGCGGTCGAACCGGGATTCCGGAGCACGGTGAACGCCGTTGCAGCCGGCACATGGTTGGCGGGGGCACTGACTGTAATCACGACCCGGGCCGTTCCGCTCGTCGCCACGCCGTCGGTTACCTGGTATGTGAAGACATCGACTCCCTTGAAGCCGGCGCCGGGGGTGTACGTAAACGAACCATTGGCATTCAGTGTCAGCGTCCCGTTAAGCGGAGTTGCCACAACCGTCGCGGTGAGCGTGTTGCCGTCCGCGTCAGTATCGTTGGTGAGCACGCCTGGCGCGGCAACGGTCAAGGCTGTACTCGTCGTCGCGGCATAGCTGTCGTCAACCGCCACCGGAGCGTCGTTGACAGCCGTCAGCGTGATGTTGACGGTGGCGACATTGCCGCTGGCGGTGCCATCATTGGCCCTGTAAGTGAAGGTGTCGGACCCGCTGTAATTCGCGGCCGGGGCATAGGTGAACGAGCCGTCGGCGTTGAGCGTCAGCACGCCGTGGGCCGGTGCGACGACAAGCACGGCAGTCAGTGGACTGCTCTCGACATCCGTGTCGTTGGCGAGCACGCCGGTAGCGGCGGCAATGACCAACTGCGTATCTTCGGTTGTCGTGTATGCGTCGTTGGTGGCCACGGGCACGTCATTGACGGCGGTGACGGTGATGTTGACGGTTGCCACGTTGCTGTCGCCAGTTCCGTCATTAGCTTTGTAGGTGAAGCTGTCGGGACCGTTGTAGTTCGCCGCCGGGGTGTAAGTGAACGAACCGTTGGCGTTGAGCACGAACGTGCCGTGAGTCGGTCCAAGCACAAGCACGGCGGTCAGCGTATTGCCATCGATGTCGGTGTCGTTGGCCAGCACACCGGTGCCGGCGGCGGGGGCCAACTGCGTATCTTCATTGGTGGCGTAAGTGTCGTTGTTAGCCACGGGCAGGTCGTTGACGGCGTTGATCGTGATGGAGACG
This sequence comes from Phycisphaerales bacterium, assembly GCA_025361735.1. Lineage (GTDB taxonomy): Bacteria > Planctomycetota > Phycisphaerae > Tepidisphaerales > Tepidisphaeraceae > JANYKD01. The sequence goes on from JANYKD010000341.1 coordinate 4,840, forward strand.
GTTGCCACGTTGCCATCGCCGGTTCCATCGTTGGCCATGTAGGTGAAGCTGTCGGACCCATTGAAATTGGCGTCCGGGGTATAAGTGAACGAGCCGTCCGGGTTAAGCGCGAGCACGCCGTGAGCCGGTCCGGCCACAAGCACGGCCGTCAGCGGATCGCTCTCGACGTCGGTGTCATTGACCAACACGCCTGGGGCAGCGACAACCCGAGGAGTGTCTTCATTTGTGGTAAACGTGTCGTTGCTGGCGATCGGAAGGTCGTTGACGGCGTTGACCGTGATATTCACGGTCGCCACGTTGCTGTCGCCGGTGCCGTCATTGGCCTTGTAGGTGAAGCTGTCGGGACCGTTGTAGTTTGCGGTGGGCGTGTACGTGAACGAGCCGTCCGGATTGAGCGTCAGTGCGCCGTGGGTCGGCCCGCCGACAAGCACGGCCGTCAGCGAATCAAGATCGACATCGGTATCATTGGCCAGCACGCCACTCGCGGCGGCGACGATCAGCGGCGTATCTTCGTTGGTGGCAAATGCGTCGTTGCTGGCGACGGGCAGGTCGTTCGCGGCACTGACCGTGATATTCACGGTCGCCACGTTGCTGTCGCCGGTGCCGTCATTGGCCTTGTAGGTGAAGCTGTCAGGGCCGTTGTAGTTTGCGTTCGGCGTGTAAGTGAACGAGCCGTCCGGGTTGAGCGCCAGGGTGCCGTGGGTCGCTCCCGCCACAAGCGCGGCCGTCAGCGGGTCGCTTTCCGTGTCGGTGTCGTTCATCAGCACGCCCGCGGCCGGCACGATCAACGCAGTGTCCTCGGGCGTCGCGTAGCCGTCGTCCACGGCGGTCGGGGCAGTGCCCGACAACAATGTGCGATTCTCAAGTGATTCCAGTTCGGCACTGGCGAATCCTCCCCGTCCGTATCCAAACCTGGCGGCTCGCCAAAGCGAGTGCTTCGATGAACGCCGCGACAGCATCATGGACTGCGTCAACATGGTTTCTTCCTTCCCGGACGAAAAGAACAAGGGAACAATCACCCCGGTGGTCTCCTGCAACACACGCGCAAAAGAAATCGAGAGGCCGAATCCCAAAATTCGCTAACTCTGGCTGCTCACGGGTAGTTATACGCCGTAGTGACGCCAAGACAACCCGGAAATTTCAGGAAAGTCATCAATCGGCGAACAGCCGCGGGTGGCAATTGCGTTTGAAAAGAGCCGGATGATGCTCGTCTGCGCAGTTGTCTCCTTCTGAGCCACAATCCAGTCCTCGCGACCAGCGCCTCACCGCATGGTACATCCTTGTTTGGCCCGGGCGATGGTGGCCTTGATCATGTCATGCACGCGTCGGGGGTGGGCGATCATCCGCCAGGCTCCAAAGGGCATATGCTCATCCTGCGGCACGATCACGATCGAGCCGACGCGGCAGATGCGCTCCTTGAAGGTTTGCTCAAGCAGCGTCCTCGCCACCTTTCGCAGCGGGCAATCGAACACGTCCATTGTGAAGACGCCGTCTATGGTCACCAGCCGCATGTCCGTCAGCAGGTAGAGCCGGCCCATCCACTGCAGGGTGGCCCACATCAAACGTCCCATCATCAGGAACATGCCCACCTGGAGATACTGCGGTGAGAGATGCCGTAGCCGCTCATCGTAGATGACCGCCAGCGTCATCAGGATGGCCGTGACCGCGAGGAACGTGAGGCTGCTCAGCAGGATGAACCAGCGCGATGGCCGGAGGATCAGCAGGATGAGCTCGCCATCGCGCAGGACATGTCCGGCCAGCAATTGGCCCAGCGGGCTGACGAAATCTACGACCGGCGCCGTGGCGCTCGGCGCCGACTCGCTCGGGCACACGGGCACCTTGCCGACGGCCTCATTGATGATCGGGTGCTCCGGGCTCATTCCTTGCTTTCATTCAAGACATTCCGATTGGCCCATTCAAGCGGGGCCAGCGAGGACGCTGGCCCTACTCTCTATCAAAGACCTCCCGGCGCAACGTCACGATCTCCGGGAGATTCCTGTAGTAGTCATTGTAATCCAGTCCATAGCCGACGACGAATTCGTTGGGGATATCAAAGCCGACGTAGTCCACGGGCGTGCGAGCGGCCGCTTCGGTGGCCTTGCGCAGCAGGATGCAGGTTCGCAGCGACGCCGGCGACTGCTCTGTCAGCACCTGGCGGACGTGCCCGATGGTCGCTCCGCTGTCGAGAATGTCGTCCACCAGCAGGATATGCCGGCCACGCACCTCGCCAATCCGGCTGGCGATCACGCTGACCCCTTGCGAACTGACGTTCTTCCCCGGATAGCTGCTGACCGTCAGCAGCCCGATCTTCATCTTCAGCGCCAGGTGGCGAATGAGGTCGGCA
>JANYKD010000377.1 GCA_025361735.1 Phycisphaerales bacterium
CAGCGGACGCGGGACGGCGTGCCCACGCATTTCCGCGTCCGCTGAAGCGGACCCTACGGAGGCCAAGAAACGAATCATGAACGTCGTGGCGAGCGGCTGCGCGGCGGATCACCGCCCCGGCGTCTTGAGCGCACTGGACCAGAACTGCATGGGTGTTCCATTGGAGAAGTGGTATCCGCTACCGCCGTCGAAGAGGCAGGGCCTGACCCACAGCGGCTGCGCGAATGAGGTCAGGGAGACCGCATGGCGCGGCAGGAACAGCGTGAAGTCGGTGTCCTCCTGCGGCATGGTCAGCGTCGTCGCGACCGCCGCGGCGTGATTGTCATCCCCGTACATCGGGTCCGTCCCGTAGATCGGAGCGCCGTCACTCCGCTGCAGGTAGGCGGCGATGATGATCCGCGCTCCCCTCATCGAATGAACGTGCCCGTGCATGCGGAACCCCGGCCGGCCGTTTGAATCCACGGCATCGCTCTCCACCGAGTTGATCGACACCCATGATCCGCTCATCGGACCCAGCAGCGGCATCGGCGGCATGCGGAAATCCGGTGCCCGCGGCGGCCGGACGTTCGCCGGTGACGACGGCGGCACCGGGGTCATGTGGTGCGTCGGGGACATGCTGCTGCGATAGAAGGTGCCGATCCCAATCACAATCAGCAGCAACATGACAAGACACCCGCATCCGCCGCAGCCGCCGCTCTTCTTCTTCGGCACGACTGGCGGCGGCCGCGGCACGGGAACCGGTTGGGGAAAAGCCGGCGCAGGCGGATGAGGCGGCGGCGCGGCGTGTACCGCCGTACCGCAGCGCGGACAGAAGCTCGCATGGGACGGAAAGGCCCGTCCACAGTTGGCGCATCGGGATTGGTTGCCGGTTGCGGACATACGGTCGCTCTGGATACGGTCGCAGACACTAGATCGCAAAAACACTCTCGACAGAGACAGAGAAGCCCGGCAAGATCGACTCATCAGTCAGGTTCTCGCCAAGACCAACGCGGGCCACGGAGCGGTCGGCGTGATAGATCGTCACGGTTCGTGTCTTGGGATCGACGACCCAGCAGGACCGGCAGTCCCCTTCCAGCCAGGTGTCTACCTTCTCGTTCACCGCCGACCAGGTGTCCGATGGCGACATGACCTCCACGGCCAGGTCCGGCACGCCTTCAAAGAAGCCTGTCGTCTGCACCACCCTGGCCGCAGCTATAAATGCAACATCGGGTGCCAGCACGGTATCGGGACGGCGTTCGACCGCGAAGCCAGTCTCGGCCGCCAGTACCAATCCAAGCCCTCGCGGCTTGACGAACTCGCGAAGCGCCGCCGCCACGTTCATGGTTATGACGCCGTGGAGAAATCCTGTCGGGCTCATGCGCGCAATCTCCCCGTGAATCAGTTCACACCGGCCAACGTCGCCCATGGCCAGGAGTTCCTCGGCGGTGATCAACTTGGCAACAGCAACGGTCATGCATCACTCCTGAAACATTCTATGCCGCGTACACGATGGCAGAATATGCGCATCATCGCTTGAAGCAACCCGCCCCGTCAAGACATTTCCCCCCGTCCCGCGTATGATTCGTCGTAGCATGATCGCCACCCGCACCGGCAGTGTCCGTCTCTTTCGCCTCTTCGGAATCGATGTCTTTCTGCATTGGTCGTGGGCGATCATCGCCGCTTACATGATTCTGACCGGGCCGAATGTCTATCACCAGCCCATCTGGAAGGTCATCGAATACCTCGCGCTCTTCGCCATCGTCGTCGTGCATGAATTTGGCCACGCTCTGGCCTGTAAATCCGTCGGCGGCCGGGCGCACGATATTGTCCTCTGGCCGCTCGGCGGCGTGGCATACGTTTCACCGCCCAATCGGCCCGGAGCCTATCTCTGGAGCATCGTCGCCGGTCCATTGGTCAACGTCATCCTGGTCCCCATTACGTACTTCACGTTCCACTACGGCGTCGCCAGCGGCCTGATCACCAATCACGACGTGGCCATGTTCCTGTTCAGAATCCGCTTCATCAATCTCGTGTTGCTCATCTTCAACATCCTGCCCATCTATCCGCTCGACGGAGGGCAGATCGTTCGCGGCATCCTCTGGTTCATGCTCGGAGCCGGCCGAAGTTTGATGATTTCCGCGTGGGTCGGCGTCCTTGTCGCTGGCGCGGCCGTGCTGCTCAGCCTGTGGATACGCGATTACTGGCTCATGATCATGTCGCTGTTTGCGGCCAACCGCTGCTATGCGGGGATCCAGGCCGCCCAGGCCATCCGTGCGCTCGAGCAAGCGCCCACATACAACGGGCTCCGCTGTCCCGGTTGCGGCAAGAGCCCGCCGGCAGGGGCGTGGTTGCGCTGCGCCTGCAATGCACCGATCGACCCGTTTCAGAACAATGTCTGCCAGTTCTGCGGGCGCGGCATCGATCCGGTTCCCTGTCCCCATTGCCTGCAGGCGTATCCGCTGGCGCTCTGGCAGCCCAATCCGGTGTACGCGCCGCCTTACATGCCGCCGCAGAATTAGCCCATCACTTCATACTGGAACGCACGCATGAACAACATTCTCCTTCGCCTCGGCCATTCGCCCGATCCCGACGACGCCTTCATGTTCTACGCGCTGGCCCGCGACAAGTTCCCCACCGGGCCGTATCGCTTCGAACACATCCTCCAGGACATCCAGACGCTCAACCAGCGGGCCCGCAGCGGCGAACTGGAGATCACTGCCATTTCCATCCACGCGTATCCGTATGTGGCCGACAAGTACGCCCTGACCAGTTGCGGCAGCAGCATGGGCGATAAGTACGGCCCGATGGTCGTCACGCGCGAGCCGATGACCCTGGCCGACCTGCACGGCAAGACCATCGCCATCCCCGGGTTGCTGACCACGGCGTTCCTGGCGTTGCAACTTTGCATCGGGAAAGGCCAACCCGCCACTGGCAACTCGCAACTGGCAACTGGCAACTCCTTCCGCTACATCGTCGTCCCCTTCGATCAGATTCTCCAGACTGTCAAAGACGGCAAGGCCGACGCCGGGCTGATCATCCACGAAGGCCAACTCACGTTCCAGACCATCGGCCTGCACCTGGTCGTCGATCTCGGCGTCTGGTGGTTCGAACAAACCGGCCTGCCCCTGCCGCTCGGCGGCAACTGCATCCGCAAGGATCTCGGGCAGCCGGTGATGCAGGAAGTCACCGACATCATCAAGAAGTCGATCCAGTATTCCCTGGACCACCGCGCCGAGGCTGTCGAATACGCTCTGCAATTCGGCCGCGACCTGAACCGCAAACTCGCCGACCAGTTCGTCGGCATGTACGTCAACCACTGGACACTCGACTACGGCGCCAAAGGCCGCGAGGCAATCACGACGCTACTGAAACGCGGAGCGCAAGCCGGGCTGGTGCCGGACTGCGGTGAGGTGGAGTATGTGACGGCACGATAGGTTCCTGTTCACCAACGGCCGTCGGGTTTACCATACTCGGCATGGCTATTCTATTGCGCGCGACGCGGCTGCTGACGCTTCTCGTGATCTGCACATCCGCCAGCGCCCAGGATATTCCTTCGCCTGAGCGGATTCAGGGGGCACTGGCTGGGGAGTTCGCGCTCTCGGCCATGCCGCCGCTTGATCCGCCGCAGAATGATTTGGCGCGGCGCTGGCTGGAACTCACCCGGCGCGAGACGCTGGCGATTCGCAATGACCTCAAGCCCTGGGGTCGGGATCCAAGCGCCAGGCTGTTGACGACGGGGTTGCACACGGAGCACGGTGTCCGGCCGAATACGCAGATTCTCATCGGGCTCGCCGTCGTGGCCCGCTACGGACAGACACCGGCCGAGCGTGATGCCGCGCTGGCCGATCTCGTCGCCATCCTGCGCTTTGTTGCGCCAACACACTCGGCCGGACCGGCGCTTTGCAGCGACGGGAAGAAGTGGCAGGATCAGTGGCAGTCGGCGTTGTGGGCCGGCCAGGCGGGGATGGGCGCATGGCTCGTCTGGGACAAACTCGATCCCGAACTGCGCTGGCTCACCGCCAATCTGATCTGCCACGAGGCCGACCGATTTCTGAAGATCGACCCGCCGCACCAGATCAAGAACGACACCAAGGCCGAGGAAAACGCCTGGGACTCGATGCCTGTTTCGCTGGCGGCCATGATGTTCCCCAGGCACCCGCACGCGGCCCAGTGGGAGACGGCGGCCATTCGCTGGCAACTTTCCAGTTTCCTCACCGAAGCCGACACGAAGAGCGACCGCGTCATTGATGGCCGGCCAATCAAGTCCTGGAATTTCGGGCCGAATCTGCATCCCGATTACACGCTCGAGAACCACAATCGTGTCCATCCATCCTACATGGGCACGATTTCGCTCAACCTGATGCAAACGCTGGCCTATCGCTGGGCCGGGAAGAAGCCGCCGGAAGCGATCGGTTTCAACGCGCTGTCCGTCGACCGGCATCTCAAGTTCTTCACGCATCCCGACGGCCGGATGCACTTTCCCAACGGCCAGGACTGGGAACTGCATCGCGTGACGCCGCTGGAACATGCCCTGATCTCGCTGCTGTTTGATGACCGCCAGTCGGCATTTCTCGAGCGAGTCAGCATGGATACGCTCGAGCTCATGCAGAAGCGCAATCCGGACGGCCGGACGCTGCAGCCGCAGGAGTTCTTCTTTCCGTCGTTGCCGGGCATGTACGTGTCGTCGTATGCCACCTGTTTCCTGTTGCACCAGGCGTTGGGCAGCGGCCCGGACCCGGCGAGCGAGGATGACTTCTACGCGGCCAATAACGGCGTGCGACTCTTCGACGCCGGCCAGTTTATCGCCCAGCGCACGCGAAAGGGATGGGTCTCGTTCGCCTGGGGGAATCGCATCATGGGGCTGGCGATTCCCTTCGGCAAGGACCTGCCTGGCAGCCCGTGCGAATCGGGGTTCGTCGGCACGCTCACGCTGGCCGGGGTTCCTGCGCCGAAGAAGCTGGTTGTGCTGGAGAAGGTGAAGGTCACGCCGGCGGCCGACAGCTTCACTGCGGGCGCCACGCTCGCCCGCAACGACGGCGCCATCGAGCAGTCCATCGCCATGGTCAGCCTGCCCGACGGTATCGCCGTCTACATTGAGCGCCTGACTGCCCGGAAGGCCCTGACGCTTGCCGGCATGGAAACAGGCACAGTTGGCGTTCTCAACGAACCGGAGTGGGTCTATCAGTCCGGACCGCGCCGCCTTCAGTGGCCCGGCACGATTCGCGAGATCGACGGGCTGAAATCGGCGACCACGTTTGAAGTCCCCGGCGGCTGGATCAGCATCGACAACACTTGGGGCTTTCTCTCGCCCGACAATCTCGGCTTCAGCTACGAGCCCAACAGCAAAGCAACCCGCGGCCGGCGTGAGCAGTTCCTCCACCTGCGTCCGGCCGCCCTGCGGGAATATCGGGCAGGGGAACTCATCGCCCAGCGATCGCTTGTCGTCTGTCTCAATAGCACTGCCGAGCAGACGGCGGCGCTGGCCCGGAGCATCCAGCAGCAGAGTGAGCCGCAGATCGGCAAGGTGTCGCTTGAGTTCAATACCTGGCGGGTCACAGCGGATCTGAAGCAGTCGCCACCGGAGGTGAAGGCTTCGGCGACGAATGCGGCTCCCTGAACGGCAACTCCGCTTTAATTCTTTGCCGCCGGACGACGTGATCCGCACACACACACGACCAGCGACGCCGCCGTGGCGATGGGGATGCGCCAGAAACCGGCGATCTGCCAGCGGTGACCCAGCAGTCTCTCGGTCCACCATGGCAGGATGGTGTCCCAGAGCAGCAGCGTGACCAGCACGCCGGTTGCCAGCGCCAGCATCACGCTCAGGCCGCTGCCGCGGCGGGTGAGCAGGGCCGTCAGGAAGACGGCGAGCATTCCGCTGTACGCGAAGGACATGACATCGAGCGCGAAGTCCAGAAGCGTGGTGCTGTTCTCGTCAAACATGAACAGGGCGGCGACGGCGAAGAGCATCAGGGCCAGGCCCATGCCGACGACCGCGAGGCGCGGAGCGTGGGCAGAACTGGTCTTGTCCAGGGGCAATCCAAGCCGGGCCCGCAGCGGCCAGTAGATGTCGGAGACTACACTCGATGCCATGGCGTTGATGGCCGACACCAGCGAGCCCTGGGCGACGGCGAAAAGCCCGGCCATGGCCAGGCCGCTCAGCCCGGATGGCAGATGGTGCATGAGGAAATGGGCATAGACCTTGGACGAACCGGCGGGGAAATCCGTGGGCATGGCCGAGCCCATCACGTCCGGCCGTTTGTAGAAGATGTAGAGCAGCAATCCGACAATCATGAACAGGGCACTGATGCCCAGGGTGACCACCTGGGAGATGATCAGCGACCAGCCGCCGCGCAGGGGCGACTTGGCCGTCAGCATGCGCTGAGCCAGATCGTGGTCCACGCCGAACGAGGCTGCGTACAGCGCGGTGGAGCCGACCAACGAGGTCCAGAGCGTGAACTTGTGAATCGGACTGTTGGACAGATCGAGCAAACGCAACTTGGTGCCGCCATCGCCATATATCCCGGGCGTATTGGCCAGCAGGTGAACAATCTGCCCCGGCGACGCCGGAATCTTGCCCAGCAGCAGGAAGATGCTGAGCAGCACGGCGCCAAGCACGATGACGACCTGCACGGTGTCGGTCCAGATCACAGCGCGGATGCCGCCGGAGATGGTGTAGGCCATGCCCACGATGCCGATCAGGCCGATGGCCAGCAGGGACTGGCGGATCGGCACTTCGCCGCCTGGATGAGATGAGTCGGCAAAGAGCAGCAGGCAGAGCGGGATGGCCGCCATGAACAGCCGCACGCCCGAGGCGATCAACCGGCCAAAGAGAAACATGCAGGCCACGGCGATGCGCGACGATTCACCGAGGCGCTGGTCGATGTAGCCGTAAATGGTGACGGTGCCCGCGCGGTAGAAACGAGGGATGAAGAGAAACGCCACCACGACGACCGCGATGAATGCCCCGATGAACACCGAGAGGTAGGTCAGATCGTTGGCGTAGGACTGCTGCGGGGCGCCGAGGAAGGTGGCCACGGAGAGGCTGGTGGCGACGACGGACAGAGCGATGGCCCACACGGGCATGGATCGTTCGGCGAGGAAATAGCCCTCGGCGTCGGATTTTTTGCGGGAACAGAACCAGCCGACGGCCGCCATGAGGGCGAAATAGCCGACGAGAATGAGCCAGTCGAGCTTGGTGAATACGGCGAGTATCATATGCGTGTCCCGGATTCCGCCGGTGAGGACACCGGCGGCACTACATACCGGTGCCCTTGGACACGTCCGCCTCCACGTCCAGGCCGATGTCCAGGGCCGGGGCGGAATGGGTGATGGCGCCGACGGAGATGCGGTCCACGCCGGTCTCGGCGATGGCCCGCACGGTTTCCAGCGTGACGCCGCCGGAAGCTTCCAGGGCGAGCGTTCCGCGTCGGCCGGCCGCGTCGCGCAGCCGCACGGCCTGGGCCATGCTTGGGCAATCCATGTTGTCCAGCAGCACGATGTCGATGGCGTCAACCTTGAGCACCTCGCGCAATTGGTCGAGCGTGTCGACCTCGACTTCGATCATCCGGGTCGCATTCTCGGCGCGGCTTCGCGCTACGATGCGGCCGATCCGCCCGGTGAGTTCCGCCAGCGGAATCCCGGCGATGTGGTTGTCCTTCACGAGCAACCCGTCGTAGAGCCCCATGCGATGGTTCACGCCGCCGCCGGCACGGACGGCGTACTTATCGAGCAGGCGATGGCCAGGGATCGTCTTACGGGTGTCGGTGATTTTCGCGGCCGTACCGGCCACGCGACGCACATAGTGATGGGTGGCCGTGGCCACGCCCGACATCCGCTGCAGGAAATTGAGCACGATCCGCTCGGCCGACAGCAGCGAGCGCATTGGCCCGGAGATGCGCAGGAGCGGTGTGCGGCGTGACTCGACGAAGCGGCCTTCGAGCACGTCGGGACCGGAGCCCGCGATGGTCTCCACTCGGAGGCGCGCGTCGTAACAACGGCAGACCATGGCGACGATGGGCAACCCGCAGGTCACGCCGGGTTCCTTTTGCACGAGCGTGCCGGCGCCGACGGCGCTGTCGTCAATCAGCAACCGGCTCGTCACATCGTCCGGCCCGATGTCCTCAGCCCGGGCCAGCATGATCAGCTCGCGCAGTTCTTCGAATTTCGGAAATCCGGGCACGATCATATCTCTGCTCCTCATTCACAAGTGGGGCCAGCGTCCCTGCTGGCCCGAAATATCAGACGATCTACGATTCAGGAAGGCCAGCGAAGACGCTGGCCCTACTAACGCTTCGATTTTCCTTTCGACTTTGGCTTCCAGATCTTCGAGGTCGGCTCCGGTGCGGCGGTGCCGCCGGACATCATGGGGGCGCCCTTGAGTTCCTGGATCCGGTCGCGCAAGTGCGCGGCCTGCTCGAATTCGAGCATGCGCGCGGCCTCCAGCATCTCCTCTTCGAGCAGGCGGATCAACTCGGTGCGGTCAACCTCAGTTGCGTTGGCGTGAATGGCTTGCTCGACCGTGCGACGCGCCTTGACCTCGCTTTCCAGAGTGCTGCGAATCGCCTTCTGAATCGTCGTCGGGGTGATGCCATTTTCAGTGTTGAACGCAACCTGCAGTTTGCGGCGGCGGGTGGTTTCGTCCATGGCCCGCTGCATGGCCGGGGTGATCGTGTCGGCGTACAGAAATACCGTGGCGTTCACATTGCGGGCCGATCGGCCGATGGTCTGGATCAGCGACGTCTCGGAGCGCAGGAACCCGGCCTTGTCGGCGTCGAGAATCGCCACCATCGACACCTCGGGAAGATCCAGGCCTTCGCGCAACAGATTAACACCGATGAGCACGTCGAAGTCTCCCTTGCGCAGGTCCATGAGAATCTCCACGCGTTCCAGCGTCTCGATCTCCGAGTGCAGATACCGGCACTTGAAACCGGCCTCCTGGATGTACGCCGACAGATCCTCGGATAGCCGCTTGGTCAGCGCGGTCACCAGCACGCGTTCGCCGCGCTCGACGCGAATGCGGATCTGCTCGAGCAGATGCGGCACCTGGCCCTGCGCGGGCGAGACAATGATCTGCGGATCGATCAGGCCGGTCGGGCGGATCACCTGCTCGACGATTTCGCCGCCGGATTTCTCCATCTCGTACTTGGCGGGCGTCGCGGTCACGTAAACCGCCTGGCCGACCATCTGCTCGAACTCCTCGAACTTCAGCGGCCGGTTGTCCAGCGCCGAGGGCAGGCGGAAGCCGTGCTCGACCAGCGTCTCTTTGCGCTGGCGGTCGCCGTTGTACATGGCGCGAATCTGCGGGATGGTCACATGCGATTCGTCGATGACCAGCAGGAAGTCCTTGGGGAAGTAGTCGATGAGCGTATACGGCCGCTCGCCGGGCTTTCGGCCGTCGAGATGGCGCGAGTAGTTCTCGATGCCCGAGCAATAGCCGATCTCCTGGATCATCTCGATGTCGTACTTGGTGCGGGCCAGCAGCCGCTGCGCCTCGAGCAGCTTGGCCTGGGTGCGGAAGTGCATCACCTGCTGATCAAGTTCGTCCTTGATGGACTGCACGGCCCGGGCGACCTGATCCTCGGGAATGACGTAGTGAACGGCCGGGTAGATGAAAAGGTTTTCTTCTTCGCGGAGGACCTCGCCGGTCAGCGGGTTGATGGCCATGATCGAGGTGATCTGGTCGTCGAAGAAGGCGATGCGCCAGGCGAACTCCTCGTAGGATGCGTGCAGTTCGACGACATCGCCGCGCACGCGGAAGGTACCGCGTTTGAAGTCCATGTCGTTGCGGGCGTATTGCAGGTCGATGAGCCGGCGGAGCATTTTGTCACGGTCGGTGGGTTCGTCCTTGCGGATGGGCAGGACCGAATCGCGGTAGGTTTCCGGCGAGCCGAGGCCGAATATGCAGGAGACGGACGCGACCAGCAGCACATCGCGGCGCGAGACCAGGTTGCTGGTGGCGGCCAGGCGCAGGCGGTCGAGGTCGTCGTTTCGCGAGGCGTCCTTTTCGATGTAAATATCGCGCTGCGGGATGTACGCCTCGGGCTGGTAGTAGTCGTAGTAGGAGACGAAATAGCCGACGGCATTGTTGGGGAAGAGTTCCTTGAACTCCTCGTAAAGCTGGGCCGCGAGGGTCTTGTTGTGGGAGATGACCAGCGTGGGGCGATTCAGACGGGCGATGACCTGGGCCATGGTAAACGTCTTGCCCGACCCGGTGACGCCCATGAGCACCTGGGCCTTATGCCCGGCCTCAATGCCGCGCACGAGATGCTCGATGGCGGCCGGCTGGTCGCCCTGGGGTTTCATGGGGGAGATGACTTGGAAGTTTGGCATTTGGTCAGTAGTCAGTGGTCCGTAGTCAGTAGCCCGTAGCCCACAAGTGGACACAGCCGCGGGCGAAGAAGATTAAACACGAAGACGCGAAGGCACGAAGCGGTGCGTGGTATTCGCAGACGGTATTGCGAGGGGCGGGGTTTTGGGTTTTTTTTTGATTCGATTGATGGCGGTTGGAGTCAAGGTTGCAGACGGGGGGCAGCGAGAAAAAAGACAAATTGCGCGCGGGAGAATTCGGCCGCCCATTTCGTAAATCTCTATTTAATAAGCATTTATGATTAAACTCGGGCCGGATTCGATCGGGAAAAGCGACCCTAAAGCAACCCCAAAGCGACCCTAAACCGACCCCAAATCGACCCCAAATCGACCCCCAAACAACCCCAAAACAACCCCGAAATCGCCCCATTTCGACGCCTGCCGATGGGTGCTGGAAGATGCGTGGACGCGGCTCGGGAAGTGCGGGCAATTGGTGCGAAGAGGAGAATTGGGAGTGAAGGTGGTGGAAGGGCATGGGAATCTCGGGGAAGCGTATTGGGTTGTCGGGTCGGGGCAGATTAAATGGCCCGGACACCGAAGGTGGTTATAGCGCCGAGTTTGGGGTTTGTCAAGGGGCGACTGCGGAGCTCAGAAATTCGTGCAGCGGTACAGCATACCGGTTGCTTACTTTGGAAATGTGTAGATGACACAAACCTCTCCATCAGTTAGTGCTTGGGTGAAATATTTCATGCCGTCCTGCCTGCTGGGACAATCTTCGGCTGAGATAATGCGCTCGTCTTCGAAACCTGTTGTGTGCCAACCGCTGCTTTCGGCGAGCGATACCGCTCGCTTTCGTGCCGCAACGATGTCAACCAGATCGATCCAGCAGGCGATCCGCGCCCCAGCGTATTGTGTTGACGCCGGGGTTCCTCCTTTCGGAACCGCCGCAAGCACCGCGAAATACATATTGTGTTGTGTGGAAGGTGCGTTCATCGCTTCCATTATCCACCTCGCTTTTGAAAATGCACATGGTCTTTTCCACCCAACTTTACCGACAATACGCCGCAGGATACAATACACACATGGCGACCGCTGATGTCGATGTCGTTCCCGGCAGTTACCACGAAGCCATTCGGATGCTTGCATCGTGGCATGGTGAGGGTTCCGAGACGGACCTGGAGATATTTTCCTTTCCCGATCCTCTGGAACAGATAGTTCGCCTCGCCGAGGTGAGTGATGTTCACCCGGCCACGGGATCGGCACAGGAGATGCCGATGGGCAAGTCGGCCGAGTACCCGTTTCGCAGCGCCGTGGTGTTCCTGACACACGAGGAATGGCGGCAGGCGCAGGCGGGGAAACTGCCTTTGCCGGAGGGCTGGAACGTCGCCGGCAGCATGAGGGTCTGGCCGCATGAATAGGTGGGCCAGCGAATCTGCGGCAGGCTCGCTCCGACTTTCAGGTGTTCATTCTGCTTTGCGATCAGCGATGGAAAGCTATCCCGGAGTGCCACGCGCTGCATTACCTTCAGATGGCAACGGAGAAACTGGCCAAGGCAGCCTTCATGGCGCTGGGGATGCAATACGATTGGTACTCGCATGTGGCCTTTTCTCTGGTTCCGCGACAATTGAAACGCCGCGACATCGGCCACGCACTCGGATACAAGAAATTCGACGCCTACCAGTCGTTTCTTTCCAAGGCGGCGCCGTTGTTTCGCGAGATCGACGAACTGCACCCGGCGATTGGACCCGGGACCATGGGCGGAGGCCCAAATGACGGGCCAAATACGGAGTATCCTTGGGTCATCAAGGCCACGCAGGATACGGTTGAATGGCGTGCGCCGGCGGACCATGATTTCGGCTTGCTGAACAGGCTGAGGACCAACCGCGATGCGGCCCGTGTATTGCAGTTCATTCGAATACTACTGGACCGATTCGAAACCGTGTTTCGACCGTAGCCTTTGTTGCCGTCCGATCACATCATCCGAGCAACGAAACCAACCTGTTCCGTTTGTTGGTTTTCCGTTTGTTGGTTTCCGTCCCCGTGTAATTCCCGTTATTAGGCAGTATGAAGACAGGCAATTACGGCAGATACCAGTAGCCCTATGACGGCTACAAACGGCAGACACCCAGCGCACGATCTCGGCGGCGCAATTTCAAATCGCTCGTTTGCCAGCACGGGCATGATACGTAGTACCTCATTGACCACCGCGTCAAGCTCTCCCACCGGAAGCCCTATCTCTTTTCGTGCATTAGACTGAATCCGGAGTGACTGTGCGTGGACGTAAAGGCACACTGCTCCCTCGAAATATTCTTCGCTGACCGCACGACGCATTTGCGCCGCGTAGGCTCTTGACTTGATCCGCACCTCCTCTGGTGAACCACATGACTTGACAATCCCGAGAATCAATCCCTTTAGCTGGTCCGCCAATGCTGTTGCTACGGAGGGCTCCGATTCCGTGATCTGAAATTTGGTGCCATCTGGCAGAGTAATCCACCCTGGCAGGTACTGAATTGGGCTCGGCCCGTCAAAATTAAAGATCGTCTCAAGGGTAGGCGGGTTGAGATACATGTCGAGGCGCTCGACGATCATCCAGTACTCTAAAGACGGGTTATCCTTCTTAATGAAATCAAGCAGGACTCCAAAGGCCGGTTTCGTGCGACAATTGATCAGCGATCGGGCCTCTGGCGTGAGTACCTGACGGAGTCTCAGGCCAAATGTCGGTACAGGTTCAGGTTCAAACGCCACAGAATCATCGTCATCATCATCATCATAGATGTCGTCATCGGCATCATCGTCTGCCTTCGAACACTCCGATTCGCCCCCCTCTCCGTCAACTTCCGGGTCAGGCTCGTCACGACCAGCGTCGCTCAAACCAATGGAACTTTGCAAATCGTTGCCAACCTCGTCGTCAGCAAACGTCTGTGCTGACGATTGACCCATCAGATCCCGAAAAGGCGGCGCAGGATCCAGATGAGGATACTGCGACTGTCGCTGGCGGCTCGCCCGAATATACAGGGCTTCAGAGTCTAGCCCTTGCTCAGCAATGGTGTGCAACAAAGCCCGCACAACACCCTCATTGATCTCGGTCTGAAGCATGAATTGTGTCAGCATCGCAAAGGCAACCTGATCTGGCACCGGCACATTCTGATTATGTTCCATAGAGCTACCTCGGACCACTTCCGTGCAACCGGGACATAGATCGACGTTAGGCAAATGCTTCGTTCATAAGGCGGAACTCTCGCCAGTACGTCCTTCCATGTTCGGATGCACCGCCAAACAGTCGATGACACTCAGCGCGAGTCGAATTGTTCCCAACACATCGCGCGTCGCGTTCGGACTGAAATGGATTGCTTTGTCACCACGACAGCGTACGGTGTGCGCATCTTTTCTCAGTTGTTCTGAGATGAGATGGGGACACGCCGCCTCGATGCGATCCTGTAGCCCATAATCGCGGTTAGGATCCTTCTTTCGACGCGATTCGAGCAGAGAGATGGGTACTTTGTCTCGGAAGGCCGTGTCGATCGCGCCGCGGCACACAATGACGCATTCTGCGTCGAAGCCCCAAACGAACGTGCGCCCTACTAACGCCAGAAATTGTATTGTCTCATCCGGCAGGGCCGAATCGCGTCTAAGTTGCTGAACAAGTTGTTCCAACACAAAGATCCTCCCGACCCGGCTACGAAGTCCGTCCGCAGCCGCGCAAGCATCGCGAATACAGAGGTATTGCCAAACCAGATGCAGTGGGCGATCCGTTGATTCCTCGGGTTCGGCACCCTGCATAAGCATCGGCTTGATTACGGCCAGAAGTTCCTGGGCATCATCCGGTTTAAGCTTAGTCCGGAGTTGATTTGCGAGTTCCTCGAATCTGGCTTTAGCAGCGGCTACCTCGGCCTGCGTCATCTTGTAGAGAGAATTGAGTGCCGACGTATCTCCGACATTCTGTAGCGCCAGCGCTCGCTCGCGGAGCATCTCCGCGATGACTTGGGCATCACGTCGAAGTTGATTGACCTCGGTCCAGTCGTCGGCATTGAGACGTTCGGCCCAATAGTCGTTAAGCGCGTCCTCGTAGTTCTGGACACATGTCTGTAGTTGGTAGTCGATGTCGGTCAGGTCACCTGTTGCCATCATGCACCCGCATTTCAACAGTCAATCAATCAAACACCATCATACCGCCAGGCTCATCGACGGCAACGTCAAACGGCCGATCATGTGTTGTGCGCGCCTTATCGAACAGTTCGCCCGAAGCGAATATCGGACAACCATGGCGGCAGAAGTCCGCCGGCCATGTGGCAAGGCCAGCGTCCCGCCGGCCATGGGTATCAGAGGACCGACGCTTAACGAAGGCCAGCGAGGACGCTGGCCCTACTTCTGTACGGCCGGATAGGGGCGGCCGGAGATTAGCCGCGCGCCGTCTGAGAAGCCTTCGGGGCGGGTGGCCAGGCGTCTTGCGAGGCAGGCTCGCCAGGTTTCGAGGTCCGGCCGATGGGCGGGGTCGGCGGTGAGGTCGTGTTCCTCGTGGGGGTCGTTGTCCAAGTCGAACAGGAGTTCGCGGCCATCTTTGGGACGCCAGATGTACTTCAGATGGCCGTCGGTCAGGGAATGGAATGCCTGGTCCTGGCTGTAGCATGGGGAGTGTTCGCAGTGCAGCCAGGGGCGAACGGTCGTGGTGTCGCCGCGAAGGATGGGGACGAGGGTGAGGCCGTCCATGGGCGGGGCCTTGGCGCCGGCGAGGTCGAACATCGTGGGGAGGATGTCTTCGAGGCAGACGGGTTGGGACGAACGCAGGGCGGGACGGAAATTCAGACTTGGCGAGGCGGTGATGATGAAGGGGATGTTGGCCGAGCCCTCAAAGGGTTCGCACTTGCGGAAGTAGCCGTGGTCGCCGAGGAGTTCGCCGTGGTCGCTGGTGAAGATGATGACCCAGGGCCGGCCGGCGGCTTCG
>JANYKD010000385.1 GCA_025361735.1 Phycisphaerales bacterium
GAACGGCGAAGGCCTCAAAAAAGAAGTGGACCGGATGCTGACGGACAGCCGGGGAAGCCGCTTCGTCGATGACTTCGCGCGGCAGTGGCTGCAACTGCACCGCCTCGGCATGTTCCCGCCGGACAAGAAGCTCTACCCGAAATACGACGCGTGGCTTGAGACGAGCATGCGCGAAGAGCCGATCGAGTTTTTCCGCGAGATGTTTGTGAAGAACATGCCGATCGATAGTTTCATCGATTCCGATTGGACCATGGCCAATGGCCGGCTGTGCGATTTCTACGGATTTCCGGAGCTGAAGACGGACGGTTTCCAACGCGTTTCACTCAAGCCCGAAGATCATCGCGGCGGACTGCTGACGATGGGCGCGATGCTCGGGCTGACTTCCGACGGCACGCGCCACCGCCCGGTGCATCGCGGCGTCTGGCTCAGCCAGGTGGTCCTTGGCAAGACGCCGCCTCCGCCGCCGGCGAACGTGCCCGCCATCGAACCCAACCCGCCGAAAAGCCCCAAGGCCACCCTCCGTGACAAGCTGGAGGCGCACCGCAACGATGCGAACTGCGCCGCCTGCCACGCGAAGATCGATCCGTTGGGCCTCGCTTGGGACAACTACGATGCCATTGGCCAGTGGCGCACCCGTGAAAAGATCCCAGCGGGAGTCGGTGAGGACCCCTTGATCAATCCCGCTGGCGTGATGCCCGATGGACGTGCATTCAAGGATGCCGGCGATTTCAAACGGCTGCTGCTCGAAGACCGTGACTCGGTCGCTCGCGCCTTCATCGAGCATCTCTGCACCTACGGGCTCCGCCGCGTACTTACCTTTGACGACCAGAACGACCTCAAGGCCATCGAGGCCGAAGCCAAGAAAAACCAATACCGAATCAAGGACATCGTCCGTGCCGTGGCCCTGTCCGACCTGATGCGCAAACGCTAATTCACCAAGGAACGAGAATCCCCATGAGCAACTATCTATCCCAATCCTGGCTGATTGACCGTCGCCAAGCCCTCCGGGCCCTGGGCAGTTTCATCTCCCTGCCCCTTCTGGAATGCATGACTCCGCTCGTGGCCGGGGAAGATAAAGCCGTCACGCCCAAGCGTAGCGCATTCATCTACCTCGCCAACGGCGTCCATTCACTCAACTACCAGATTACCACGACGGGGAAGGATTACGAGTTCTCCCGGTCGCTGAAGCCTCTGGAGAAACACCGCGACGTCATCACGCCCATCAGCGGGCTGCATCACCCGGGAGCCCTCGGCCACCACCACAACTGTATCAATGTCTGGCTGACCGGCGGAAAGCTCGGACCGTCGGACCGTAACACCATCTCGTTGGACCAGAAGATGGCCGAGATCACCGCGCAACACACACGCATCTCGTCGATGGAGGTCGCCCTCACGGGGGAATCCCTCGCCTGCACTGCGGATGGCGTGCGGCTGCCGTCGCTGCGTCGTTGCAGTGAGATCTTCGCATCCCTGTTCGAAGAACCGAAGGGCGGCAAAACGGCCCAGCGCAGGGCCTTGCGCCGCAGAAGCAGCGTCCTCGACGCCAACCTCGCCGAAGTGCGCCGACTGGAGCAGAAAATGGGCTCTGCGGACAAAGGGCGCATGGAGCAATACCTCACCTCCGTCCGCGAAGCGGAGATTCGCACACGGCGGGCCGATACGTGGCTCGACACGCCGTTGCCGGTTGTCTCCGATGCCGATCGCAAACGCACCAACCGCGACATCGCAGCCACCTTGGCGGGGGACTATTTCCGCACCGTCTATGACCTCATGGTGCTCGCCTTCCAGACGGATGTTACACGCGTGGCCACTTTCAGCCTGGGGGGAGAAGGAGATGCCTTCGCCATTCCCGAGATCGGCATCACCGAGTCGCGCCATCAACTCAGCCACCACGGCGGTGATGCGGGCTACATGGAGAAGCTCACGAAGTACGACGCCTTCGCCATCGAGCAGTTCAGCTACTTCCTCACCCGGCTCGCGGAGACCAAGGACCTCAACGGCAAGCCGCTTTTGGGCTCGACGATGACGCTGTTTGGCAGCGGCATGTGCTACGGCCACAGCCACGGCAACGCCAACCTCCCGCTGGTGCTCGCCGGCGGCTCGGACCTCGGCCTGAAGCACGGAAGTCATATCGACTTCAACAAGACGGCCGCAGGGTTCCCAGGCTACACGGTGGGCGCGGACGGAGCGCTCACCTCCGCACATTACCAAGTCTGCAGCCGCCCTGTAAACACGGACGCCCATATGAGCAATCTGCTTCTCCTCATGGCCCAACGCATGGGCGTGGAGACCGACAAGTTTGCCGATAGCAACAAGGTGATCGCACTATGATTCGTGTTTTTCTCGTTCTTGTTTCTTCGTTCGTGGTTCTGGGTTCTGCCTTTGCCGCGGACGAGGTGTTCCGCCCCGAAGCGGGGAAGTTTCCCCCGTTGGAAAAAGCACTCTCCTATCGGGGCGAACTCGTGTTCGTCGATCATGCCAACCGCCGCGGCAGCATTCGTGTGCAGGGGTCGGGCATGTTTTTCCACAACGACCCGCACCCCTTCGCCATGCTCCCGTACGGCATCATCCGGTATCACGGCGCGCCAGCGGATCTGCGGGACATCCCGCTCGGCACTGTGTTACACGTCCAGGCCTTTCTCCCGCCCGACCCGAAGATCTCCGCTGTGCCGGTGTTGCCGGTCAACAATAAGTCGTTGGACGGAAACCACAATCGTGGCGCCGGCACCGCACCCGCCGAG
>JANYKD010000389.1 GCA_025361735.1 Phycisphaerales bacterium
ATGGAACCGCCCGACAGCCCGATGTCTGTTGGCGCTTCATTGACGTTGGTCACACCGACGGTCAACACCTTCTCCGTCCACAGTCCGCCCGCATCCGTCGAGCGGACGCGGATCGAGTAGCTGTTCCGCGCCTCAAAATTGAAGCTGCCGGCCGACCTGAGCGTGTCGCCCGAGATCGTAAACAAGGCATTGTCCGTGTCGCCAGTTCCGTCAGCCAGCGAGTACGTGAAATTATCCCCGGAATCCTCATCGGCCGTACCGAGCGTCCCCACGTTTGTCCCGGCCGGCTGGTTCTCGGCGATCGCACCGCCAGCCAGGTTGATGTTCGTCGGAGCGTCGTTGACGTTCGTCACGCTGATGGCGAACACTTTCTCAGTCCACAACCCGGCCGCATCCGTCGCTCGAACGCGAATGGAATAGCTGCTTCGCGTCTCGTAGTCGAAGCTGGCGTTGGTCTTCAATCCGTTGCCGCTGATCGTGAAGCGACTGTTGTCGGTGTCGCCGGTTCCGCCAGCCAGCGTGTACGTAAAACTGTCGCCCGCATCCGCATCGGCCGTGCTGAATGTCCCCACGTTCGTCCCGGCCGGTTGATTCTCGGCCAGAACAACGCTCGAAAACCCGATGTTCGTCGGAGCATCGTTGACGTTCGTCACGTTGATGGCGAACGCGTTCTCCGTCCATAGCCCTCCCGCATCCGTCGAGCGGATCCGGATCGAGTAGCTGCTCTTCGCCTCATAGTCAAAGCTGGCGGCCGTCTTGAGCGTGCCCCCGCTAAGCGTAAACAACGCATTGTCGGTCCCGCCAGTCCCACCCACCAGTGTGTATGTAAACGTGTCGCCCACGTCGGGGTCGGTCGTCGTCAGGTTGCCAACCACCGTGTCGGCTGCCTGATTCTCGGCGATGCTGCCGGCCGACAAGGCCAGACTCGTCGGCGCTTCATTGGCATTGTTCACGCTGACCGCGAAGACTTTCTCAGTCCACAACCCACCCTGATCGGTCGTCCGCGTACGGATCGAGTAGCTGTTCCTATTCTCGAAATCGAACCCGGCGGCAGTCTTTAGCGTATTGCCGACGATCGCAAATGAGGCGTTGTCGCCGCTCCCAGTTCCGCTCACCAGCGCATAGGTAAACGTCCCGCCCGCATCCGGATCGGTGGTACTCAGCACGCCCACGCTTGTCCCGGTCGGCAGATTCTCGGCCACGGAACTGCCCGATAGCCCAATGTCCGTCGGCGCCTCGTTGACATTGGTCACGCTGACCGTAAACACCTTCTCTGTCCGCAGCCCACCGGAATCCGTCGCCCGAACGCGAACGGAGTAACTACTCTGTGCCTCAAAATCGAAGCTGGTGGCCGTCTCCAACGCATTCCCGGCCACGATGAACGCGGCGTTGTCGTTGCTCCCAACACCGCTGACCAACGTGTACGTGAAACCATCCCCCGCATCCGGATCGGTCGTGCTGAGCATTCCCACGCTTGTACCGGCGGGCTGATTTTCGGCGATCAAACTGCCTGAGAGGCCGACGTTCGTAGGAATCTCGTTGACGTTGGTCACGCCGATTGCGAACGCCTTCTCAAAATAGAGTCCCCCCTGATCGGTTGTGCGAATCCGGATGCTGTAGCTGCTCTTGACTTCGTAGTTAAAAATGGCGGTTGTGCGCAAACTGCCCCCGCTGATGCTGAACGAGGCATTATCTGTGCTGCCGGCCCCGCCGACCAGCGTATACGTGAACGTGTCTCCGGCATTCGCGTCGGTGCTGCTCAACGTCCCGACGGCTGTGCCCGATGGCATGTTCTCCGGCACGCTGCTGCCGGACAGGGCAATGGCCGTCGGCGCCTGGGGAACAGTGGTTACGTTGATTGTGAACTGCATCTCGAAATAGAGCCCGCCCGCGTCGGTTGTACGCACCTGGATTGCGTAGCTGCTCTTGGTTGCATAATTGAAGATGGCAGCCGTCCGCAGCGTGCCGCCGCTGATGGTGAAGCTGGCGTTATCTGCGCTCCCCGTGCCACTCACGAGCGTATACGTGAATGTGTCACCGATATCTGGGTCGGTCGTGCTCAGCGCACCGACGGTCGTGCCCACCGGGCGGTTTTCGAGAATCGAACTGGCCGAGAGGGCGACGTTTGTGGGCGTCTCATTGACGTTGGTCACGCTGACCGTGAAAACCTTCTCCGTCCACAGCCCGCCCGAATTCGTCGATCGGACACGGATGGAGTAGCTGTTCTGCGTTTCGTAGTCGAAACTGGCGGTCATCTTGAGGGTGTTCCCAGCAAGGCTGAACGACGCATTGCCTGCACTTCCGGTTCCACTGACGAATGTGTAGGTGTACGTGCCGCCCGCGTCCGGGCCGGCCGTGCTCAGGACGCCGACGGTCATCCCGGCCGGCTGGTTCTCGGCGATGGAACTGCCGGAGAGCCCCGTGTCGATACCGCGTTCGTATGCCCCCATATCCACAATGGGTCCAGTTCCCAAGCCTGTGCCAATAACACCCGGCACGTCGAGAAACCGCGGCCACCCGGCCAGATCAGTGTTGACTGTGGGGGGAACGGCCGCATTACTTCCGGCATTGATTACCGGCGACGTCAGTTGCGGACGCAGGTCGCCATAGTCATCATCGGGCGTGCCCCATTTGCCATCTGCGCCGGCACTGGGATTGCGGACAAACAGCGGATCGGCATTGATGTTGCCAGCTCCCGTAAAGCCCCCTTGGATGTCGCAGTAGGTGACGGTTGGGGCGCCGCCGTTTTGGAAGATTTGCAGCGCCGCTGGGCTGTTGCCCCAGAGAATACAGTTGGTCAACATGAGACGGTAGCCGCCGTCGAACACGGCGCTGCCCCATGATTGCGTCGTGTTCCCACTGAACGTGCAGTTGGTCAGCGTGGGCCTAGACAAGGTGTAGTTGCACATCCCGCCGCCGTCGTATGCCGAGTTCCCGCTGAATGTGCAGTTGGTCAGCGTGGGGCTGGAGTCGGTGTAGTTGTAAATCCCGCCGCCATCGGAGCCCGCCGAGTTCCCGCTGAATGTGCAGTGGGTCAGCGTGGGGCTGGAGTCGGCGTAGTTGTAAATCCCGCCGCCGTGAACAGCCCAGTTGCCGCTGAATGTACAGTTGGTCAGCGTGGCGTTGGAGAAGAGATCGTTATACATCCCGCCGCCATCATACTGGTTCGTGCCAGTGCCGTTGGCGTAGCCGCCAGTGACGCTCGCGCCGTCGAGAATGGAAGAACTGCCGGCGCCGGCGTTGGCCGTCAGCACATGGTAACTGTTGTCCGTGCTGTTGCCGGCCGTCCCGATGTCTCCCGACAGGATCGTGCGGTTGCCCGTAATGTCCCGCGAGTTCGGGTCCGCCACCCCGTAACCGGCATAGCCCCCGTAAATGGCAACGGCGTTCTTGAGCGCGAAGCTGATCGTGCGATCCGTCGTGGCAGTCGGCTTGTACGTCCCGTCGGCGATGCGGATGGTGTCTCCATCAACCGCCACCAGCAGCGCCGATTGCACGCTGGCAAACGCATCGGCCCACGAAACGCCGGAACGGACGCCAATGGCATTGATATCCACGTAGATGATCCTGGGCGATACGGCAACCGACCCCTCATAGGCTCCCATGTCCACCCTGCCGTCTTGAATGCGGGGGTATTGCCGGCCGCGTCGGTGGCTATCCCCGTCACGGCCGCATTAGACCCGGCGTCCAGGACCGGCGAACCAGCCCGCAGGCGCAGGTTGCCCTGATCATCCGCCGTGCCGAAGACCCCGTCAGGTCCTGCCCATGGCGAGCACACAAACTGTGGGTCGGCATTGATGTTGCCAGTTCCCACAAAGCCCCCTTGGATGTCGCAGTAGGTGGCAGTTGCGGTGCCGCTGTATCGATAGATTTGCGAGGACGCTGGGCTGTTGCCCCAGACAATGCAGCTGGTCAACGTGGCGCTGGAGGAGGAATCGATATACATCCCGGCACCGGAGGTCGCCAAGTTCCCGCTGAACGTACAGTTGACCAGCGTGGGGCTGGAGGAGTTGTTGTACATCCCACCGCCGCCGACGTCGAATGCCGAGTTCCCACTGAAGATGCAGTTGCTCAGCGTGGGGTTACCACCGGAGTTGTACATCCCGCCGCCGTCGGATGCCGAGTTCCCGCTGAACGCGCAGTTGGTCAGCTTGGGGCTGGAGGAGATGCCGTTGTACATTCCGGCACCACCGGATGCCGAATTTCCGCTGAATGTGCAATTGGTCAACGTGGGGCTGGAATGGTCGTTGTACATCGCGCCGCCGTAAGATGCCGAGTTCCCGCTGAAGGTGCAGTTGGCCACCGTGGGGCTGCCACCGGAGTTGAACATCCCGCCGCCGCAATAGGTCGCGCCGCTTCCATTAGCGTTGCCCGCAATAATGGTGAATCCATCCAGCACGGCCGTGTTGGTCATCCCGCTGCCCACAACCACGTGATAACTATTGTCCGCATTGCTCCCTGCCGTCCCGATATCCCCGGACAAAATCGTCGCATACGACGCCACATCCCGCGCATCCGGATTCGTGGCCCCATATCCGGCATAGCCGCCATACAAACCGACACCATTCTTCAAACTAAACGAAATCGTCCGATCCGTGCCCGTCGTCGGCTTATACGTTCCGTCCGCCACGTTGACCGTATCCCCCGACGCCGCCGCCCCCAGCGCGAGCTGCAAATCCGCATACGCATTCCCCCATGCCGTCCCATCCCGCGTTGGCCCCGGCGAATTTACGTCCACATAAATCGTCTTGGACAGCAGCACTCGCTCTTCCATCGCCTCGCAAACCGCCCGCCGCAGCGCACCGCGAAACCCGCTCCGGCCCCATCGCTTCGAATCGCTACCCACTGCAACCTCCGCTGACGCAGAATCCGCCGAACATCGCCCCGGCGGCCCCCGACGTCGAGCCACCCAACTTCGAGGCCACCGAATTGTAACCCACGCGCCATCAAATACCAGATTAATTCGTCCTTAAATCCGCAAGAACCACTCCCGATATTAGTTCTATCATCACACATCAAACGCCATTTTATACTTGACAAAGATAAGGCCTATGTTAGCATGCAACGGTCTGCCGCTCTTTAACATTCCGAGGCAGCAGTTGATAGTTGCCAGTTGACAGTTGCCAGTCCGGACACCCCCTCATTCCGCCCCACTGGCAGCTGGCAACCAACAACTTGCAACTCCGCTCATTCGCATATCGCTTCTGGATCGATTCGAGGTTGATTGTGGATCGCTTCTGGGTCGGTTCTGGATCGCTTTCGGATCGGTTTTTCCGATCGCCGTCCACCCGCGACATCCACAACTCCATTCGCCCAAACCATTTACGCCATTCGCGGTCCCTTCAAAATTCGACATTTTCTGCGACTTCCGACTTCCCCTTGAACTCTTGAACCTTTGAACTCTTGAACCCACGAACCTGAACTCCCGATCTACCGTACAATCGCCCCCTCAAGGAGAAACCACGCCATGAACCTCAGACTCGTACAATCGGCCGCATTGTTCCTCGGACTGTTCGTCTTCGCGGCGGCCGCGCAGACGACCAGACCCGCCGGGGAAATGCCCATCTTCCACAAGGACGCCCGCGTTCTCTTTCAGGGCGACTCCATCACCGACGGCAACCGTGGCCGCAACCAGGATCCCAATCACATCCTGGGCCACGGATATGCGTTCATCATCGCGGCCAAATTCGGGAGCGAATACCCGGAGCGAAACCTCACGTTCATCAATCGCGGCGTCAGCGGCAACACCGTTGCCGACCTGGCCAAACGCTGGGACAAGGACACGCTTGCCCTCAAGCCCGACGTGCTCAGCATTCTCATCGGCATCAACGACCTCGGCCGCGGCATCTCGGCCGACAAGTACGAGGAAGCTTACGACCGCCTGCTCGATGAGACGGTCAAGGCTTTGCCGGCAGTCCGACTGGTTCTCTGCGAACCGTTCGGGTTGCCCAAGGCGAACAACAGAGATAATTGGGACAGGCAGCGTGAGGAGCTGACGAAGCGCCAGGCGATCGTCGAGAAGCTGGCCGCCAAATACCACGCGCCGGTGGTTCACTTCCAGAAGATCTTCGACGACGCGTGCCGCAAGGCCCCGGCCGAATACTGGATCTGGGATGGCGTCCACCCGACCTACAGCGGCCATCAGTTGATGGCCGACGAATGGGTGCGTGTTGTGGCGGGGCTGACCCGGAATCCGTGATCGCCGGTCTTTGGAGTGCGGTGGCACGACACCGCTTTTCAATGCGCGCTCGACCGGCGGTTGGTTGCTCGAATCGCAGGGAAGGGGCCTCGACTGGCATTAATTGGCCGCAGAGTGGCATCCTTGGTGCTATAGCGATGGCTGTGACGCCGATGAAAAAGCGGTGTCATGCCACCGCACTCCAAAGGGTGATACTTGGACTGCATTATGACGCATGCCCGGCGACGGGCCAGTGCCAGTGGGAAAAGGGGCTAATTAAGCCGTCGCTTTCACGCGCTCGATCAGCTTCCCGATATCGGCCTTGCCGTCGGCGTCGATCGTCTCTTCGTCGATTGTGAACTTGCCCATGGGCTTGATCTCCGCGATCCGGAAGTTGATCGGGATCATGATCTGTTCAACCACGCTGCGCAGCCCGCGGGCGCCCGAGCCGTGCTTGTGTGCCTTGCGGGCGATGGCCCGGATGGCGCCCTCGGTGAATTGGAGATCCACGCCGTCCATATGGAACAGTTTCTGGTATTGCCGAATCAGGGCGTGCCGCGGCTTGAGCAGGATCTCCACGAGTTGGTCCTCGGTCAGGTGCCGGATCGTGACCACGATCGGCAAGCGGCCAATGAACTCCGGGATCATGCCATATTCATGCAGGTCGTGCGGCGTCACCTGCGACAGCAGGTCGTCCTTGGATTGCTCGGCGTTCTCGGCCGTCGCTTCCGATCCGAAGCCGATCTGCCGCTTGCCGATGCGCCGGCCGATGGTTTCGTCCAGCCCGATGAACGCACCGCCGCAGATGAAGAGGATGTTGGACGTGTTGATCTGGATGTACTGCTGCTCCGGGTGCTTGCGGCCGCCGGCCTGGGGGACATTGGCGACCGTTCCTTCGAGCATCTTCAGCAGCGCCTGCTGCACGCCTTCGCCGCCCACGTCGCGCGTGATCGACACATTGCCGCGGCTGGCGGCGATCTTGTCGATCTCGTCGATGTAGACGATGCCGCGCTCGGCGGCGGCGACATTTCCGTCGGCGGCCATGATCAGACGCAGCAGCAACGACTCCACGTCCTCGCCGACATAGCCGGCCTGCGTCAGGCTCGTCGCATCGCTCACCGCGAACGGCACATCCAGCGTCTTGGCCAGCGTGTCGGCGATCAGCGTCTTGCCGCAGCCCGTCGGCCCGACCATGAGAATGTTGCTCTTGGACAGCTCGACATCGCGGAACGGCCCATCCGTCGGCTCGGCCAGCGCCGACAGCCGCTTGTAATGGTTCACGACCGCGACGGCCATGGTCATCTTTGCGGCTTCCTGGCCGATCACGTAGCGGTCCAGGTGCTCGACCAGTTCCTGCGGACAGGGCACGCGCAGTGCCTCGGGCTTCGTCTTGCTCCTCGCCTGGTCGGCCTGGACAACGGTCAAGCCCAACTGGAGGCACTGGCCACAGACCAGATGCACTTCCGTCTTGGGCGGCCGGGGGGCCATCTCGATGAATGGCCCGACCACTTTGGCCGGTTGCCCGCACAAATCACACACGACTGGACCGCTGGACTTTCCCATGTTGCCGTTCATTCTGCCCTTTACCGAGCTCATCAATTCCTGGACTTCAATCCTACGCCTCGGTCGAATGACCGGACAAGGGCGGGGATTCTATCCGATGATGACCGCGGTTTCACGGGGCGGTTCCGGCGTAATCAAAGAAGATTAAACACGAAGACACGAAGTCACGAAGCGGTGTGTGGTATTCGGGAGCCGATCGCGATCGTCGTCGCTTCATTTGCTAGTCGGCGGTTCAATTCAAGAGGATCAACCGCGAAGGAGCTAAGGAGCAAAGAGGAACATGCGGGAGCGAAAAGTGTCGCCGCGAGGATACCAGGTCAGTTGGGATAGTTGACGAACAGGATGTGTCTCAACTACTGACATCCGTCCCCTATTTTCCCAGGGATCACTCTGGCCGCAGCACCGCCAGGAGGCCGGGAAAATCCTGTGCGACCTTCTCTGTATACGGCTTTCCCGGCCGGGATCGCTCATGGAACCAGACTACGACCGATGGGCGCCCCTCCCCGGAATAATCGAAACACAGCATGTCGCCGGCAAACAGTTCAGCGAAGGGAATCAGGTTCTTCCCAAGCCGGTCGTCAATAAGACCCCATGTGCCCTCTACTCCGTATTGAGCCAACGGGCCTTTGAAACTGCCGGGGAGGAAGTTGAGGAAACGAACGACAACGTGATCTGTTCCCGTGGCAGTCTTGAAATACCGGCTCTTCGGGGAGCCACCGTGATGAATTCGCAGATGTTCCACATAGTCCGGATCGAACTTGATTCGCTCGTTCTCACATCTTTGAAGCCATGCTTCAAAGGCACGCATCTCCGCTTCGTCAAACGGACCGGCGTATCCGGCCGGATCATAACCGAGGTCAATGTTGTCAAGCATGAAACTCCGCTCCTTTCAATCAGTGCATCACCCCCGACCTGCCGACATCCGCCATCGTGAGTGGGGCCGGGAAAGGACCAGCCAGGAAGATCGAGCTGGCTCGAAGCCCTCGTCCTTCTCTGTGTTTCGAAGCCATCCGAGTTTCCCGTCCTTCGCCCGTCATTTTCGCGGCAACTTCGCATCGGGAATCGGGAACGCCGGCGCTTTGGGCGCCGCGGGCACGGGCAGCGTGCTGCCGACGCCGGTGAGGTCGATGGGCTTGATGCCGAGTTTCTCGGCCGGCGAGCCGGGCTTCAGGGTGAGGTTGAACTTCGCGGCATCGACGAACATGGGGTCGGCGATGACCGAATCGACGTCGTGGCCCTTGGCCTGCCAGGCCGTCCATGGCGTGTCGTGCCAGCCGACAATTGGCTTGCCATCGGTGCGCCAGTAGAGGTTGCGAGAGAGCTTGAAGTGGTCGTTCTTCCAGTTGGATCCGAAGAGCACGCCTTGGTCGAAGTAGATGATGTTCTGCTCGAACGTGAATGACAGATGCTCCTCGTCGCGTGTGCGCTGGAGCTGGTCCAGTCGCGAGAAGGCGACGATGTTGTTGCGGAAGATGTTCTCCTTGCCGTAGTGCTGGTGGAAGCCGCCGGTCTTGGCGTGATACACGATGTTGTTCTCGGCCAGGAGGTGCGTCGTGCCTTCGTCGAAGTAGATGCCCCATCCGCCGTAATCGAAAGAGTCGATGTCGTGGAAGAGGTTGTGGTTGAGCGTGGTCCCCTCGGCGTTGCCGAGCGAGTAGAAGCCGCCCATGTCCGACAGGACCGCCTGGCCGATGTTGTAGACGTGGTTCCAGGTCAGCGTGTTGTGCTGGCCTGCGTGATTGCCGTAGCCCCAGGTCCAGCCGAGGGAGAGGCCGGTGTAGTAGAAGTCGGTGATGGTGTTGTGGTCGACGGTGTTGTTGGGCGACTGGCCGATCCAGACGCCGACGGCCGCCGGGTGCAGCCGGCCGCCGTGGGCGATGACACAGTTCTTGACGATGTTGTCTGAGGCCTGCTTCGCTTCGGACGGGAGGTTGGTCGTGCCGAGCTTCACGCCGCCGGCGCCCATGTCATCGAGCGTGCAGTTGACGACGGAGTTGTTCTTGCAGGCGGTGCCCAGGTCGATGGCGTAGTTGGCGGTGTTGCGGACAGTGCAATTCTCGAAGAGGCAATTCCTCGCGCCGTCGGCGGTGACGGCGGCACGCAGGTTGACCTCGGCCTGCGGGTAACTGTTGCCCTCGGCCGGCGAAACCCAGTTGTTGTGTGCAAACGTCAGGCCGCGGAAGGTAAGGTGGGCCACGGGTTGGTCTTTGTCGGGGTCTCCCTTGATGACCAGCACGGTGTCGAGCACCGGCGCGATCATCTGGGTCTTGGCCGGATCTTCGCCGGGCATGGGGATGTAGGTCAGTACGCCTGTCGGCCGATCGAGATACCACTCGCCGGGCTCGGAAAGAGCCTCCTTGACGTTCTCGACGAAATAGCGGCGGTTCTTGGGCATGGCGCCCCAGGACTGTGTGCTGCGCGTGTGGCCGGTGAAAGTGACGGCCTTCTGTGCTTCGTCCACGTTTGCGATGCGGAACCGCGACATGGTCCAGGTGTGGAAAACGATGGTCTCGACGTCCGAGAGATTGGCCCAGGTGCCCTTGATGTTGTCATCCGCGAACTTGAAGCGGTCGAACCCCTTCTTGCCGGTCTTCTCGGTCGAAGGCAGGGCGTCGGCAATCAGGAAGTAGCCATTCTTGGGCAGCCGCGGCCGGAAGCGCCGCTGGCCGTCGGCCCAGAGCTGGCAGAAATTCCATTTGCCGTCTTTGACTTCGGGAATGACGAGGGTCCACCGGCCATTTTCGACTTTGAATCCGCTGAGCACGCGCCCGGCCGAGAATACCGGGGTTTCGTTCGGCGCTGCGGCGTAGATGGTGGGCGATATCTCCGTCCCCGAATCGGCGGGCGTGAAAGTCAACGTGGATGCCAGCGAGTAGTTCCCGCCGCGAATGAGCACGGTGACGGGCGTGGCGCGGTTGGCTTGTGCTTTCCGCATTTCGGCCACGGCGGCGCGGGCCTTGTCGAGCGTCGCGAACGGCCCATCGGACTTGTCGGCCTTGGGCTCGGCCAGCTTGCCGGACCAGGCATCGTTGCCGGTCGGCGCGACGAAGAAGTCGGCCGCCTGTGCGGCCGCGGGGATGCTGGCGGCACAGCACAGGAAGAGTGCCAGGGCGAGCAGGGGGTTCAGGGTTCGGGTGTGACGGTTCAGAAACGCGCGTAAGGTGATTCTCATGGTAAGGATGATACTCGCAAAGGGCGTCGGGGTTGAGGCGGCCTTGGACCGGGTCTGCCCGTCTTACTTGGCAAAGGTAGGGCGGTTTCGCCGAAACCGCCGTCTTGGCGTGCGAAACGGACCGCTCGGCGAGCGGTCCCTACCTCGACCGCAAAAAAGACGGGTACGTCATGTGCCGGTTTGTGCTTGACATTGGCCGGCGGCAAAGTTAACCGTGGCGACATGCGATATCTCACCCACCGCACCGGACTGGCGGGACTCTGCCTGGCACTGCTCGCCACGGGTCTGTCAGCACAACAGGTCCCTGTCGTCGAGAAGATCCTGCCCAACGGGATGCACCTGCTCATGGTCGAGCGCCACGCCGAGCCCACGATCGCCGGCGGCTGGGTCGCGCATGTTGGCAGTGCCAACGAGCGGCCGGGCATCACCGGCATTGCTCACCTGTTCGAGCACATGATGTTCAAGGGCACGCCCAACATCGGCACCAAGGATCCCGGCAAGGACCAGCAGATCATCGCCGAGCAGGAACGCGTCCGCGACCTCATGCGCCAGGAGGAGACCAAGATGCGCGCTGCTTGGCGACGCGGCGAGATCGACGACATCTTCAAACCCGAGAACGCCACGCCGCGCTGGCGCGAACTCAAGCAGCAGTTCGACAAGCTCGTCACCGAGCAACGCTCGCTCATGGTCAAGGATGAGTTCGACCTCGTCTACACGACGGCCGGCGGGTCCGGCCTCAACGCCTTCACGGATCGCGATGAGACTGTCTATTTCATCAACGTCCCTTCCAACAAGCTCGAACTGTGGATGTGGATGGAGTCCGACCGGTTGCTTCACCCGGTCTTCCGCGAGTTCTACTCCGAGCGCGATGTGGTTCTTGAAGAACGCCGCATGCGCACCGAGTCCACGCCCACGGGGAAAGCCGAGGAAGCGTTCGAGACGCTCTTCTGGGGCGGCCATCCCTACGCTTGGCCGATCATCGGCTGGCCGTCCGATGTTCCGGCCATCACCAAGGCCCAGGCCGACGAGTTCTACTCGCTCTACTATTCGCCGCAGAACATCACGCTGATCCTCGTCGGCGATTTCAAGCCCGAAGACGCCGAGCGACTTGCCAACCAGTATTTCGATCGCATTCCCCGCGGCAAGAACAACCCGCCGGAAATGCTCACCTTCGACCCCGGCCACCCCGTCGAGAAACGCATGAACGCCGAGGTCGAGGCCAACCCGGAGGTCAGCATCAACTGGCACACCGTGCCCTTCCAGCATCGCGACTCCTATCCGCTTCAGGTCATGGCGCGGCTTTGTTCGGGCCGCACGGGGCGGCTCCACAAGGCATTGGTTCTCGACGGCAAACTCGCGACCCAGGTGTCGGCCGCCCAGGACAGCGAGCGGTGGGGCGGCGCCTTCGGGATTTCCGCCGCGCTTCGCGAAGGGCACACGCTTGCGGAATGTGAGCAGGCGATCTACGCCGAGATCGCCCGCCTGGTCCGCGAAGACGTCCCGGCCGACGAACTTCAAAAGGTGAAGAATCAGTTCGCGGCCGCCGAGTATCGCCGCCTGTCGGGCAACTTCCCGATCTTCATGCAGGTCATCCGCAGCGAAGCGAAGGGCGACTGGCGGGAGATCAACGAGGCCGGCGCGAAGATTCAGGCGGTGACGGCCGCCGATATCCGCCGTGTGGCCGCACAGTACTTCACGGCCAACAATCGTGCCGTTGCCTACATGACGCGGAAGGCCGGGGCGCAACGTCCGGCTCCGACGACGCGGCCGGTTCGGCCGGCGCGGTGAGGACATCCAGGCTGTTGGAGTATCGAGGACACAGGCGACATGCCTGTGCTACAAAAGCAGAGAGACATACCATGACCAGTCATATTCATACGCTGATTCGCTCGCTTGCAGTCGCAGTTGTTGTGCTTGCCGGCTTTACTGTCGCGGCTCAGGTGGACACATCCATCCCCAACCGGCCCGAGAAGCTCGCGTTCCCGCCTCTGGTCTACAACCCGCCCAACGCGGCCGACTATCGCGTGAAGCTCGCCGCCGGCTCGGTCGCGTATCTGGTCCCGGATCGCACGCGGCCGCTGATCAACATTGTGGTGCTGGTCCGTGTCGGCGATCACATGGTTCCGCTCGGCAAGGAGCCGCTCAATGAACTCATGGCCGGCCTGCTGACCCAGGGCGGTATTCGCTCCAAGACCGCGCCGGAGCTGGATGAGCGTCTGGAGTTCCTCGCGGCCTCGCTCGGCGCGAGCGCCACGGACACGCAGATGGCCGTCAGCCTCAATCTCCTCACCAACCATCTGGATGAAGGACTTTCGATCCTTCGCGAAGTGCTCACCGCTCCGCGTTTTCAGGAAGATCGGCTCGCTCTTGCGAAACAGCGTCGCCTCCAGTCCATGCACGAACGCAATGATGATTCGGCCGCGATTGAGGCCCGCGAACGCGCGTTCCTCGGTTTCGGCGAGGAGTTCTTCACGAATCACCACGCCACGGCCGCGTCCCTCGAATCAATCACGCGTGACGATCTGGTCGCCTTCCATCGCCAGTGGTTCCACCCGGTGAACTTCGTGCTGGCCGTCAGTGGGGACTTTGAGCCCAAGGCCATGGCCGCCAAACTGGAGACGCTGCTGGGCGACTGGCCGACCGCTGCTAACGCGGCCCCGCCGATCCCCGCGAATCCGGTGTTTGCCGCACCGGGCATTCGCATTGTCGACAAGGCCGTCAACCAGGGTCGCGTGTCGCTGATGCTGCCCGGTATTCGCCGGGACGATCCGGACTACTTCGCCGTGCAGGTGATGAACAAGATTCTTGGCGGCGGCGGGTTCACCTCGCGCATCACCAAGCGCGTCCGTTCGGATGAGGGCCTGGCTTATTCTGCGAGTTCCGCATTCCACGGCGGCGTTTACTACGCCGCGCCATTCGTGGCCGCCTACCAAAGCAAATCGCGTACGGTCGTCTATGCGGCAGCGCTCGTTCTCGAGGAGATGAAGCGCATCGCCGCCGAGCCGGTCAGCGAACAGGAACTCCACACGGCCAAGCGTTCGTTCATCGAGACCTTCCCGCGGACATTCTCCAATGCGGATCAGACGGCCGCGGCGCTGGCCGCCGAGGAAGTGACCGGCCGCTATGTCACAGACCCTGACTATTGGAAGACGTATCGCACCAAGATCGACGCCGTCACCATCGCCGATGTACAGCGTGTGGCGAAGAAGTATCTATTGCCGGAAAAGGTTGTGCTTCTGATTGTCGGCCCGAAGGAAGACGTCCTCAAGGGTCACCCCGATCATCCGGTCAAGCTGGAATCACTTTCGGCGGGTCCGGTGACGGATGTGCCGCTGCGCGATCCGATGACGATGAAGCCGATGGGGAAGTAGGCGACTGGATCGAATTGACTTCTTTGGCGGGTGGCATGGGCAAGTACCCTTGCCCGTGGAGCACGGGCAAG